>CAIJDY010000193.1 GCA_903819565.1 Candidatus Omnitrophota bacterium | reverse complement strand
CCCTGCTTGCAACATTGACTCGATGTCAGAGTTGTGGGGCGGGTGGCCGACCGGAACGAAGTGGAGGCGCCAAGTCCCCTCCTCAGCATTTTTATCTGTATAAAAATACTGCATCGCCAGGAACCAGGGAAGTTCCTATGCGATGGCCGCATTGTTTTCTGAACATTTTTTTAATTCCGCGGAGATTAAATGCGCCGATTAATGCGTTGCTTCTGCTGCCTTATGTTAGCTTGGATTCTTTGTTTGACGGTTATGAACGCGGCGTATGCCATCAAGGACAACGAATATTTTCAGCCCGTTCCTTCCCGGTCTTCCGCCGGCGGTTATATCCACAACACATCTCAATCGAATGTCAGTGCCTGGTGGGAGAACGTTAAAGCGAGGACAAAGGACATTCTCGCGCATCTTGCCTAGTGGGTCGCTTGAGCCGTTGCGTGATCATTATGAGGGATGTTTTTGGCGGAATCACATGAAAAAATGCAGCGGGCTTCTGACGGTTATCTTTACGATGCTGGCGTTCGCGGCCTCCCTGAAGGCCGGGGAACCGGACTCAAGCACACCGAGAATTCTTCTGAACGGTCAGCCCGCGGAGGTCACGGTCCAGGATCTTTCGGGCTTCGGCACCCGGCCGCTCCGTTTACTGGTCAATCGGAACAACAAGGCCCGCGGTGAGGGTTTTCTCCGGGTCTACGCGCTCGGCGTATCGGACGGGGACCTATTGACCGCGGAACTCGCCGTCAAAACGGCGGGCGTGCGCGCCACGGTCTATCGGATCTTCCGTGAAACGGACGGCGGCCCGCGTTATTTGAGCATGCCCAGTTCCAATTATTTCCCCGAACCCAAGACCGGGGAATTCCATGAGCGGGTCGAGTCGGCGGGGGAGGAATTCCTGGTCTTCGTGTTCGAGAAGACCGACGCCGCCGGGGAAAAGAATATCCAGGTCCGGTATTTCGAGGAGCGCGTGCGGAAACTTGTGATCGCGGCCTTCAAAACCAACCTCACATTCTCATCTCTGAAATTAAAAATGAAGGACTTCGGCGGCGACGAGACGGCGCATTTTTTTGAGCGGGACGCGCAGCTCCTGATCGACCGGATGACGGCCCCCCAGGAGATCCTGCTTTTCCGGCTCTGGAAGAAAAAAGCTGTGGAGCCTGCCGCGGGGAACCGGTAACGAATATCTGCACGACCTGTTTTTCGCGTGAATCACTCTGTTTTGCACCGCGGCTGCGGTTTGAAATGGTTTTTTGGAGCGGAAAAGTTTACAATGCGCCATGTTTAAAAGCTTCGCGGCCCGGCTGTCCCTGGTTTTTCTTCTCTGCAGCAGTATTGTCCTCGCGGTCCTTTTCACTTTCTTTTATCTCCGCGCGACCCAGCTTCGCGAAGACGGCTTCAAAAAGTATATGGGCAACCTTATCGAGGTGAGCGCGAGCCTGATCGCGGGCGAAGAGGTCAGGGCGATCCCGCTCACGGACGGTTGCGAACGGCTTTCATCCACTCAAAATTTGATCCGGAAACTACAAACTATCCGCGCGGTCAACAAGGATATTTTCGACATCTACCTGATGGTGCGGGACGCCAGTCCGGATTCCTTGCGCTTTGTGACGAACGCGGACCGTGAGCGCACGCCGGTGGGATGCGGCGAACGCTACACGATCGCAACGGATCCCGGGATCGAGAGGGGATTTCACGAGACTTACGTGAGTCTGAAGGTCTACACCGACCAGTGGGGATCGTGGATCTCTGCTTACGCGCCGGTGAAGACGGCTTCCGGGGAAGTCGTGGCACTTCTCGGGATGGATATCGCCCAGAGAACAGTAGCGCATCTCCAATCGGTCTTTCTGAATCGCTTCTTTATGGCGATGGGGGTTTGCATTCTTTTTTCGCTGGGCCTCGGACTTTTAAGCTCGATCTGGCTGACAGCGCCGATCCGACGCGTGGTCAAGGGCATGGAGACCGTTGCGGGTGGGGATCTGGACCACAAGCTTGAGCGGTTTTCGCAGACGGAATTTGACCGCATGGCAGCCATCTTCAATCAGATGACCGATTCGCTGAAGCGCCTGATCCATGAACGGGAGGTGAGCGCCCGCGAACATGAGCGGGTGCGGCGCGAACTGGAGATCGCGACCGAGATCCAGCAGTCGATCTTTCCCCTCCACCCGCCGCAGGTCGAAGGGCTTGAGATCGAGGCCAAAAGCGTTCCCGCGAAAGAGGTCGGAGGGGATTATTTCGATTTTTTCCCCAGTACGGGAGAGGACAAAATGGGCTTTATCATCGCGGATGCCGCTGGAAAGGGCCTCCCCGGAACTTTGTACATGACCCGCTCGCGGAGTGTTTTCAAGGTGATCTCTTCGCAGGAGGTGGAGCCTGGCGAGACTTTGAGCCGTTCGAACGATCACATCGCGGCGGATTCCTCCTCGCGGAAAGGGATGTTCATCACGGCCCTTTATCTTCTCTATGACAAACGGACGAAGCAGATGACCTATTCGAACGCGGGACACTACCGGCCTCTGTGGTATCAAAGTAACACAAAGACTTTTGGCGCGCTCACTGCGGGCGGTTCTCCGGTCGGGATCACTTCCAGGCAGGAATACCCCCAAGAGACGGTGCAGCTTGCCTCGAATGACCTGATGATCCTGTACACGGACGGAGTGATCGAGGCGAAGGCCGAGAACGGTGAGATGTTCGGCATCGAGAGGCTCACCAAACTTATCGCGGATAACTGCACGCTCCACGCGCACGATCTTTTCACGGCGATCGAAGCGGCCCTTCAAAAATTCATCGGTCAGGCACCGCCATTCGATGACATGACGTTCATCGTGATACGGGTCCTGTGAAACGGAGATTCTCTCGAGGATCCTTATGAAGAAAAAAGATGTGAAATCTGAACCGAAACCCGTCAAATCCGCCTTTGAGGTGATCTCCGAGAACCGCAAGGCCCACTACAACTATTTCATACGCGACAAGTTCGAAGCGGGTGTCGGCCTCCTGGGCTGTGAGGTCAAGTCTATCCGTGAACGGCGCGTGAACATCAAAGACAGCTACGTGCGGATCGTCCGCGATGAGGCTTTTCTCATTAACTGTCATATTTCGCCCTACTCCAAGATCCAGGGATATCAGGAGATCGACCCGATCCGGACGCGCAAGCTGCTTCTCAAACGCGCCGAGATCAACAAGCTGATGGGGCTGGCGGCCCGCAAGGGGTTCACCATCGTGCCGCTTCGTCTGTACTTCAAGAAGGGCTTCGTGAAGGTCGAGATCGCCGTCGGGGAGGGGAAGAAGCAGTATGACAAGCGCGCGGACATTAAACAGCGCATCCAGACGCGCGAGACCCTGGCGGCTGTCAAACGGGCCACACGGAAGTAACCCGCTCCACGCGCATGCGTTGTAGGAATCCTTTTCCAATGGTATACTAGGCGAGCGACATCGTTCTTTAATAGGTCCCCTGGGGGTGAATAGGTTCGACAGGGGGTTTAGCATTCGAGGGAGCATGCAGAGGTTCGTCAGGCGCCTCTTAAAAAAACGTGGCAAACTATAAATGCTGATACACTCAGCTGGAATGAAAGAGCTGTCGGACCGGTTTCGGTTCCGATGCCTCTTCCTATCGCTGCTTAACTGCTAGCGACGTCACAGGGCTGATATCTGCTAGGTCCTGCCGGCGAAAAAAGCAGGTTGCTTTCTGAACTTCGCCGTTGAGTTCAGGGAAAAGATTCAGACGGATCGTTCCTCAAAATCTCGTCGGCAGAGGTTTGAGGAATTAAACTAATTGCTGACTGAGCATGGAGACCCCTTGATGACGGATCCTTTGGACGAGGGTGCAATTCCCTCCACCTCCATACACCTTACCGCAAACCAGAAAACAGAAGAAGATCTGGAAGTCGAGACTTATATTTACGAAGATTCTCGGCTTGTGCGGGTTGAAGATTAAGGGCCTTCGGATTAATTTCCGAGGGCCCGTTCTCAACAGTGTGACTATTGCTTAATAAAAGCTTGCTTTGGTTAGGATTATGACTGAGATGCCGATTATTAAACGGGCAGCAGATCAGGGGAGCAAGCTGGAGGGGATATAAATTATGAAGCTTAATGACAGAATTCAAGGAAACAGGCAGGCGATTCTAGGCCTTGCTCAAAAGTATGGGGCACGGAATGTCCGCATTTTCGGATCGGTTGCAAGAGGGGATGACCGGGAAGATAGCGATATTGATGTGCTTGTCGATTTGGAATCCGGACGGAGCCTTCTGGATCTGGGAGGCCTCTTGATGGATCTTCGGGAGTTGCTAGGTTGTCGTGTGGATGTTGTAACGGCGAAGGGACTCAGAGAGCGAATCAGAAGCAGGGTTTTGAGGGAGGCCGTGTCTTTATGAGAGATGATCAGGAGAGGCTTAAAGATATTGCGGAAGCCATCGGGCGGATTGAAAAATACGCTGCAAAAGGGCGAAAGGCTTTTGAGAAAGACGAACTGATCCAGAATTGGATTGTCCGTCACCTTCAAATTATCGGAGAAGCCGTCCGAGCGTTGTCTGCTGAGTATCGGGACAAACACTCTGATTTTGAGTGGTCAAAGATCATCGGCATGAGAAATATTTTGGTCCATGATTATTTCGGGATCGATGTTGACATAGTCTGGAGTGCCGTGGAGCATGATCTGCCGGTTTTGAAACGAAAGATCGAGGATCTTCTTCTCTTGGGTGGCGCTTAGTTTGCGGAGTGCGATATACGGTCCACCTCCACCATATTTGTATGGAGCGTTCATCCGGAGAAGTAGCAGGATCGGTAGCAGTGGTGGGCATAGCGAGTGCGGTTTTGAGGTCGCTATGCCCACGCTGTTTCTGGCCGGAAAATCAACAGTTCCGGACGCCTGCAGATCACCTAGTGAAAGACAGTGACAGTGAAAATTTTATTGATGATCCCGATCAACAGAAGTTATGTCATCACCCCCAGTCTGGGGTTGGGATACATCGCTTCGGTTTTGAGATCGTGCGGACATGAGATAGAGATCCTGCACTGCAATAAAGAAAAGTTTTCTTTTAATGATTTTGAGGATTACATCCAAAGGAAAACTTTTGATTTTATCGGTATCCAGATGTTCACCTTCGACTTCAACTCGGTCAAGCGGCATCTGGCGATCATTAAAAAGCACAAACCTTCCACCATGACGATCCTGGGAGGGTATCATCCCTCCGGAGACCCGGTTGAAATCCTGACGATGCTGCCCCAAGCGGATTTTGCTTTTATAAGCGAAGTCGAAATTGCCTTCCCGTCCTTTCTTGAGGAGATGAAGAAAATAGCCCCCGTTTTAAGCAGCGTACCGAACCTTGTATGGAGAGACGGGGAGAAGTCCGTCGTGAACGCTCCGAAGCTGGTGGATGATCTGGACGAGATCCCTTTTCCCGCTTGGGACCTTATGGATCCAAGGACTTATCCCGAAGCGCCTCATGGCGGATTTTTTAAAAGTTTTCCAACGGCCCCGATCGTTATTACTCGGGGTTGTCCGATGGAATGTACGTTCTGCGCCGGAAAATCGATCACGTCAAAAAAAATACGAAAGAGATCTGCCGCGAATGTGATCGAAGAGATCAAATTATTGAAGGAAAAATACGGCGTAAACGATTTTTTGATCGAGGATGAAAATTTCACGCTTCACAAAAGCCTCGTCCACGAGTTCTGCGGGCAGCTCATAAGCCAGCAACTGAAGATCACTTGGAGTTGTCCGTCCGGTGTAAGATTAGACACTCTGGATCTGGACACCCTGAAGATGATGGAAAGATCAGGCTGTCACTCGTTGGCCGTGGGCGTGGAATTCGGCTCGCAGCGGATCCATGATCTGACCAAAAAGAACCTGACCCTCGAAACGATCAAGGAGAGGGTCGCCTTATTCCAGCATGTGAAAATCAAGGTGACCGGTTTTTTCATGTTCGGGATCCCCGGGGAGACGGAACAGGAAATGGTCCAGACGATTCAATTTGCCAAGTCCCTGAACCTTGACCGGGCGCAATTTAATAATTTTATGCCGCTGCCGGGGTCGGCGTTATACACTCAGCTGAAAAGCGAGGGGATGCGCAGCATCGACTACGACCATTTTTTCGTGCATGCGGTCAGTTATGCCCCGCAGGGTATGACGCGAAAGCAGGTCAAGAATATCCAGCGCCGGGCATATCTGGAATTTTATTTAAGGCCGAAGATCATGTGGGGGCTGCTCCGGGAGATCACTTCCTGGAAGCATCTCTGGAGATTGGTCATAAGGTTTATCGACGGGCTCACGTAACGCGTTGGCGAGTCCGATATATGTTCTGTTGATTGTCCACAGCGGTTCTATGGTCAAGGGGGCACGCGCCTATGAAAGTCGAAAAGTTGTCCGTTATCATTCCCGCCTACAATGAGTTCCAAACCATTTACTTGATCCTCAATAAAATTAAAGATGTGAGCTTGGTCAGCGGGATCTCCAAGGAAGTGATCATCGTTGACGACTGCTCGACGGATGGCACGGGAAAGGCGATCGAAGACTATGTCGCGGCAAACCCGTCCTTTAATATTCATTATTGCAGGCATGAGGTCAACAAGGGGAAAGGCGCGGCGCTGCATACGGGAATTTCCAAGGCGACCGGGGATTATTTGGTCATTCAGGACGCGGACCTTGAATATGACCCGCGGGAATACAACCTGTTGCTCGAGCCTGTTCTTAATGGATCCGCGGATATCGTCTACGGTTCAAGACTGATAGGCGGGAAGCCTCACAGGATCCTGTTTTTCTGGCATAGCATCGGCAATAAATTTTTAACCTATCTTTCCAATATGCTTACCAACATGAACCTGACGGATATGGAAACATGCTACAAGCTTTTTAAGCGAGAGATCATTCAGGGCCTGAGGTTAGAGGAAAAAAGATTTGGTTTTGAGCCGGAAGTCACCGCCAAAATCGCCAGGATCCCGAACCTGCGATTGTACGAGGTGGGAATTTCTTATTATGGCAGGACGTATGCGGAGGGTAAAAAGATCGGGTGGAAAGATGGCCTGAGGGCCATTTATTGCCTGATCAAGTACAATCTGTTCCACTGAGAGCATTGAATATTGATAAAAATGATGCCAATGCCAGAGACGCTCGGGAACACCCATCGATCATTTTCCTTACAGCGCCGGGGTGCTTTTTTATTCTACGGGATCATCCTGGCGATCATCGGCTTTTCGGACTTGCCGGCCGTCGATCCCGGGAACCTTTCTCTGAGGGATCACCTTTTCGCCGGGAATGAATCCTTGGTCCCTGACCCCGGTTCCGAATTTTCGGTCTTCAAGCCTCATCTTCCTGTGGGGGGAGCGGTGAGCTTTCTGATGGACATCCCTTATTTTCCCTACGCCCCGGCAGCGGAACAACTTTATACGGCGCAGAGTTATCTGGTGCCGCTGGTGATCAATATAGCCCCCACTGAGCAAAAAGCCCTGGTTTATTGTTCGAATGATCCCCTGGCTGCCGGCTGGATGCAAAAGACCGGATATCGACCTGTTCTCAAACTTGCCGACGGGAAAGGTATCGCTGAAAAAAGATGATGAATTTGCTGACGGCGCTCATTTACCCGGTCCTTCTGGGCTTTCTGGTTCTTTCGGTCATGCTCCGGGGAATTTCCATCCGCTACCGGTTCCTTTTTTACCTGGGGGCCTCGTTTCCGACCGGGGCGGGTTTGTGTTCGCTCATCCTTTTTACCGCTTACGTTGTCCTGCCCGCCGGTGCGAAGCAGATTTCCCTGATCGCGGGTTTCTTTATCGGCGCGGTCCTCCTGGGATACCGGTTTTTCCATCTCCAAAAGGATCTCCGGCGTTCCGGCTTTTTCTGGCCAAGCGCTTTAAACATTGAAAAATCCCTTTTTCTGCAAGCGCTTCCAAGCGGCCTCGCCCTTCTTCTTTTTGCTTATACCCTTGTCACCGTGATCCAGTTTTATACCTTATCGGCGCCCATGGATGTTTTTGTCTAGGGTGGAGGCGATGCCCGTTTCATTTGGGCTCTTAAGGCAAAATTTTTATTCCGTGCGCCGGAGACTTGGCTGAACATGTTCTCATCAAAGATCTTCTGGTCGAATACCGATTACCCGCTCCTTCTTTCCGGGATGCTCGCGTGGGGTTGGAACTGGCTGGGGCGTGAATCCCCCCTGTGGGCGCCTTTGGTCTATCTGGGTTTCTATCTTTCGTGTTCGTGGATCCTAGTCTGGTATCTGTCGCTTCGAATTTCCCCGGCGTCAGGATGGATCGGCGGGACTCTCTTTCTGGTTCTGATGCCTTATTTGCAAAACTCAGTCCGTCAATTTGCCGATGTTCCTGTGACGTTTTTTATCACGGCATGCGGTCTGACCTTGGCCGCAGCGCTCCGTTCGAATCAGGGCAAGCTTTTCGCGGTCTCCGGCCTCTTGGGAGGATTGGCGGCCTGGACTAAGAACGATGGGGTTTTGTTTGTCGGATGGATCTATGTTCTCGTGGGCGCTATCTGCGTTTTGAGATGCCTCGGAAGGTCGAAAGATCCTTTTGCATCCCTGCGTTGGTTCACCCTGGGCGCTTTTCTGCCTCTTCTGGCGGCCGGGGCTCTGAAATTTTTTCCGGAAACTCACGGGGTATACCTGGGATCCGGAGTGCTTCAGAAATATCTTCGTAATGATCCGAGCCCTCTGATCACGGGATGGCCCAGAATCTTTACGATCTTCAAGGCTTTCTACCTTGAAATGTCCCGACCCGATAAATGGAAAGGTCTGTGGGGTTTTTTCATTCTGGCGGTTATCGCCATCGGGATCAGAAAGGAAAAGCCGAGGGGCGATTATCCGTGGATCTTGTTTGGGATCGTCATTTTGGTCAATGCGGGTTACGTGGCTATCTTTTATATCACCCGTTACAACCTGATATGGCATCTCCGATCTACCCTGGACCGACTTGTGTTGCATTCAGGTCTTCTTGCGCTCGCTTTTTGTTTTGAAGGACTGGGGGCGTTCAGCCCAAAGTTTGCGCGTCCGGACCCCGGCTCCCAGGAGAAGATATCCCCATGACAGGATTGATTCCGTCGTTCATGGTTTACGGCGTGCGCTTTTGTTGGAAGGAGCTGTTAGCGCCATGAGGATCCGGCACTGGACGCAAATGCTTCCGTTCCTGCTCGCGGTGCTGAGCCTTCCCGTCTGCATGGCGGGAGAGCCGAAGCCGAGCGGGTTCATGAATCAAAGCGACATGACGCTCAGGGGAGATCTTCCTTTCGAAAAGGCCTGGATCAAGCCCGGGGTCAACTGGGCGCAATACCGGAAGGTCGTGATCACACCGGTTGACACATCGCATCTTCTGAAAGCGGACCTCTGGCAGGATTTCGGCCGGACTGGTGAGATCAAGAAGGACGTCGAAAATCTTGCCCGCTACACCCGGGCGGCGTTCGAGCGCGCTTTTTTTGCCGATCCTGACAAGCGTTTCAAGGTCACGTTCAGCATGCAGCCGAGTCCCGAGATCCTCCGGGTGGAAATGGCGCTGACCGAGCTGACGCCGAACAAGGTGCTTCTGAAAGCCGCCGGTTTTGTGCCGGTTTACGGGCTGGCGGCAACCGCGGTGAACCAGACGAATCCGAGTTACGTGGCCATTGAGATCCAGCTGAAGGACGCCCGCACGGGGGAGACCCTCGTCAAGTTCGCGGACCGGAAGAAGGAACCTTTCACCCTCATCAATATTGACCAGCTGAGCTGGTACGGTTTTGCCGAAAAGCGGATCGATCAGTGGGCCGTCAAACTGGTCGAGACCCTGAACCGGAAACCCGGAGAAGTGGTCGACAAATCCTCGAGTTTTGATCTTAAGCTCTGGTGAAAAGGCCTGGTTATCATCACGGGTCTGAAAAACAAGGACTGCAGCCGGGGCCTCTTCCAGAATCGATTTAAGGTTTTTCCTCTATGAATCGCGCCATGCGGGTCACCAGGGACCGGGGAGTCAGGCGCACCAGGAATGCGAGAAGCTTGTTCGTGAACCCGGGGACGACGAGCGTTTTTCCCCGCATCAGGCCGTCATATGCCGCAGCGGTGGCTGTCGCTGCCGTCATGGTGAAGCTATTCTCCCGGGTATTCTCCGTTCCGGATCTCTCCTGAAACAGCGTCTTCACGGGTCCCGGGCAAAAAGCCGTGACCGTGACGCCGGTCCCCGCAAGTTCGTTGGCAAGCGCTTCGGTGAATGAGAGGACGTAAGCTTTGGAGGCGAAATAGCAGGCCATCAGGGGACCCGGCTGGAAGGCGGCAGTCGACGCAACGTTCAGGATCTTGCCGCGGCTGTTGCGGAGCATCGAGGGAAGAAGGAGATGCGATAAGCAGGTCAGGGTGAGCATGTTGAGATTCAGCATGGCTTTCGTGGATTTCCAATCTGATTCATGGAAAAGATCGTGGACGCCGGACCCGGCATTGTTCACCAGGATTTCAACGGCGAGTTTTTGTTCATCGATCGCCGCTTTCAGTTCTTCCGAGGCCGTGGGTCGGCTCAGATCGACCGGGATGACTCTCACGTCAATGTGCGCGGCCGCGCGCAATGCCTCGGCGAGGGTGTCTAGGCGGGCCTTATTGCGGGCGACGAGGATGAGGGGATAGCCGTTCTTTGCAAAGATCGCGGCGAATTCCCGGCCCATGCCTTCCGATGCTCCGGTGATCAGCGCGTATCCTTTTTCCATGACGAAGGCTCCGGGATTCGAAAAGATCTAGGGTCGCAGGATGTGAAGAGTTCTTGCGATCTTCTCGAACGTGTTGATGGCGCGATCGATCTCTTGAAGGGAGTGGCCTGCGGTCACGGTCGCGCGTATCCGCGTGGTGTTTGGCTGCACTGCGGGAGGGAGGATTGGAACGATAAAGATGCCTTCGTTCCTCGCGAGGCGCGTCATCTCCAGGGCCTTGCCTTCGTCCCCGATAATGATCGGAACGATCGCGGTCTGGCTCTTAAGAGTGTCGAACCCACGGCTTTTGAGAGTCTTGAGGAAATAGTCCGTGTTTTTGTGGAGTTTTTCCACGCGCCACGGCTCATCCTCGATGACTTCAAACGCGGTTTTAGCCGCGGCGGCCGAGGGAGGAGGTAGCGCGGCCGAAAAAATAAAGGGCCGGATGGTGTGCTTCAGGTAATTGACGAGTTTGGTGCTGCCGGCGATGTACCCGCCGATGCTCGGGATGGTCTTGCTCAGCGTGCCCATCCGGATATCGATGAGGTTTTCAGCCGGATCGATCCCGAAATGTTCCTCGATGCCGTGGCCTTTTTTTCCGAGAACGCCCAGCGAATGGGCTTCATCGATCATCAGCAGGGCTTTGAACTTCCGGCAAAGCCGGATGACTTCGGGGAGGTTGATGATGTCGCCGTCCATACTGAACACGGCGTCCACCACGACGAGGCGGGTCACTTTTTTGGGGGCCTCGGCAAGCGCTTTTTCAAGCGCGGCCATATCATTATGCTCGAAGCGGACGAACTGGGCCCGCGACAGGATGCAGCCGTCGACAATGCTCGCATGGTTGATCTTGTCGGAAATGACCACATCATGTCGTCCGAGCAGGGCGGAGATCGTTCCGAAATTCGCGCCATATCCTGACGCCACGGCGACGGCCGCTTCGGTTTTCTTAAAAGAGGCGATCTTTTTCTCAAGCTCCACATGGATGCGGGTGGTCCCGGCGAGAAAGCGGACGCCGTGCGTTCCGGTCCCGAATTTTTCGATCGCCATTTTTGCCGCGGCGTTGATCTTCGGGTGGCCCAGGAGGTCGAGATAGGAATAGGACGCGAACTGGAGCATCGGACGTCCGTGGACCGCAACGTGGACCCCTTCCACGGCGTCGGAAGAATGCATGTAGGGATAAAGGTCTTTTTCTTTGGCTTTCTGGATCCGCTGGTTCAGGATCTCGACGCGGGCCAGGAAAGTCTTTTCGTTGGGGTCTTCGGGTTTGCTCACGGGATTATTCCTTCAGCAAAAAAAGCCGGTTGTCCTGAACTTTAGAGAATACGGGTGCGACGCGGACCTTGGGGGAGCGGAGACGCAGCCGTTTCACTTCGCTCAGGACGAAATCGGTCTCATTGCCGATCTCGAAGAGGTGTGAAAAATTCCTGAAATGATTCTCAGCGTCCTTTTTTCTCCAGCCCCCTTTTTTGACGAGGCCTTTGATGAAGAGATCTTTGCGGGCGGGGAGGTTGACCATGCCGCAGTGGTCGTGCGTGATAAGGGCGATGTGGGAGACGCCGCCAACGGCGATGGCATAGGAGACCTTGAATTCGCTGTACCGAAGGTTGGCGCCGCCCGTGCGAAGAACGAACGCAAAATTGTCCGGGATGTGCAGGAGTTTGCGGCTGTCTATGCACATGCCGATGAGAATCTTGGCCAGGGAATAAATCTCGAATGGGCGGCTAAGGTTCTGGTATTCGAGAAGACGCCCGATTGGGGTGCCGCGGTATTTCGGCGGAATGTCCGAGGGGCGATCGATCGAAATGAGACGGTTCATGGGAATGACGAATGCCTTTCACTTAAAAAACAGGGTCCGAAGCTCATCGAACCTTGAGCCGAAAATCGGGCGTCAGGTCCGCGAGATTGGGAAAGTTTATCCATCTTTGGATGGGATGTCCATTAAATCTATGAACGGGTTATTTGATTTTCCATGCGACGTAGCAGCAGGAGGGGGGGCGCCTTGTAGGGCGGGAGCCAGCGTTTATTGGGAAATACCTGCAGCATTTCATAGCCGTCGAACATTTTGAACGAGACAATGTATTTGTCGTCAAGAACCCACCACCAGCTTTTTTGGGTAGTTTGTTTATAGGCGCTGTTATAGGTGTACCAACCGTTGAATTCGTACCCGCCGTCGATCTCCTTCGGACTGACTCCTCCTTGCTGCATGAGGCCGCGCAAGATCCCCCAGCGGACCCTGTTCCAGGACAAATAATCATGCGTTCCCGCGACGCTGTAAAAACCGATCAGCATCATGAGGACCGATGCCAAAGGTAGCGAAACGCGAAGTTGGTGCTGAGGGACCTCGCCGGTGTTGTGCAAGACAAGGAGCAGGACGAACGGCATGTAGAAAGTATTGTAGCGGTCGAATTGTCCGGAGATTCCCCAAGGCACGAAATAAAAGAAACAAGCGGAGATGCAAAGGACCCAAACCCACGCGTTCTGAAAAGTTGAGAGCCTGCAGCGGTTGCGGAAAAAGCGAAAAAGCGGTATCAGAAAATTCGAAAGGATAATCCCGGCCCCGAGCATGCCGAGAGCGGTGACGGCGATCCAGAGGATTCGTGGGGCGGGGGTCGTGACGTCGCTTCCCGCGACCGTAATGGTCCCGAAATAAAAATCACAGATATACGAGATGCCGGAAGGCATGATAAATCGGTGATGCGCCAGCGATCCGAAAATAACGGCAAATCCCCCGTGAAATAACGTGATTCCCGCGGACAACGTTTTTTCCAGCGGATTCAAGCGGCGCCACTGGGAAGGCAGGAGTAGCAGGAGAAAGGGGAGGAGGAAAACACCGAGGTAGACGAGATTGACCGACGCGCGCCAAAAGAAAGCTGAGAGGAACTGTAGGAACAGCGGGGTTCCGAACGAGCTCAGGGCCGTTTTAAAAGCATTCATACGCGCGTAGTAAAGGAATGGGCGGCCGATGGTGTTCTTGATGAAAAAATCGTAGGCCCAAAAAGCCCCGAAGGTGATGACGCACAAAACCCCGATGCGGATAAGGGTTTTCCGGCTAAGGCCCTTATGAGTGAGATAAGCAAGGGAGAAGGAAATGGGAATAATCAAGGCCAACTGGCGGGTAAGGATGGCAATGATCGCGAAAAGGGATCCAGCGACGAAAAGGGTTTTTGTTTCACGTTGCAGGTAACGGATAAAAAAAACAAAAGAGGTGACCGTGAGCGCGTAGAAGGGAATGTCGGTGAGAAAGCTGTTGGCAATCCCGAAATAGAGAGGCGTTGTGGCGAGCGTCAGGACGCCCCAAAAGGTCAGGAACGGGCGTGAGCCCGCGGATCTCAGAAAACCCTGAGTGCTCCAAAGTCCCGCGAGGCCGAGGATGAGAACGGAAATGCGGAGCGTTGTCATTGAAAACCCGAAGAGTTTCGCGAAGAGAGCTCCCCAGAGGATCTGCCCCACGGCGGTCATAGCTTGAAAATCAAAGAGCTCCAAACGCCCGTGAGTTAACAGGGTCAAAACGGAATGAGAATACATCCAGTCGTCCGTGAGCGGGAATTCGCCGACGGGGTTGACGAGCAGGGTCATACTCATCCACAAGAGGCTTATGGCCAAGGCTTCTTTGTGCCTCTTCGCGAACGCTCCCAAGAGCTGCGCGGACGCGGAGAGAAGATTATGGAGGCCCGGAAATTTTTGCGAAGTCTCGACCATGGTTTTTGTTATTCCGATAGAAAATACGGCCCGATTTGTATAAGATACCCTGCGCCATAGCTTATAATCAAATCGTTCCAAAAAGAAAGCGGTATTTCTAACTATGAAACCAAAAGATTATTACCAGGCACTCGGGGTCGGCGAAACGGCCACGGCGGACGAGATCAAGAAGGTCTACCGCAAGCTTGCGGTGAAATACCATCCGGACAAGAATCCGGACAGTCCCAAACAGGCTGAGGCGAAATTCAAGGAGATATCCGAAGCGTACTATGTCCTCAGCGATGAAAAGCGAAGGGCCCAGTACGATCAGATGAGGAAGTTCGGCGGTGGCGGGCAGCAGGGGAATTTCGCGGGCGCGCAGGGGTTTGATTTCGAGGACCTTTTGAAACAGTTCTCGGCCGGCGGGCGGACCCGTTCGAGCGGGCGTTACTCCGCGTTCTCCGACATTTTCGGGGATCTTTTCAGCGGGGGAGGCGGGTCGACGCGGTTTTATTCTTCCGGCTCTCCGGGCAAGGGGTTCTATAACGGCATGGGGCAGGAGTATGACGACGAGCGAGGGGATGCGGTATCAGAGTCATCGGATGTGGTCGTCAACCTGAAGATATCAAAAAAGAAGTCGCGGGAAGGCGGAAGCGTGACGTTCCACACCGCGGAGGGTCAGACCCTGTCCGTGAAGATTCCGTCCGGTATCAGGGAAGGACAGAAGCTGCGTTTGACGCGCCAAGGCAGGCCTTGCCCGACGTGTCATCATCCGGGGGACCTGATCCTTCAGATCAAGGTGAGTGAATAATGGAAATTCCCTTCAAAAAAGACGGATCCCGCGCCGCTAATCCCGTGATCGACAAGCTAATCCGTATGCTGATCGAGCAGGCGGGGGCGGGCTCGAACGCAGACATTGTTGAAGAGATCATTGTCACGGCCCTGAAGGCCTATGCGGACAAGCTTGACCGCGGAGACATCAAGATCATCAGTATCTCCATGAAGGAGCTTCGCGACAGTTTGAAGGTTTTCGAGCCTTATCGGGCAATCCGGAAAGTTGCGATCTTCGGCTCGGCGCGAACGCCCAAGAGTTCTCCGGACTATCAAATTGCCGAAAAGTTCGCGCGCGAGATCGCGCGTAAAGGGTGGATGGTTATTACCGGAGCGGCTTCCGGAATCATGCAGGCGGGGAATGAAGGGGCCGGCCGGAAAAGCAGTTTCGGGGTCAATATCCAGCTGCCCTTCGAGCAGATGGCGAATCCCGTCATGCAAAAAGACGAAAAGCTCGTGAATTTTAAATATTTCTTTACGCGCAAATTGATGTTCATGCGGGAATCCCATGCGACGGTGCTTTGTCCCGGCGGGTTTGGGACCCACGACGAGGGTTTTGAAACTCTGACCCTGGTCCAGACGGGAAAGACCGAACCCCGGCCGATCGTGTGCCTGGACGCTCCCGGGTCCACCTATTGGAAAGAGTTCGAGGAGTTTCTGAAGCGGCAGCTCATCAAAGGAAAGATGATCAGCGAGGAAGATCTGGGGATCATGTATTTTACGCAGGATCCTTCGGATGCGGTGAGACACGTCACGGATTTTTACAAGATGTACCACTCGATGCGCTACATCCGGGATGTGCTCGTGCTGCGGATTCAAAAACCCCTAAGCGGCGAGCAACTGGATCTTTTGAATCTGGAGTTCAAGGCGATCGTCAAAAAGGGAAAGATCGCGCAGTCCCTCACGCCATTCGAGGAAGAGAAGGACGTTCCGTATACTTTCCACTTGGCGCGTCTCGCGTTCAGTTTCAAAAAGGACTGCGCTGTGAGCCTGAAACGGATGATCCACCGAATCAACCAATTCGCGGCTGATTAGCGGGTTTTTGAACGACGCTGATTCGAGTTAAGATTTATGGGCGTTTAGCTCAGTTGGTTAGAGCACTTCCTTTACACGGAAGGGGTCGTGAGTTCGAATCTTACAACGCCCAGATTTGCGTTTCTGTCGTCAGCGTTGACGTTTGAGTTGGCGGCAGGGTCATTTACGGTAGATTTTATTTGAAAGCAATACCAGTTTTCTCTTGAGGAATCGGGGTTCTGTCGCTAGAATACCGACTCCTTCAAGTAGTCATTCCCTGTGTGGGGGCGTAGCTCAATTGGTTAGAGCTCCGGACTGTCGATCCGGAGGTTGCGGGTTCGAGCCCCGTCGCTCCCGCCATTTCTTTGTGATAGACGATTCCAAGGTAGAAATGACAGGTCGCTTGATCCCTCTAGGCGTATCCCGGCATGAAAACTGAAAAACTTTCACTCGCGCATAAAGAACTTCTCGTGGAACGTTTCAAAAAAATCCGCTGCTCCCTATCCGAGCACAGTTTTCCGAACCTCTATCTGTTTCGCGAGACGCACGGGCATCAGGTCATTGTCGACGGTAGCGATGTTTTTGTAAGCGGGAACACCTACGACGGATTCCGCTACGTCATGCCGACGACGGACATTCGTAGCGGGAACATCGAATCGTTGATCGCTGTGGCCCGCGGCCACGATTTTATTTTTCCGGTTCCTGTGGAATGGCTCCCCGCGCTCGGTAATCATGGCGCGGCCGCCGTATTCTCCGAGGATGATTCCGATTATGTTTTCACCCTGGAAAAACTCGCGACTTACAAAGGCCGCAAACTTCACGGCCAGAAAAACCTGCTCAACCAATTTCTTTCGGTTTTCACGCCTGAGGCCTTGCCCCTGACGCAGGAACGGATGGGAGACGCCCGGGAGATCCTTGAGACGTGGCAGGCCGATGTGGGCGGGGACAAAGGCGCGACGGATTATTCCCCGTGTCTCGAAGCGCTAGAGCTTTATGACACACTGGTCCTCTGCGGGGGGATCTACTACATCGACAAGGAGCCCGCGGGTTTTGTTATCGGCGAAGAGATCACGCCGGAAATGTTCGCGCTTCATTTCGCGAAGGGGAAGCGAAAATTCAAAGGCCTCTACCAATATATGTACAATCATTTCGCGAAGATCCTGCCGCGCTCTTACGCATACCTTAATTTCGAGCAAGACCTCGGGAAACTGGCTTTAAGGACCGCGAAGTCCTCCTATGACCCGGACCGTATCCTGCGAAAATACCGGGTTCGGGTTGCGGAACTCGGGAGCGGTCAAGGATCCTGAACGGCGGGCATTTCTTTCGTTGAATTTTCGCGCGGTTCCTTTACAATCCCTCTCTCCTATGAAAACTTATTCGAACCCGGTCCGTATCAGCATCATCTCGCTGGGCTGTCCGAAGACGCTCGTGGACAGCGAAGTGATCCTCGGGAAACTTCAGGATGCCCGGTACCGCCTCGTCAATGACCCCGAATCGAGCGACGTCGTTCTCCTGAATACCTGCGGTTTCATCAAAGACGCCAAACAGGAGTCCATCGACGCGATCCTGAAGCTCATTGATCTCAAGAAAAGGAAAAAGCTTCTCAGTCTGATCGTGATGGGCTGCCTGGTCCAGCGCTATGCGGCGGAATTGCAAAAGGAATTTCCTGAGGTGGACGCCTTTATGGGGTCTGGGGACTATGTGGGGATTGCGGCGGTCCTGAAAAAGGTGACGGGCGGGCAGAGCGTCGTCAGCGTGCATCGCGCCGGCTATCTCTCTCGGTCCGATGAAAAACGCGTTTCCCTGACACCGGAATTTTATCGTTACCTCAAGATCTCCGAAGGTTGTAACCACACCTGCTCGTTTTGCGTGATCCCGATGCTCCGCGGCAAGTTCCGGTCCCGCAAGATCCCGGACGTGGTCGCCGAAGCCCGCACCCTCGTGAGGGAAGGGGCGCGGGAACTGGTCGTGATCGGCCAGGACATCACGAAGTTCGGCTGCGATTACACGAAGAGGCCGCTGCTGCCCAAGCTTCTTAGGGCGCTTGAAGCGGTTGACGGACTGCACTGGATCCGCTTGCTTTACGCCTATCCGTCCTCGCTGACGGACGAAGTGATCGGTACGGTGGCGCGAGCCACCCGGATCTGCCACTACCTGGACTTACCCCTTCAACACATTAATGATAGAATACTGGCGGCCATGCGCCGCGGGTTTGACAAGAAGAAGACCGTCGCGCTGGTCCGCAAGTTGCGGGCCGTGATGCCGGACCTCGTGCTCCGGACAAGTTTCATCGTCGGATTCCCGGGGGAAACCGAGCGGGAATTCCGGGAGCTTCTTGATTTCATGCAGGAGATGAAGTTCGAGCGCCTCGGGATCTTCTCATACTCGGCGGAACAGGGTTCTCCGGCGGCCTCTTTCCCGCGGCAAATCCCGGAAACGATAAAAAAGGAAAGATACCACCGGGCCATGCAGCTTCAGCAGCGGATCGCCGCAGAAGTCCAGCGGCGTGCTCTCGGAAAGACTTTCGAGGTGCTGGTGGAATCGAAAGACCCGAAGTCCCCGCGGCAGTGGATCGGGCGGTCCGCGATGGATGCCCCTGAAGTGGATGGCCATGTTTTTATACGCAGTTCAAAGTCGTTAAAACCGGGGACGTTTTACCCGGTGCGGATCACGGACACGCAAGCCTATGACCTCGTGGGAGAAGTATAAATATTCGATCTTCAATCCGAACGTCCTCAGCATCCTGAGGGGACTGATCGGGATCGCGCTGCCGTTCCTGATCCTGCGGCCGTCGCCCGCGGCGCATCTTTGGGCCTTTGCCCTTTTCATGATCGGGGCGTTCACCGACTATCTCGATGGCTGGCTGGCGCGGCAATATAACCTTGAGTCCGCGTTCGGTCGCTGGGTCGACCCTTTTGTGGATAAGATCCTGATCCTGGCGCCGTTGGCGGCCTTTGCAAAGCTGCAGATGTTTTCGATTTGGTGGGTCGTGCCTCTTTTCATCCGTGAGATCATCGTGACTTTTTGCCGGACGGGATGGCTTCTCGAAGGGGAGTCCATCGGTGCGGAGATGCTCGGGAAATTGAAGTTTGTTTTCCAGATGATCACGGTGTGGGTTTCGTTCGCGTATTTTTTACTGGATCCTTATGTCGTGTGCAATGTCGCGACGGATATTTTGTGCTGCGTCCTGCCTTACCTTTTGATCGTGACCGCCGTGTTGACGATCCTCTCGGGGATTATTTTTCTGATGAATCAACGCGCTCATTTTTCTTCAGAAAAGTTTGCCAAATTCGTGCTCGCCGTCGGGGTGGGGCTGTTGCCGAAGGCGCCCGGGACCTGGGGCAGTCTGTTGGGGCTTTTGCTGGTATTTTTGACCCGCTGGAATGTTTGGCTGTACGGAGGGACGTTCATCACGCTGTTCCTCATCGGGGCCTGGGCCTTTCCGTTATTAAAAGACCCGGATTCTGACCCGCAATATGTTGTGATCGATGAGGTGTGCGGGATGTTTGTCACGTTCATGGCGATGCCTCTGACCTGGGTGACTGCTCTTTCGGGATTTATTCTTTTCCGCGTCTTCGATGTTTTCAAACCTTTCCCGGTGCGACTGCTCGAGAGGATCCCCAGGTATGGAGGGATCATGGCCGATGATATCGGGGCCGGCCTGTGTGCTTGGATCATTCTCTTCACGGTCTTCAAATGAACCCGACGGTTGCGATCCTGGCGGTGGGAAACGAGCTTCTTCGCGGGAGCGTGGTCAACACGAACGCCGCTTTCCTCGGGCGCGAATTGACCGGTTCCGGGTTCGAAGTGATCTCGAACGGCGTTTGCGCGGATACCCAGGAAGCCATCCGGTTCCGCCTCGCGGAGATCTTGCGCCGCGCGGATGTGATCCTGGTCACGGGCGGACTCGGCCCGACTCCCGATGACGTGACGAGGGAAGGCATCGCGGCGCATTTTAAGGTCCCGCTTCTTTTCTCCAAAGCGCAATTTAACCGTCTAAAAAAGATCTACAAACGATTCGGCAAGCGCATTCCCGCGCTGGTCCGGCGGGAAGCTCATTATCCCGCTAACGCCCGGCCGCTCATCAACCGCTTCGGGATCGCCCTCGGTTTCTCCATTGTGACCGGCAATAAAACGGTGATCGCGCTGCCGGGCGTGCCGGCCGAGCTTCAGAACATGTACTTCGATGTGGTCCTGCCGCTGCTCCGGAAACAATATCCCCGGCGTGATCGCGCGCGCAAGCTGGTCGTCAAGTTGACGGGGATCGGCGAACCTGACGTTATGAAGAAGCTCGGGAAAGATTTTTTTGATGACGCGTTCGATTTTGGGATCTACCCCGGGTCCGGCGAAGTTGCGATCCGTATCATGGCGCAACAGAAGGCGGTATTGCTCCGGCTCAGAAAGAAGATCGCCGCGCGACTTACGGACTATATTTACGCGTGGGAGGAAATCCCGCTGGCGGCGGTAACTGCGAAGATCCTGGCGAGGAGGAGACAAACGCTCGCGGTCGCGGAAAGCTGCACCGGCGGGCTGCTTGCCGCGGAGATCACCCGGCATTCTGGCGCGAGCCGGTTTTTTATGGGGGGGACGGTCGCCTACCACGCGAGCGTGAAAAAGAAATTGGGCGTTTCCGAGAAGACGCTGGCTTCGAACGGGGAAGTTTCCCGTCAGGTCGCGGCGGAATTGGCGTCCGCGGTCAGGTCGCGCATGGAAGCGAATTACGGGATCGGGATCACTGGGATCGCCGGGCCGGGCGGCGGCACTGCGAAAAAGCCCGCCGGACTTGTGTATATCGGGCTTGCTTTGCCGCACGGGAAAACGCGGACCTGGAAGCATGTGTTTTGGGGCGAGCGGGAACAGGTGCGGAGGCGGGCGGTGGTCAAAGCGCTGGAATATTTATGGCGGACGATCCGTTAAAAGATCCGCCCCTGCGTTTATTCCTTGCGATCCCATTCCACGAGCTTTTTTTCCGGGAACTCGAAGCCGTGCTGGAAAGGCTTTCACGCCGCATACCCGACGTTCAGTGGGTTCGCCCCGGGCAAACGCATCTGACCCTTCATTTTTTCGGCACGACCCCGTCTGACGACCTTGAGAAGATCGATCACGCGATAAGACAAGTCGCGGTAAATTTCCGGCCGTTCCCGGTTTGTCTGGAACCTATTGGCGGATTTCCGGACTTGAATCACCCCCGTGTGATCTGGGTCGGTGTTCGGGATCAGGCAGGGCAGATCCTTTCCCTTCATCAGGCCGTGCGGGAAAAAGTCTCGCGTCTCGGCTTCCCGGTGGAGGAGCGTCCCTTCCATGCCCATGTGACCCTCGGTCGCGTGAAAAAAAAGATCGCGGACCCGGAAACGACCATCGCGAAGATGGGGTTCCAATTTCCGACGGGCACAAAGACCCTGGACCGCTTTCATCTTTATCAAAGTCACTGTCTTCCCGGCGGAGCGCGATATGAGATCCTCAAAACCTATCCATTCCCGACGACACCCTAAGCTGCGCCCAGCGGCATTGCTTTCGGTTTACCGGACGTTGCGGCGGGCCTTCGGGCACCAGCGGTGGTGGCCCGGAGAGACGCCTTTCGAGATGATGGTTGGGGCGATCTTGACGCAAAACACGGCGTGGACGAATGTCGAAAAAGCGATCCGGAACTTGAAGGAAGCGAAAATGCTTTCTTTGCGGGAAATACATCGCGTTTCACGGCGTTCGCTCGCGCGGAGGATCCGACCGGCCGGTTATTTCAACGTCAAGGCTGACCGTTTGAAGCATCTCGCGGATTTTCTGGTCCGGGAGTATTACGGCGATATCGGCCGGATGGAACGTGACACGACTGCCGTCCTGCGGGGAAAACTTCTCGGGGTTAAGGGGGTTGGGCCTGAAACGGCGGATTCGATACTTCTCTATGCGCTGAATAAACGTTCCTTCGTCATCGACGCCTACACAAAACGCATTTTTTCGCGGCACGATCTTGCCGCACAGGATCTCGATTACGCTGCGTGGCAGGCGATCTTTGAGAAAGCCTTGCCGCACCGCACGGGTCTTTACAACGATTTTCACGCGCAAATCGTCCGTTTGGGGAAAGACCATTGCCGAAAATCCCCCCGTTGCGGAGCATGCCCGCTGGATCGATTCTCCGAGAACGTCAAAAAAAGCAAAATTCTTTGTAAATAGTGCCGTTATTTAACGATAAGCGCATTGCATCCATGAGGGGTGTTTTTCATCAGACTGGGAAGCGGGTTGAGTTCAGCGTTCAGAAGGTTGGGTGTGTCCCCGACGTGATTTTGTCACGAATTGCGCTCGGGAGTTTGGGTTTGTTGAAGCTGCAATGAACGAGGGAATATGGAACCAAAAGTGAGACGGAGGATAGGGGAAATTCTCGTCGAAGACGGATTGCTGACCCCGGGTCAGTTGACGGAGGCGCTTGCGCTGCAAAAAGAAAAAGGCGGACTGCTCGGCCAGATCCTGATCGCGAAGCGTTTTCTCGATGAGGATTGTCTTATCGGCGCTCTCGGTAAGCAGTTTAAGATCCCGTACATCTCCCTGCGGCATTACGCGCTCAATCCTGATATGGCGGATCTGCTGCAGTCGGACTTCTGTCACAAACATCTGCTCGTGGCCTTTGATTGCGACAGTAAAAAGGTTTATCTCGCGGTCGCGGACCCTCTGAGCGAGGAGGCCGTTACGGAGGTCAAGTTGCTGACCGGTCGGGTCCCACAGGTTTTTCTTTCCAGGATCTCGGAGATCCTGAACGCGATCTATTTTCTCTATCATGAAACAGCCTGAGCCGATCTGAGGCCACCATGGAAAAAAGCGGCGGTTCATTACCGGATCTGAAGGAGGCGCTCCTGGCGGTGGGGGCGGCCAAACCGGAAGATGTTCGGTGGGCTTTGCAGGAACATGTGAAGAGTCCCAAAAAACATCTGCTGGACCTTCTGCTCGAAGCCGGGAAATGTGACGAGAAGAAGCTTGTCGAACTTTTTATCTCCCAATATAGTTACGGGCTTGTGAGTCTCAAGATGGTCGTGATCCATGAGGATGTCCTGAAGCTGATCCCGAAGCGTTTCTGCGAAATGTATTGCTGTCTTCCTGTTTCAATTCATGAGAAAACATTGACCGTGGCTTTTGCCAATCCTACCAACCTTCGGGCCATCGACGAGATCCAGGTCATCACGGGGCGGCGCGTTCGTGCGACCATCGCGGAATATTCCTTGCTGAAGGAAAGGATCAAAAAGTCTTTTGAAAACGCGATCGGCGTCACGGAACCGCTTGTGGCGGAGGAGAACACCGAAGAGCTCGGCATGATCGCGAAGTTGGTCGAGGGCGAGGTTTTTCTGGACAAACAGGAACAGGTCGCCGATCTGATGGAAATGGCCAACCAGGCCCCCGTCGTGAAACTGGTGAATATGGTTCTTCTCGAGGGTGTGCGGCGGCGGGCGAGCGACATTTTCATCGAACCCTGGGAGAATTTTGTGCGGGTGCGGATCCGCGTGGACGGTGTTCTCGAAGAGATCGTGAAACCGCAAAAAAGCTTCGGTGCGGCCATCGTTTCCCGCGTCAAGATCATGAGCCAGCTTAATATTGCCGAACATCGCGTGCCTCAGGACGGCCGGTTCAAGGTCCGGACGCAAGGCCGGGAGGTGGACATGCGCGTGTCGGTGCTTCCGTCAAGTTTCGGAGAAAAGGTCTGTTTGCGCGTTCTGGACACGGGAGCCCAGTCCCATGACATCGGAAAACTGGGGTTTACGGACAAGGAACAGCAGATCATCAAGGCCTGCGCGGAAAAACCGCACGGCATGATCCTTGTTACAGGCCCGACGGGAAGCGGCAAGACGACCACGCTTTATTCCGTTTTGAAATATCTGGATTCGCCCAAGGTCAACATCACGACGGTGGAAGATCCTGTGGAGTACCAGATCCACGGCATCAATCAAGTCAATGTCCGGGAGTCCATCGGTCTGACGTTCCCCGCGGCGTTGCGATCGATCCTGAGGCAGGACCCGGACATCATTCTGATTGGCGAAATCCGTGACGCGGACACGCTGGACATTGCCGTCAAAGCCGCCCTGACCGGGCATCTTGTGCTGAGCACGCTCCACACGAATGACGCGGTGAGTTCCATCACGCGTATGGTGAATTTAGGGCTGGAACCGTTTCTGATCGCGTCGACCGTCTTGATGATCTCGGCGCAGCGTCTGGTGCGCCGCTTGTGCCACCGCTGCCGTGTTCCTTATGAACCGGATCTTGTGACCTGCCAGGCGGCGGGTTTGGATCCGCAAAAGAAATTTCAGTTCTGGAGGGCCAAGGGATGTACTCACTGCCGTAAATTGGGATATCAGGGGCGAAGCGTGATCACGGAGATCCTGGAGATGACGCCCCAGATCCTGGAGATGGTCATGCAGGGCGCTTCGGTGGACGAACTGAGTCAGACGGCGCGCGCGAACGGCATGAACACACTGCGCGAATCCGCGATCCAGAAGGCGATGACGGGAGAGACCTCGCTCGAAGAGGTCTTTCGCGTCACGACGGCGGACCAGGAGGCGAAGGAACCTGCGGGGGGTGCGCCGCAATGATCGATAAAAAACTTTTGAGGGACTGGATGATCGGCGCGGGCCTCCCGGAGGCGGAATGCGAGCGGGTGGAGCAGGTGGCGCAAAAACACGGCGGAAGCGTCGCTCAGGTACTTTTTGAAGAAAAGCTTTTTCCGGAAGAAGAGGTGATCGATTTTTTGGGCACGGTGACCGGGATCCCGTCGCTTAATCTTCACGGCGTCCAACCCGGGGTGGAAGTGCTGCAGATGCTGCCGCGAAAATTCATCGAGCTGCACAAGATCCTGCCCGTAGCCTGTATCGGCAAGCTTCTTACGGTCGTGACGAGCGATCCGTTCAAGCTGAGGACTTTCGACGATATCAAGCGGATCACGGAGTGCGATGTCAACCTCGTGCTGGTTGCGCCTTCGAAGATCGCGGAAGCCATGGATCAGTATTTCGCGGACGGAAAAAATTTCTCGGAATTCATCGAAGAGGCGGAAGATGAGACCGTTGAGCTAGTGGGCGCTCTTGAAGCCGGCGGGGATGCCTCCTCTGTGGAAGTCGGGGTGGATGATGCGCCGGTCATCAAGATGGTCAATACGGTTCTCGAGAAGGCGATCCGGTCACGCGCCTCGGACATTCATCTTGAACCCTATGAGAAAGAGTTCCGTATCCGTTACCGTATCGACGGTGTCCTGAAAGAGGCGTTTTCTCATTCGCTGGATTTTTACGCGGCACTGGTCGCACGCACGAAGATCATTTCCCAGTTGGATATCACGGAAAAGCGCGTGCCGCAGGACGGCCGATTCCGCCTGGAACTCAAGGACCGGCAGATCGATTTCCGCGTTTCGGTGCTTCCGACCTATTTCGGCGAAAAGATGGTGCTTCGCGTTCTCGACCGGAGCGGGATCAAATCCGGGCTCGACAAGCTGGGTTTCACGGACATCCCGACACGCGCTTTGTCGGAGGCGATCAAGAGGCCGTATGGGATGGTCCTGGTGACTGGGCCTACCGGAAGCGGCAAATCCACCACGCTGTATTCCATTATGAATTCGCTAAACACGCCGCAGAAGAACCTCATGACCGTGGAAGATCCTGTGGAGTATCAGGTGGAAGGCATCACGCAGACGCAGGTGCAGCCGGAGATCGGTCTGACCTTCGCCAGCGGTTTGCGCGCGTTGCTTCGCCAAAGTCCCGATATCGTCCTTGTCGGGGAGATCCGCGACACGGAGACGGCTGATATTGCCGTCAAGGCCGCGTTGACCGGGCATCTTGTCTTTAGCACCTTGCACACCAACAGCGCGGCTGGCGCGATGACCCGATTGATGGATATGGGGGTCGAACCCTTTTTGATCGCGTCTTCAGTCGTTTGTGTCGCCGCCCAGCGTCTTTTGCGGCGGATCTGTCCCGAATGCAAGGCGCCCATGACGATTCCTCCTGAAGTTTATAAGCGGTTCAAGATCACGGAAGATGAGTTCGGAAAGATCAACCCTTACAAGGGAAAGGGTTGTGCCAAGTGCAACAACACTGGTTATTTCGGGCGCGTCGCGATCAGCGAAGTGCTGCTGGTTGATCCGGAGATCCGGGGTCTTGTCATTCAAAAAAAATCGAGTAATGTTATCCATCAAGTTGCCGTAGAAAAAGGGATGGAAACATTATTCGAGAACGCCATGGGGCTTTTTAGCGCGGGGGTCACGACGCTGGAAGAGGTCCTTCGCGTGACCACAAAAGGATAGCGATGCCATCATACGAATATCAGGTCAAGGATAAATCGGGAAAAGACGTCCAGGGGGTCTTGGACGCGGAAGACACCAGCTCGCTCGTGAAGCAGTTGAAGGCTCAGGGGTATCTCGTTGTGCGTATCCAGGAGGTCAAGAAAGCGGCTTCGATCCTGACCGTGGAAAAGGGGCCGGCGAAAAAGGCCGCTGGCGGTAAGGGCGGGAGCATCAAACTCGACGATCTGGTGGTGTTTGCCCGGCAAATGACCACGCTCGTCGCGGCGGGGATCCCGCTGGTTCAATCGCTGGATATTCTGGCTGATCAGGTGGATAAAGAGAAATTCCGCGTGGTCTTGAAAAAAATGCATCTGGACGTTCAGAGCGGAAAAAGTTTTTCCGAAGCCATGCTGGTTCATCAGAAGATTTTTTCGATGCTCTTCATACACATGGTCCGGGCAGGAGAGATGAGCGGCAAGTTGGAAGAGATCCTCGACCGGGTGGCGCATTATTTTGAGAAGTCGAGCGCTCTCCAAAAGAAAGTCAAGGCGGCGATGATGTATCCGGCTGCAGTCTCCATGATGGCTTTTTTTATCACGTTCTTCATGCTGGCGTTCATTATTCCAAAATTCGCAACCATTTTTGACGGATTGGGCGCCAGATTACCGACGCCGACACTGATCCTGATCGCGATCAGTCGTTATCTCTCGATCCACTGGTGGTGGATTCTAAGTCTGATCGGGGGCGGGGCGTTTCTTTTCTCGCGCATCATTCGCATGCCCGCGGGGCGGCTTGCGTGGGACTCCTTTACGCTGAAGATGCCGATCTTTGGGCCGATTATTTTGAAGGTGGCGGTCAGTAAATTCGCCAGAACGCTCTCAACGCTTGTACGCAGCGGGGTCTCGATCCTTGCTGCGCTGGAAATCGTTACCAAGACCTCCGAAAATGCGCGGATCGAAAAGATCATCGTCGATCTTATCGCCTCCGTGAAACGTGGCGAAACCCTTGCCGGTCCACTGGACAAGAGCAATGTTTTCCCGAGCATGGTCGTACGCATGATCGCGATCGGGGAAGAAACCGGGGAACTGGAGGAAATGCTGTCTAAAATCGCTGATTTTTATGATTCCCAGGTCGACACAGCAGTGTCCGGACTGACCTCGCTTATCGAGCCTCTGATCATTGCTTTTCTCGGCATTGTCATCGGAGGCATAGTCATTGCCCTCTTCCTGCCAATCCTAACCCTAACACAGTCCATCAAATAGAGTTGTTTTTATAGTTATAAGAAGAATTGAATAAGACTAAAAAAGCTAAGGTGTTATTATAAAGAATGTTTATGGTAGCGCTTGCTATATTCAGGATTATAAGCTAGAATCCTTTTAGGCCATAAAAAAAAGGAGAAATACAATGTTCATTAAATTAAATCAACGGGGTTTTACGTTGGTGGAAATCATGATCGTGGTGGCGATCATTGGGCTATTGGCGGCTATTGCCATTCCCAATTTATTGCGCGCCCGCTTGAACGCCAACGAAGGGGCAATTAAATCCGATCTGAGAACTTTCAGTTCAGCGAATGAAAGTTATCGTGCAGCTCAACCCGTGCCGACTTATGCACCCAATGTGGCGGCACTGACAACGGCAGGGACGGTGGGCGAGACCACGACCCCAGCTTATCTGGATCCGTCATGGACCGGAACGGGTGGGAAACACGGGTACACGGTGACCGGTGACGGTGCGTATTTAGTGCCTGATGCGCCTGCGGCAACGTATGCGTTCCTTGCCGTGCCGGTTACGGTCGGTACGACCGCAGTCAACACGTATTGCGTTGACCAGACGGGTGTCGTTTACGGTCCGGCAGCTGACGGGACGATGCCGACTGCGGCGGCTACGGGGTGTGCTGGAGGATTGCCGATCAACAGCTAAGATCGGAACGGATTCAGAGGGTGTTATCAAACCACCCTGCCTTAAAACAGCGGGGTGGTTTTTTTGCGTTCTCACCGCTGAAACGTTCTACGAGGACCGGAAGCTCCAATTTTATCGGCATGTTTTAGGTCCTCGGGGGGGAGCCGTTGAAAAATATTTGTTTAGTTCTAGTGGCTATTGCCGTATGATATCACTAGTAAAAAGGAGTGTTGTGCGTATTAAACATAGGAGGAATACAATGTTCATTAAATTAAATCAACGGGGTTTTACGTTGGTGGAAATCATGATCGTGGTGGCGATCATTGGGCTAT
>CAIJDY010000192.1 GCA_903819565.1 Candidatus Omnitrophota bacterium | reverse complement strand
TTGATCTTTTGGATCTCATCCAAAAATCCGCGAAAGTTCATGACGCCGCTCCTCCCTGTTTCCCGGAGGGGACCGCTTCGAACCGCAGCGTACGAATGACTGTAACGAACGAAGGATAATTCAAGCTGAACCCTTCTTCCGTATCTTTAAAGGTGATGGAGAAAAGCCTGTTCCCGTGGACCAGAATATAATTCATGTACTTGGCCGGCAATTTTCCTTCCATCGTCGTCTTGAATTCCCCCGGCTTGAGAGAGTAAAGACAATAACGCGACTTTTCACCGCCGATCACGGTCTCCCCCTGATTATGAATATCAATGGAGGCGAATTGGGGCTTGAAAAGGTCTTCCCATCGAAGGTCGAGAACCGTCTTCGCTTCCTCAAGGTCACGGGCAGTGATATAGAACGTCGCCAAAGTCCCCGTTTTTCCGTATGAGGCCACCACGCCCTGGAAATTACCCGGAAGCTCAACCCATTCCGCCGAGGGCCGGAGCGAAAAGTCTTTCACGGCCTGCCCCGCTTCTTCCGCGTGAACGGACATCAGAGGTAGCGCGAGACAAAGGATCAAAAACGACAATGATTTTCTGAGATCCATTAATCAACCTCGTTCATGGAAACGATCCGGTCAAAAAGAGAACCGATGTAGGACTTTCCGTTCAGGTTGAGGTCCGAGACAACCACCTGATTGATCCTACGCTTCTCGTCTAACTGCTGGTCTTGGCCGATGCGTTCGGCCCAGGTCGAATGAATGATGTAGAACTGGTCATTGACGGTCCCGAGATAGATCATTTGGTGGTGCGGCATTTTGAGCAACGTGATCCCCGGCCGTGCGGACTTAAGGATGGCCTTCTTTTCGGCATCGTCCTGAAAAGGACTGAAATGACCAAGTTGTGTTCCGATCATGGCCTGCTGTTTGGAATCCCGGGGAAGGTCCACGCCCAAACTCAGGAACACGTCATGAACGAACCCGGAACAGTCCCTACCGTTATACATCCCGCCCCAGCCGTAGCGTTCGGCAAGAAGTTTAAAGGCCTGACGGATCACGTTCGCCTGGCTGTACGTGGGGAACCCCTGGGTGACGTCGCTTTTCTTGCTGACATAACTTTTCGAAAGAGCGACGGTCCCGTCGTCCTTCCGGTAGGGCATCCAGACAGTATAAACATCCGAACTCACCGCGGCACCTTCGTCCTTTTTAGAGGACTTTTTCCCGCCCGAAGAAAGGGGGAGGAGCGATCCCATGCTCGGCCGCTGGACCATGTCCTTCAGCGCGGCATCCCGGAACACGCGGACACTTTCGCCCGTCACCACAAGGAACCTTCCCGACCGCGTGGCGAGTTTCAGCCGGTCCCGGTCCGGAAAGATCGCAATATCTTTGGCCTTCACCCATCCCCGGACGTAAGGCGCCTGGACATAGTACCATTTGCCGTCGCTGGACTCATGGAAGATCCCGACGGGGGTCCAGAGCTTGATCTGCGTAAACTGCAGCTGATCGAACTCCACATCATCGGCGCCTTCGATCATTTTCATCGGGGTCGGCAACGCGCGGACCGAGGTCGCGCAGACCGCCGCGCCCCACTGCATCTTGACCTTGGCCGGCACTTTCTCAATCTGCATGACCGGCTTGACCGTTTCCTCAAAAACCGTTTTGGGGACCGTTTTCCCGTGCTCATCGAAAAGTTTACGGTTCTTGAGCGTGTCGTATTCCAGCTGCATCTGATCGATCACCTGTTTACCCGGGCGCGACTTGTCGATCTTGAACACGTCCACACATTCCGGGATCGTGCTGTGGATCTCCTCGTTGAAGTGTTTCATCTGGTCCATCGTCTTGATCGGCTTTTCCGCGTCCGGAAGCCGCTTGATCCAGTATTCCGGCGATTGCATCGCGGGCGTGGCGGTCGTCAAAAGAAGCGGCCCTTTGGGAAGCGGAGGAAGGTCCTCGTCGGCGTACGCGGCGGAAAAAACAAAAAAGAAGGCCAATAAAAACGGGAAAGCTTTTTTCATGGATCGCCTCGTTATGCGTTGAACGATGGATGAATGCGACTCTTTTCAAACGCCCCTTAATCTACTCATAAAAGATCGCCGTGGCCACTGGAAAATCCTCTTTTTTAACGGCAAAAAGGACTCCCCGCTTAACGAGCGCCGCGTGCATGTTCCCTCGCGGTTCGCTTGGGGAGAAACGGGCGTCAGGGCCGGTCGGAGACCCCGAACTTGCAGAGAAGGGATTTGCCCACCACGAACCCGCTCGCCCACGCCCACTGAAAATTAAATCCCCCGATCCGACCGTCCACGTCCAGGACCTCTCCCGCGAAATAAAGACCGGGCGTCTTCCCCGACTCTAGTGTTTTCGGGTCTACTTCTTTGAGGTCAATGCCGCCGGACGTCACCTCGGCTTTTTCGTAACCCGCGGCGCCCGCCACGCAGAGCGGAAAGTGCTTCAGGGTATGGAGAAGGGCTTCCCTGTCCTTTTGCGAAGATTGTCCTATCTGCGTTTTGGGATCGACCGCGATCTTTTCGAGCATCGTCAGGATCAATCGTTCGGGGAAATACAGGGAAAGCAAATGCCGCCAGCTTCTTTTGGGATGCGCCGCCGCGATCCGCGCCCATTCTTCGCGCAATACTTCCCCATTCTTTTCCGGAAGAAAATCGGCGTGAAGTTCTTTTTCCCCTTCCGCACACCGGAGCCAGGGGCCGCTGATATCCAGCACGGCGGGACCGCTGAACCCCGTATGCGTAAAAAGCAGCGCCCCTTCGCTGACGGCGCGCTTTTGCCCGGCGGCCATAACGGTCAGGCGCACCCGGAGCGTGATCCCGGAAAGTTTTTTCCATTCCGGATCGTCCGTATGGAGCGGTGTCAACGCCGGCCGCGTTTCGACGATCGCATGCCCCATCGCTTTCGCAAGGCCGTACCCCGAGCCGTCGCTGCCGGTCGCCGGGTAAGAAAGACCGCCTGAGCAGAGCACAACGGCCCGCGCTATATAATCGAATCCTTCCCCAGCGACATGAAAAAAATCGTCGGCTCGAGAAATACGCACGACCTTTTTCCCCGTTTCGAGAACGACGCCCCCGGCGCGGGCTTCTCCCAAGAGGGCCTCAAGGACCACTTTGGCGGATTGGCATTCCGGGAAATATTTCGTTCCTTCCTCCAGGACCATCGTAACACCCAGGGACTTGAAGAACTGTACCGCGCGTTCGGAAGAAAAAGCACTGAGGATATTACGGAGGGTCCGCGGATCGCCACCCTGGTAGTTTTTTTCGCTGACCTTGAGGTTGGTAACGTTGCACCGGCCGCCTCCTGAGAGAAGGAGCTTCGCGCCAGCCCGGGAGTTTCCCTCCAGGATCAACACCCGCAAGGGTTTTACGGCGCACGTGATAGCGGTCATGAGACCTGCTGGTCCGGCGCCGACAATGATGACATCCCACGGGTTTTGCCGCATTAATCCTTACCCCCGAAAAACTTAGGGGACAGGCGATAAGTGACCGCCTGTCCCCCGAGCCTTTTGAAAAAAGTACCTCGAACTACCCTTCCAGCACCGTGACCTTGGTCATAGCGATCTTCTGGAGAGGCTTGTCCGAACCGTCGCGGGGAGCCTGGGCGATCTTGAGGACCACGTCCATCCCCTGCGTCACAAATCCGAACACCGAATGGCGGTCGTCAAGCCACGGGGTCGGGACTTCGGTGATGAAGAACTGGCTACCGTTCGTGTTCGGCCCGGAATTCGCCATGGACAGCACGCCAGGTCTATTGTGGCGCAATTTCGGCGAGAACTCGTCGGCGAATTGATAGTCGGGTCCGCCGCGCCCCGTACCCGTCGGGTCGCCGGTCTGGATCATGAATTCCGGGATCACACGATGGAAAATAATGCCTTCATAGAAGCCTTTTTTTGCGAGCGTCACGAAATTCGCAACGGTCTTCGGCGCTTCGGTCTCGTTCAGGTCCGCGTAAATATCTCCTGCCGTGGTTTCGATCTTGATCTTCACGATTTTATCTTCCTTTCGGGGTTCGGTGATTGCCGGTTGAGAAACAGCTGAAGCCTGCGCAGGCTCCGCCGGCACGCTCTGAGGCGCGTGCGTCGCGCATCCTGCCAGAACAAGACACGAGAAGATCAAAAAAAAGTTTTTCATGTTTCACCCCGTTAGCAATCGTTTTAGAGGACAGACATTAAGGGACTGTCTGTCCCCATTTTTGAAGTTGACTTGTTAAGTTGAAGAAAGCCTTTTACCGGCTTCAACCCGGGACTGGGTTTTCCGTTCGTTCTCCGTCAGATAACGCTTCCGCATGCGGACGTTCTTCGGCGTGATCTCGACCAGCTCGTCCTCTTCGATGAATTCGAGCGCGAATTCGAGCGTCATTTCGCGCGGAGGGACCAGCTGGATCGCCTCATCGGCGCCGGAGGACCGCATGTTGGTCTGTTTTTTCTCACGGATCGCGTTGACCACCAGGTCGTTTCCCTTATTGTTCACGCCCACGATCATGCCTTCATAGAGAATAGTTCCGGGAAACACGAAGATCTCCCCGCGTTCCTGCAATCCCCAGAGCGCGTACGCGACGGCCTCCCCCGACAATTGGGAAATCAGCACGCCGGACTGGCGGCACGGCATCTCGCCCTTAAATTCCTGATATTCATAAAAGTTCTGGTACATCATCCCGGTCCCGCGCGTCATGACCATGAATTCGTTGCGGAACCCGAGGAGCGCCCGCGACGCGACGAGAAATTCCATCCGCATCGTTCCCCCGACCGCGCTCGCGTTCATGTTCTTCATCGCGGCACGCCGTTTGCCCAACGCTTCGATCACCCAGCCCTGATAAGCCGGGTCCACTTCGACGGTCACTTCTTCCACGGGCTCATAGAGCTCGCCATCGATCTTCTTGAAAATGACCTTGGGCGGCGACACTTCCAGTTCGTAACCTTCGCGGCGCATCGTCTCGATCAGGATCGCGAGATGAAGTTCGCCGCGGCCGGAAACCTTGAAACGTTCCCCGTTCTCCACTTCTTCCACTTTGATCCCGACGTTCACCATAGCCTCGTGCATGAGGCGTTCGCGGATATGCCGGGAGGTCAGGAACCGGCCGCCGTCCTTGCCCGCCAGCGGGCTTGTGTTGTGGGAAAAATTCATTGAGATCGTGGGTTCGTCGATCTTGAGCGTCGGCAGCGCCTCGGGCTTGTCCGGGGACGCGAGCGTCTCCCCGACCTTGACCTCTTCGATCCCGCTGATCGAAATGATGTCCCCGCCCTGCGCCTCCTGGGCCTCTACCTTTTTGAGTCCCTGATATTTCAGGATCTTCGTCACTTTCCCGCGGACCACATCGCCGTTGTGCTTGACGGCGACCATCGCGTCGCCCGTTCGAATCTGGCCGTGGGTAATACGCCCGATCGCAACGCAGCCCATATAATTGTCGTGCTCGAGCATCGTCACGAGCATCTGGAACGGCTGATCGGCATCCGCAACCGGCGGCAGCACGCGATGAATGATCGTCTCCAGAAGCGGGGTCATGTCCTTGCGTTCATCTTCTAGCGAAAGAGCGGCCCAGCCCTCTTTGCCCGACGCGTAAACGATCGGGAAATCCAGCTGCTCGTCCGTGGCGTTCAGTTCGCAGAAAAGGTCGAACGTCATGTCCGCCACTTCGTGCGGCCGGCAGTTCGGGCGGTCCACTTTATTGACCACCAGGATCGGCTTCAAATGAAGTTCGAGGGATTTCTTGAGGACAAATTTGGTCTGCGGCATCGGCCCGTCGAACGCGTCCACAAGCAGCAGCACGCCGTCGACCATCTTGAGAATGCGCTCGACCTCGCTCCCGAAGTCCGCGTGACCCGGCGTGTCCACGATATTGAACTGGACGTCCTTATAACGGAATGACGCATTCTTGGAAAAGATCGTGATCCCGCGTTCCCGTTCCAGGGCGTTGGAGTCCATGATGGTCTCTTCGCCCTCCAGGAACTTGTGAGCGCCGCTCTGCTTGAGAAGCGCGTCGACAAGCGTGGTCTTCCCGTGATCGACATGGGCCACAATCGCGACATTCCGGACATCTTTTCTTCGTTTCTGGGTCGTCATAGTCAATAGAGATTCCTATAACAGTGATGCAAAGGGGTCTCACCTCATTACCACGGTGGGGGAAAAACCTCGCCAGCGAGGCGATACTATATGTCAGATCAGTCTATCTTGCACTCTTTTTTTAATGTTCCGGGAATAAGGCTCCGCTTTTCGCCCCTCTATAGGAAAGACCGTGTGGGCGAGACGTACCCTGGCCCTTGGATTGGAGCTAGAATTTCTCCCAGTGAAGGACGTCTTTGACAAGGCGGTGCTTGCGCTGCTTGACGTCTTTGGCGGCCCAGCCGACGGAAATGAGGCTGATCAGCTTCATGTGCTCCGGGACCCCGAAAAGCCTGGCCACGTCCTCACAGTATTCCTTCTTGTCTCCCGCGATCCAGCAGGTCCCAAGGCCCAGGTCTGTCGCCGCGAGCAGGATGTTCTCAGTCGCCGCGGAGCCATCCTCGAGATAGTATTTCGTGTCGCTGCAGAAAACGACGATGCAGGCCGTCGCCTGCTTTAGGAAAAGACCGGTGCTGATCATGGCCCCAAGTTTGTCCAGGGTCGGACGCTCGGTCACCACGACGAATTCCCAGGGCTCGACCGCGCGGGCGCTGGGCGCGCGACGGCCCGCGTCGACCAATTGCTCCAGCAGGGCTTTGGAAACAGGCTTATCGAGGTATTCGCGGACGCTCGCCCGTTTGCACAAGGCATCGAAGGTTTCCATGGAAAGGTCTCCTTAAATGTTAGGCGGCTTTGACGATGCGCGCGAATTCACGGCCAAACTCGAAACAACGCTGAAGGCCTTCCGCGTCCGGAGCGTACTGAATGGCCAGCGACGGCTGCTTTTGTTCGATCCCGCATTCTTTGAGGATCAGTTCCATTTGTTTGACCGCAAGGCCGGACCAGCCGTAGGAGCCAAACACGCCGCCAAAACGGTTCTGGGGCTTCAGGCCTTTGACAAAATCCAGGAAGGAGGTCATGCTCGGAAGGATCCCGCTGTCATGGTTCGAGGAACCGATGAGATATCCCTTGGAAGTGAACATTTCATAAATGATCTCGGTGCGGTCGGAAACGGCCGCGTCAAAGAGCTTCACGGAAACGCCTTCCGCCGTGATCCCTTCGACGATCTTACGCGCCATTTTTTCCGTCGAGCCCCACATGGTTTCATAAGTCACGACGACTTTGGGCTGACACTCGTTCGCCGCCCAGCGCCCATAGGCCTCCAGAATCTGCCCCGGGTCCTTGCGCCAGCTGATCCCGTGCGCCGTCGCGATCATCTTGAGCGGCAGGTTCAGGCTGCGGATCTCGTCAAGCTTGCGCGCGATCAGGGAACTGAACGGCCAAAGGATATTCGCGTAATATTTCGCGGCCTCTTCCATCAGGACCTCGTTCGGGACCTCGTCGTCAAAACGCTCGCTCGTCGCGTAATGCTGGCCGAAAGCGTCGTTGGAAAAAAGGATCTGCTCTTCGACCAGGTACGTGAACATGCTGTCCGGCCAGTGGATCATCGTCGCCTCGATAAACGTCAGGTTCCGGGCTCCGAGGTTGAGTTTGTCTCCGGTCTTTACGACCTGGAAATCCCATTTCTCGTGGTAATACTTCTCAAGGCCCTGCTGGCACTTGGCCGTGCCGTGGAGTTTGGCCCTCGGACAATGCTTCATCAGCTCGGGCAGCGCGCCGGAATGATCGGTCTCCACGTGGTTGACGATAATGGTATCGATCTTTTCGGGCGGAACGATCGCCCGGATATTGGCGAGCAGTTCGTCCGAGAAAGGCCCGTAAACCGTATCGATCAGCGTGATCTTCTTGTCTACGATCAGGTAGGCATTGTACGTGGTCCCCCGTTTGGTGGAATAGGTGTGCCCGTGAAAATGCCGCGCGTTCCAATCGATCACTCCGACCGGGTAAATGCCCGGTGCTATGGGATTAACCGCCATGATATTTTTTCCTCCTCTAAACTAACCCCGCCGGCAAATTCACTCACCTCGGGGAGAACATTTATAAAAAATTCGTACGACTTATTATTTGGTCTTTTTAGTCTCGGGGATCGTGTTGTCCATTACCGCGCCCGTGTTCGCGCTGAGCACGTGGCGGGCATAGCGTCCCAGCCAGCCGCCCGTGACCTTCGGAACGAACGGTTTTAATTTCGAAAGCCTCTCTTTGATCTCTTTGGCCGTCAGCTCCACATCCAGCGTCCGCTTCGCGGCGTCGATCACGATCTTGTCGCCGTTCTTGAGGGCCGCGATCGGCCCGCCGGCGGCGGCTTCGGGCGAAATGTGCCCGATGCAAAGACCGCGAGTCCCTCCGGAAAACCGGCCGTCGGTGATCAAGGCCGCCCGGATCCCGCGTCCCTTCAGGGCAGACGTCGGCGAAAGCATCTCCTGCATGCCGGGGCCTCCGCGCGGGCCTTCATAACGGATCACCACCACATCCCCGTCCACGACCTTTCCCGCGAGGATCGCCTCAAGCGCTTCTTCCTGCGAAGCGTAGCATTTGGCTTTGCCGCGGAACTGCATCATATCTTTGTCCACGCCGGCGGTCTTCACCACGGCGCCTCCGGGAGCGATATTCCCGTAAAGGATCGCGAGCCCGCCTTCCTGCGAGAACGCCTTTTCGCCCTTGCGGATCACTTCCCCGTCGGCGTCCGGCGCCTTTTCGACCGTTTCCCGCAAGATCCCGGTACAGGTCTTGAGATCCAGATTCAGAGGCGCACGGCCGTCCTGCTGGACCGCCTTCAGGATCGCGGGAATGCCCCCCACGCGATGGACGTCTTCCATATGGACCTCCGGCCGCGACGGAGAAACTTTGCAGAGCGTCGGGGTCTTCACGGCAAGTTCGTTGATGCGTTCGAGCGGATAATCGAGTCCCGCCTCCCTAGCCAGCGCCAGGGTGTGTAGCACGGTATTGGTCGAGCCGCCCATGGCCAGATCCAGGATAAAAGCGTTGTCGATGGCTTCCTGGGTCACAATGTCCAGGGGCCGGACGTTGTTCTTTAAAACATATTCCAGGGTTTCCGCGGCCCGCTCGACAAGCCGGATACGCTCCGGATTGATCTGCCAGACCATCCGCGTGCGGTCCACCCAGGTCGCCGCGGGAACCGTTCCGTTCCCAGGTTGCGCGAGACCGATCGCTTCCGCGAGGCAGTTCATGGAATTGGCAGTGAACATCCCGGCGCAGCTGCCGCAGGTCCGGCACGCCGTGCCCGCGAGGCCCGTCAATTGTTCCTCGGAGATCTTCCCGGCCGCTTCCCCGCCCACCGCTTCGAAGATCGTGATCAGGTCCGTGTTGTTCTGTCCTGCCAGCATCGGCCCGCCGCTCACATAAACAGACGGGATATTGAGGCGGACCATCGCGTTCAGCATGCCGGGGATGATCTTGTCGCAGTTCCCGATCCCGATCCACGCGTCACAGGGATGCGCCCCGACGATACTTTCGATCTGGTCCGTGATCAGCTCCCGGGACGGCAGCGAATATTTCATCCCGAAATGGCCCATCGCGATCCCATCGCAGATCGCCGCGCCGATGTTCGCGTACCAAACGTTATAGCCTTTGGCCTTCAGGGCCGCGATGAGCTTCTCGCCGAGCACGTTCAAATGGACGTGGCCCGGGATCTGCGTGGTATAAGAATTGATGACGGTCACGAAAGGTTTCTGACGGTCCGCGATCTTTCCCAGCGTCCCCGTCGCCACCATCAGCCCCGCGGCCGGAAGCATGTGCTTCCCTTCGCCGATAATGCGGCTTCCTTTTTTCTGCAAGGCTTCGATCCCCGGATTCACGGCCTTCCTCATATTTTTCCCTTTCACCCTTTGATTGCGGTTGGCGAAGCCGCGCCCGTATGACGCAACATCGCGTCCACGGCCGCCTTCGCGCGCTGGCGGACATCCTCTTCCACCGTCACGACATATTGCATCTTTTCCAGCGAATCTCTCACGTCCTTGAGCGTGGTCATCTTCATCATCGGACAGATCAGATATTCGGAGGCCACATGGAAAACCTTGTCCGGATTTTCTTTTTGCAGCCGGTGGAGCAATCCGGCCTCGGTCCCGACGATAAAGGAAGTTCCCGCTGGCTGCTTTTTGACATATTTCAGCATCCCCGACGTACTGCCTATAAAATCCGCAAGTTCCAGGGTCTCGGGCTTGCACTCCGGATGCATGATCACCTGCGCCCCCGGCCATTTTTTCCTCGCCTTCGCCACCGCGAAGGTGGACAAAAGCGCGTGGGTCGGGCAGCAGCCGTTCCAGAGGATCAGCTCGCGCTGGGTCATCTTGGCCGCGTAATGCCCGAGATTATAATCCGGCGCAAAAATAATGGGACGGTTCCGGTCGATGGACCGGACGATCTCGACGGCGTTCGCGGAGGTGCAGCAGATGTCCGTTTCGGCCTTGACCTCCGCGGAGCTGTTCACGTAGGTCACGACGACGGCGCCCGGATGTTGTTTCTTCATTTCGCGGATCTGCGCGGCCGTCGCGTATTCCGCCAGCGTACAGCCGGCCTCCAGGACCGGCAGGAGCACGATCTTGTCTGGCGACAGGATAGCCGCGGTCTCCCCCATGAAGCGGACGCCGCAGAAGAGGATGAGCTTGGCGGGAGTTTTGGCCGCGATCATGCTGAGCTCCAGGGAATCGCCCGTGTAGTCGGCAACATCCTGGATCTCGGGCGGCTGGTAGTTGTGCGCGAGGATCACGGCCTCCCGCTCGTCCTTGAGAATGGCGATCTGCCGCAACAATTCCTGGGTGATCTTGACGCTCTGAGAATCCATATTTTCCCTTCTCCAAAAGAAGGGTATTTTACTTTCTTTTATGCCCGCTTGCAATGTCGTACGAAGTTATTCGATATTCTCTTTTCCGCGCCGCTTTTCAGTCGCCCTTTGACTGAACGGCCGGCTTTTCTCTCTGCCGGCCTCATAAACGCTGCGGACCTTGATCCCGGCGCCGCAAACCCTGCGAAAAATGCCCGTGATCTCCGCGATCGTCTCCGGCGTCAGCGGCTTGACCGCGCTCTCGCGCAGGGGGGTGTTGATCTCGACTTCGTCGGGCCCGATCTCGCGGGCGAGCGCCGCGATGGCCGCGGCGTGGGCCTTGTTGCTCGCCATGAACATCACCTGGAGCGCCAGATGTCCTTTGAAGATTTGACGGAATATTTTCAATGACTCCGCGATCTTTTCCAGAGAAACCCCCGACATCGCCCGGTTGACCCTTTCGAAGGCCCCCGCCGCGTGCGCGTCCAATTTCGCCTCGACGAGATCCGCCAGGAGGAGGTCCTGCCTCACGTCCTCGCGATCGAGCAAGGAGGCGTTTGTGATCACGGCGATCTTTTCTTTCCGCAGGCGCCGCACCTCGCGGATCATTTCTCCCAAATTCGCCGCGAGCGTCGGCTCTCCGTTCCCCGCGAACGTGATGTAATCGACGGAAACTTCGGGAAGGGAGCGCAGCTCTTCGATCAAGGTCGCGGTGGGGACAAAAACCCCGCGGTCCTCCGGGAGGACCTGGGTTTTCCCGGCCTGGCAATAAATGCAATCGAAGGTGCACGTCTTGTGCTGGCAGGATAAAGGATCGATCCCCAAGGAACAGCCGAGCCGCCAGGAAGAAACGGGACCGTAGATGTATTTGTATTTGGAATGTTCCATCTGACCAGCCTTGGGCCTCTAAACCCCTATAAGTCCCCGGGATACACTTGAGAGATAAAGCAACCGCCGCAGGAACCTTCCTGAAGACGAGTTCCATTTAATCACGGAAGCCCCCCTTTATCAAACGGATTCCAAGGGCGCGCGCGAAAAAAACGCTCTAGGGACGGTTCTCCCGAGGAGCCCCGTCCCTAACGTAATTTCGAAACGTTAAGCTTTCGCCTGTTCCAGGATCGCGGCAAGATCTTCTTTCGCGGTCGTGATCGGCTTGAGATTGAACTTCGAGACCAGCACGCTCAGCACATTGGAACTGACAAAGGCCGGCAACGACGGCCCGATCCGGATGTTCTGGATCCCCAGCGCCAGAAGCGTCAAAAGAATACAAACCGCTTTTTGTTCGTACCAGGAAAGGATCATCGAAAGCGGCAATTCATTAACGCCGCAATTGAAGGCTTTCGCCAGCGCCACCGCCACCTGGATCGCGGAGTAGGCGTCATTGCACTGCCCCATGTCCAGAAGGCGCGGAATGCCACCGATGTCCCCGAAGTCGAGCTTGTTGAAACGGTATTTCCCACAGGCCAGCGTCAGGATGACCGTGTCTTTCGGCGCTTCCTGGGCAAAATCCGTGTAATAATTCCGGCCCGGCTTCGCGCCGTCGCAGCCGCCAATCAGGAAAAAGTGCCGGATCTTTCCGGCCTTCACCGCCCCGATCACCTTGTCCGCGACGCCGAGGACCGCGTTGTGTCCGAACCCGACCAGGATATTCTTCCCCGGAACGTCCTCTTTATAACCACCCATCGCGATCGCTTTCTTGATGACTGGGGAAAAGTCCTTCTTCCCGCTCACGACAGCGATATGCGTCACCCCCGGCCAGGCCACGAGCCCGGTCGTAAAGATGCGGTCCTGATACGTGTCGCGCGGTTTCTGAATGCAGTTGGTGGTCATCAGGATCGCGCCGGGAAAGGCGTCGAATTCCCTGGCCTGGTCCTGCCACGCGCCGCCGTAGTTCCCCGCCAAATGCTTGTATTTCTTGAGCCCGGGATACCCGTGCGCCGGAAGCATTTCGCTGTGCGTGTAAATGCTGATCCCCTTGCCCTCGGTTTGCTGGAGCAATTGCTCGAGGTCCAGAAGGTCATGACCCGAGACCACGATCGCGGGACCTTTGCGCGCCCCGAGCGAAACCGGCGTCGGCACGGGATGCCCGAGATGGTCCGTGTTCGCCTTGTCCAAAAGCTCGAGACACTTCAGGTTCACCATCCCGAACTCCATGTTCAACCCGACCAGGTCGTTCACCGAGAGCTTGTTGTCCGTGAGCGCCCGGAGCCCTTTATAAAAGAACGCGTTCACTTCCTCGCTCTCGCGACCGAGCACCCGCGCGTGGTCCGCGTAGGCCGCCATGCCTTTGAGTCCGTAAAGAAGCAGTTCGCGAAGACTGCGGATGTCCTCGTTCAGCCTTTTATCCGAAAGGATCCCGACCCCGCCGCCTTGTTCGAGAAGCCCGGCCATATCCCCCGCGGGCTTCCAGTAAGCCGCGGAGCACAAATCCCCGTCAAAACTGCGCCCGATCTTTTTTTGATACGCATCCCCAAAAAGTTTCTTCGCCTTTTCTTTCATCTCGTACGCCTGCAGAAGGATCCCGCGCAGCCTTTCGGGATCGAAATCCACGTTCGTTACGGTCGTAAACAACCCCTCGATCACAAAAGCGTCCAAGGCCGGATCTTTCACACCCAGCTCTCGGGCCATGTGCCCATAGATCGCGATCCCCTTCAACGCATGGATGAGAAGGTCCTGTAGCGTCGCCACCTCCGGTGACTTGCCGCATACCCCCATCGTGTCACAACCCTTCCCCTTCGCCGTTTGCTCGCACTGAAAACAGAACATCCCCATAAATCGCCTCCCCTGTTATTGTTTTTAGACTTTCTTGAGAATAAGCCGCTGGGCTTTCGTCCCCGAAAGTTTTGGCTTGTTTTTGATCGCCATTCTCAGTCCCGGGATCATCTTCGGGGCCACACTGACCGCCCGGATCCCCTCCCGGATCAGTTTCCTCGCGTAAACGGGATTCCCCGCCAGTTCGCCGCACACCGAAAGCGCTTTCCGGTGTTTCCGCGCCGCGTGCGCGACGTGCCGGATCAACGTCCAGAAGATCTTCCGGTCCGGATGATGGTCGTACGCCACCGCCTCATTATCCCGGTCCACGGCAAAGACATACTGGATAAGATCGTTCGTCCCGATACTTCCGAAATCGATGACCTTGAAGAATTCCTCAGCATCCAGGCAGGCTGATGGGACCTCGAACATGATCCCGTGTTTGATCTCCCCCGCGGGAATGTCCGCCGTCTCTTCGAGGAAAGCCTTTTGGAGCTGCGCAAATTGTTCCAGGTCGATCACCATCGGGTACATCACATGCACGCGCCCGTGCCGGGAAGCCCGCGCCAGGGCGCGCGCCTGAGTCCGGAAAAGGTCCCGATGCCCCAGCAGGAACCGGCTCCCGCGGAATCCCAGATAAGGATTCCGCTCCTGCGGCAGCTTTAGGAATTCCGCGTTCTTATCGCCTCCAATATCGAGCATCCGGAAATAGACCGCCTGCCCCTTCGTGGCCTTGAGCACGCTGCGGTACCGTTGGTATTGTTCCTCCTCGTCCAGCAGCCTCCCGGCCGCAAAAAATTCGAACTCCGTCCGGTAGAGCCCGATCCCTTCCGCTTTTTGATCGGTCACTTCCCGAACATTTTTCGCGAGATTCAGGTTCGCCATCACTTTGAGCGACGGGATCGGCCCGATGGCTTTGACGAATTCTCCCCGCGGGAGCTTCAGCTCGGGATATTGGGAAAGGGTTTGGCGGGTCGGCCACAGGATCACCTCGCCGGAGTTTCCGTCCACCAGGACGTCCGTGCCGCAGAACATCATGTCGTGAATATTGGCGATACCGCTGACCGCCGGGACCTTGAGCCCCCGCGCGAGGATCGCCGCGTGGGAAGCCACGCCGCCGCGATCGGTCACGAACCCGCGGACGTACTTCGTGTTGAGCTCCATGGTCAAACTGGGAGTGAGCTCTTCGGCGATCACAACGCGGTCCTTTCCCTTCCGGCAGAAGGATTCGCCGGCACACTGGAAAGAAGGGTTCAGGTTCGCGAGTGCGTCGAGGAACCGCCGCTTCACCTCGCCGATATCGGAGGCGCGCTCCTTGAGGTAAGCGTTGTCCATTTTGAGGATCTGGGACTCAAAAAAATCGAGAGAACTGGAGATCGCTTTTTCCGCGTTGAAGTTCTTGCTGTCAATATGATCGAAGATTCTTTTTTCCAGCGCGGGGTCCGAGAGGATCATTTTCTGCGCCGTAAAGATCTCCGCCTCGGCGGCACCGACCTTCGCCCGGACGCTCTCGATCAGCAGATCAAGCTTTTCCCGGACGACCTTCACCGCCTTCCGGACCCGCTCTTTTTCCCGGCCCACTTCGCGGTCACTGACCTTGTGAAGGGGAATGGCGCGGTGGCGGCTCTCGTTAAAAAGGCAGACTTTGGCGTAAACCACCCCTCCGCTCAATGGCAACCCCCGAAAACGCGTCTCCGTATTAATCAGCGTCATGGCGCCCGCCCTTCCGGATCAACGAAGCAATGCTGACCTTGTGCAGCCGCGTCAAAGCATCCCGTTCGATCCCGTCGATCTCCCGCTTCAAGGCGCAGGAGCGCCGCATCGGGCAGATCTTTTTCTTAAAAATGCATTCGTTCAGCTGGATTGTTCCCTGAAAAACGCGGATCAAGTCCGTCAGGCGTACGTCCCCGGGCCGCTTCCGGAGAGAAAAGCCGCCGCCCTGGCCTTTGCAGGACGCCAGGATCCCCTCCCCGCTCAGCGTTTGCACGATCTTCCTCAGAAAAGGGCGCGGGATCCCGAGGGCGGCGACCATCTCGGTGACGGTCACCGCCTCTTTTTTTTGCTGGGCGATGTGACAAAGCGCCCGCATCGCGTAATCGGTATTCCTCGTGATCAGCTTCACCCCGTTAGATCTCCATTTTATCCCGGACTGCCTATTCTTTAAAATTTAATCCCCCGTTAAGATCGGTGATGTAACGGGGTTCACGATTTATAATGATACCATTATAGTATCATTTGTCAAACAAAAAAAAAGGGGCGGCGCTTCTCTAAAAACCGGAAGGCCGTCCCTTTTTTCAGGAGGTCCCGATCTTAAACGAG
>CAIJDY010000191.1 GCA_903819565.1 Candidatus Omnitrophota bacterium | reverse complement strand
TCGGCGATCCCCACATCGAAGAACCGGTCCGGGAACATTTTCTGGAATTCGAGAAGACCGGTCCCTGACGGCATGGCCGCCGTGACCGCAACGACATCCGGATTCCGGCGCGCCAGTTTCAACAAAGCGTCCGAAAAAGCCTGCGTGAACGAAACGGCCTGACCCGCGCTGCGCTCCTTCTCCCCGCGGATCTTTTCGCCAGTCTTGATATCGAACGGCGACACCCCGTGACCCTTTTCCGCGTCCTTTTCGGTAAATTCACAGCCGCGTCCCTTTTTAGTAATGACGTGGAGCAGGCTACATGTGTTCAAGGCGAGCACGTCCCGGAGGATCTGCACAAGTCGTATCACGTCGTGACCGTCCGCGGGACCGAAATAGCGGTAACCGAGTTCCTCAAAGAGAGCCCCCGGAACAAACACATGCTTCATCCCCTCGAGCGAGGCGTTCGCGAACTTCCGGAGACGCGGGAATTTCTGGAGCTGTTTTTCAACTTCGCTGCGGACGCGGTTGTAATGAGGGTTGGTGATCACTTTGTTGAGGTAGTGGCTGACGGCCCCCACGTTCTTGGCGATCGACATCTCGTTATCGTTCAGAATGATGAGCATTTTCTTTTTGAGGTGTCCCGCATGGTTAAGCGCCTCGAAAGAAAGTCCGGCCGTGATCGCGCCGTCCCCGACCAGGGCCACGACCTTCTCCTTACCCTGTTTCAGGTCACGCGCGCAGGCAAGCCCCACCGCCTGCGAGATCGCGGTCCCCGCGTGGCCGACGATGAAAGGATCGTGCGGGCTTTCCCACGGCGAGGGAAAACCGCTGAGCCCTCCCGCCTGCCTGAGAGAGCTCATCCGGTCGCGCCGGCCCGTGATCATTTTATGGACGTACGCCTGATGCCCCACGTCCCAGCAGATCTTGTCGTCCGGGGAGTTCAGGACATAATGGAGAGCAATCGCAAGCTCGACCGTGCCGAGGCTCGCGCCGAGATGCCCGCCGGTCTTGGCGACCGATTCGATCAGAAGCTGGCGGTATTCCGCCGCCACCTCGGGAAGTTTTTCGAGGGGCACCTTCTTCAGGTCCTCCGGGCTGTTGATCCTGCCGATCCAGTTTGTTTCCATGAAACACTTTCCTTCGCGCGCTGAGCGTTTAAGGGATTCTCGACATCAAAAAATCCGCCAGATAATTTAATTTCGCGGCGCGCGGGCCGAAGCTTTTTGCCACCGCTTTTGCCTGCCCGATAAGCCGCGCCGCTTTCCCGGCAGCCGCTCGGGGGCTCATCACGTCGCAAAATCCATCCTTGTCCAGAAGGTCATCGACGACCTGGAACGCGAGCCCCAAACATTCCCCGTAGTGCGTGATCGCCCGGACCTGTCGGGGCGACGCGCCCGCGGATAAAGCGCCGGCGAGCGCACTGACGCGGATCAGTTGTCCTGTCTTGCAGCGGCTGATGTAAAGATGCTCCTTCAAACTTTTCTTCCGCGATTCTCCGGCGAGGTCCGCTACCTGCCCGCCGATCATCCCGTGAACGCCGGCGGCCAAGGCGACCTCCCGGACCAATCGGATCGCTTTCTCCTCGGGCTGGGCCTCCGTAAGCAGTTCGAACGCCAGGGTCAAAAGCGCGTCGCCCGCGAGGATCGCGTTCGCTTCCCCGAATTTCCGGTGGCACGTCGGATGGCCACGGCGCATGTCGTCATTGTCCAGCGCCGGAAGGTCGTCGTGCACGAGCGAGTATGTGTGGATCATTTCAATGGCGAGCGCGCCCGCGATCGCGTCCTGAGGTTTCCCGCCGCAAGCCTCGCAAGCAGCGAGCGTCAGGACCGGGCGGAACCGCTTCCCGCCCGTAAAAGCCGCGTACTGCATGGCTTTATGGATAATGGCCGGAGACCGTTCCCGAGCACGAAGCGCCTTCTGCAATTTTTTTTCGATGAAGGCCAAAGAATCTTTGAAACAGGTTTCGTATTTCATGGGTATCCCAACGGTGATTCTACCTTTTCCTTTGCCTGTTGTCACGGGACGCGGTCCTATCGATGTTTACGCGTCCTCCTCATCGCCAGGCAAAGAGATCTTTTT
>CAIJDY010000190.1 GCA_903819565.1 Candidatus Omnitrophota bacterium | reverse complement strand
ATTCTTGTATTGCGTTACGGATTTGCCGCCGCCCGGCAGCTCCAAGTTCGCGCTGTGCTCAACGACGCTCTTGACGTCCGTGCTCCCGACCGCGATCCAGCGTTTCCCGGTTCCCGCCGCATCGGTCGTAAGATTGCCGAAAGTGTAAGTCGTGCCGTTGAGATAAAAACGTTGCAAATTATCGGAAGCGTCGAACTGAGCAGTTACGATCTGTCCGTTAACGACCAATTCCATGGGGCTGTGCAATAAGCCCATGTTCACGAAGAGCCCGATGGCCGTCCGTAGTTCGTCGGCGGACAAGAGGCCGGCGTTGGCAAGATTGGCGTCGGACGCTTGTTCATAAGCATTGCGCACGGCATTGATCGTGGTCATGGTGCCGTCCGGGTTATTGACGGAGATCGCGAGCTCTGTCGACCCGAGGGACTTCTGGGCTTTTGCCACAGACGTCGCGACCCATCCGTTCGTTGCGGAGTTGATCGCGATCGAGCCGGCATTCTTTCCCGCGCCCACCAAATAGGACCCCGGGGTCTGGAGATACGCCGCATCGACGGCCTTATTGATGTAGAAGATTGCCGCACCCGCGGCGCTGAGAAGGATCGTGGCGCCGCTGAACTTGCCGGCGGAATCGAACAGGGAGACGCCGAGCTCCGACTGGTAGATCGAAGCCAGCACGGCAACAGGCGTGGCGCCGGGAGCCGTGTCTTTGGAGATCGTCAATTGCCAGCTCGCGCCCAGAATTGCTGATCCCTCCAGCTTCACGCCCGAGGTCACTTCCACGCGCGTCCCGGAAGTCGTCTCATAGATCGTCGGGCGCCCTTGAGCGTCCCTTTCGACTTTATAAGTCCGGAGAATGGGGATCGCGGGGATGGCGGGATTGCTCTGGTCCGTCAGATCCTGATATTCATAGCCGGTGATCTTTCCGGTCCAGAGATCCCCGAGGGCATAAACGTTATTGGCACCCAGCTGCCAGAACCGGCCCGTCTTGTAATTGGCCGCGCTCGTCACCGTAAACAGGGTCGCGGTCCCGATGCTGGAAGTGGTGGCCGCAATGATATCCTTGGCCCAAACGCCGGTCATCACCACGTTGTGGTTCTTGTCAACGGCGATCGAGTAAAGCCTCTTGTCCGCTCCCTGGTAAGTAAATATCTTTTCCGATTGCGTTGCTATCTGCAGGCGATCGATCTTCAGATCCTGCGCGGCTTCGACGGTCGCGGCCTTGAAACCCGCACCGCAGACGTTCAGCAGCTTGCCCTGAAGGTCATAGGCCGCATAACCCTCGCCCTCGATCCGGGAAAGTGTCGCCACGACGATTCCGTTCGCATTTTCGATCCAGGCTTCGGACTTGATCCAGCCGAGCCCGATCGCCGACCCCAGCAAGAACTGGTTGACGGCCGCCCCTGCTTCTCCCGCGACGTATGCCTGTTTCGCTGTCCCTCCCTGCGCAATGCTGTTCACGAAATCGCTGAGACCCGACTTTGTAGCGTCATCTAATTTTCTGTAAGTCCCAAGTTCCTCTGTCTTGATGACCGTGGTCTTGTAAGTGCCGTCGTTCGCCCCGTACTGGAGGGAAAGTGTCTCTCCCTGCTTGAGCATGCTGTAGACCAGCGGCGTCCCTTCCGCAAGGGCCCGGAACCCCGCCTCGCCGAGGATCTGACCGTCGGAACCATGGATCTTGAAAACCATGAACTGGCCCGCTTCGGCGGAAGCGAATGAATTCCCGAAAAGGGCGGTCATGAGCGGGGTCAAAAGCGGAAGGACCGCCGCGTCCTTGCCGGCGAGATCACAAATTTTTTGCATGACGTCGACCCTGCCGGCAAAAGTGCTGGTATCCGCTTTCGCGTAGATCTTGTCGATCTGGTTTTGAGTGCTTTGTGAAAGGTTCGCCGTGCTGACAGTCTTTCCGAAATCCACGGTGACTCGTCCGAGATCCGCGGCGGATTGTCCGGGAATCGCGGCAGCAGGCGTCGCGGCGGCCATTTCCGCTTTTTCGGCGGGGGCCATGGCGCTGGCCATGAACTCGAGGCTTGGGTCACTCAGGACGTAGGCAACGCAGGTCAGGTCCAGGGCCACACCGCTTGTCAGCTGGGTCAGACCTTTTGCACTGGTGCCTTCCGGCAAGGAAGTCGCGTCAAGCGGGAATTCCAGCAAACTGGGACCGTGCGTGGGAGCGTTCACTTGTGGCGCTAAGCTGCTGTCGCTTGATACAGCCTCCGGAGCCGGCTTAGACGCTAGCACGGGAAGAAGGGCTTTTAAGGCGGAAACGACATCATTCCCCGATGCTTTTGCGGCGTTTATGGTCTGAGTGATAAGAGAAATTGATTTTTCAGGGCCTAATTCCGCCTTAGCGCAAGCCTTAAGCACGAATGAAAGGGCCTGCAAGGCCGTGGCAGCCTTACTATCATCTCCGGCTGCCTTCATAGCCATATTTGAAAGGGTCACTGTCGCTTCATTGGACAATCCGGCCTTATCACCGGCAAGAGCCACATGGAGAGTTTCGATGGCAAGATCGGGATGTTCCCTTAAAATAGTATTGGTGATGGCGCTCACCACCTGGGCGGTCGAAAGCTTAGGATCAAGCGTTTTTCCCAAAAGGGTTCCTAAAGCATAATAGGCGGAGCCATCCGGAACCTCCGTCACGATCGCCGTGATGAGGCTAAACGCATCTTCGGGGTGTAATCCATTCTTGACGCAGACCGCAAGCGCCTCTTGAAGTGCTGGTAAGGCGTCTGCTTCTGCTGCGGTCTTAATAAGGCCAGACATCATGACAGGGGTCAGTTTTGCTTCCAGCGCCGCGGACAGAAAGTTTAAGGCAACCATGCATTCCTTATCTCCGGCGGCTGCCATGGTTCCAGAGATAAGAGCAAATGTATCGTCAGGGCTTAAGTGCGCTGTAGCGCAAGCATTAAGTGCAGATGTAAGGGTGCTCAATGCGCTATCGAAAGAAATCCCCGCGGGTTCCGCCGCACTTTTCGCCTTCGCGATAAGCTCAGCGGTTTTGCCGGGAGCTAATCCTGCCTTATCGCCGGCTTCAGTCACCCTCGAAGTTAAAGTAACCTCGTTCAAGAGATCGTCGTGAATCTTCTGCGCTTCGGTTTTAAGTTTTGGGTTTTCGGTATTGATTGTGATATCCAGGAAGATGGCCATCAAAGTTTCTTTATCGCTCCCGGATAATCCGTGGGAATTTTCCCGAAGAATAGCGAACGCATCGGTTCTCCGTGCCGGGTCAGCAGAAAACTTTACGATGCTGGTCAAGGCTCCCATGTAAGCGTCTTTGACAGCCCCCGTTGGTCCCGCGAATATGGTCGCCGCATTATCTGTGAGAATTTTGAAAGCCGCCGATAGTATTTTGGGGTCTGCGAATGGACATGTAACGATTTCTTTCAAGGCGTCAATCGCTTCCGCTTTATCTTCAGAAGCCCCTCCCTCAAGGACATCCTTGAAAATCTGGAGTTTTCGGACATCCTTATTGGATCCGGGTGTCATTAAATAATCTTTCGCGGCATTGATCTGATTTCTAATATCATCCGGCGAACCCACAATCAGCAAATCAGCCCCCGGAATGTTGAAACCCGCCCCGTAGAATTGCCCCACGCCTAATTCCCGGGCCGCTGCCTGCGGACCCAACCCTTGCGCGAGTTGAGCGATCTCATTTCCCGTTGATCGGGCCAACATTCCCGGCAGAACGCCTGTTGCTTCATACGCGCTGAGCATCTTACCCAGGAGCTGGGTCGGGTCTTTGGCTAATGCCGCATAATTATCCTTCAGTGCCGGGTCCTGAGAATAGCTCGCGATATAGATCAAGGCTTTAGAAAAGGCCGCGTTTTCCTCGGGCGTTCCGGTATTGAACATTGTCTGCGCGTTATTTTTTAGGATCTTAAGCGCATCCACGCGCATCTCTCGGTCCTCCGGCGAACCATTGATCACGATCCGGCTCAATCCGTTGATCAAAGCGATTTTTTCATCGGCGGTCCCTTTATCAAAGATTGCCTTGGAATTATCATTGAGGAGTTTAAACGCCTCACTTCTCGCGGGCTGGTCCGCGGAAGCCGCTGCGACATAGCTCAAAGCGCTAATCAAGGCGGCTTTTTCCTCGGACGTTCCATTCGCGAATATTTCAGAAGCAGAGCCCAGGATCGTTTTCGACGCCTGGGCCTTTAGACCCGCATCGTAGGAATTTGCTAAGATATTGCCCAAGCCTCTGATCAAAGTCTCTTTTTCTCCGGAAACGTTTGCGGATAAAACCTGTTCCGCCGTCTTGACCTTCTCTGCCCCGGACTTCCAGAACTCCGTGCCTACCAACAGGGAATTATCCCGGAGAATCACGAAAAGGGCTTTATACGCATCCGCCCTCAGCCCTTCTCTGTCCAACAAGTTGCCATCGATCACAATCCCGCTCAGGCTGACGATCAGGGCTGTTCTTTCACCGGGCGTTCCCGTTTTAGTTATTGTCTGAAAATTGTCACTAAGGAATTGATACGCCTCAATCCTCATGGCCTGGTCCGGGGCAAGCTCTGCGACGTAGCCCAAGGCACTGATCAAAGCGGCTTTTTCCTCGGAGGTTCCCTTGGAAAAAATGGCGGCGGCATTGCGTGTGATCATTTCTGAGGCCTTGGTTCTCTGGCTGGTCATGTCGGGAGAATCCGTCACGATATTTCCCAAGGCACTGATCAAAGCGGCTCTTTCCGGGGAGGGTCCGGCGGCAAGTATTGTCGAGGCATTATTGAGAACGATCTCCGCCGCGCCGGTCTGCAGCGCAAGGTCCGGACCATTCCTTACGATATCGCTCAGGGCCCCGATCAAAGCCGCTTTTTCTCCGGGGGTTCCGCGCGCAAATATTGACTGGGAATTGTCTTTCAGGATATTAAACGCGTCCGTTCTCGACGCCGCGTCTGGCGAAGCTACCGCGACACGGCTTAAGGCGCCGATCAAAGCGATTTTTTCTTCAGAGGTTCCGGTTGCAAATATTGCGGAAGCGTTCCCGAGAAGGATTTTCGATGCTTGGATCCTAAGGCCCTCATCGGCGGCAAAATCCACGATACTTCCCAAGCCGCCGATCAAAGATTCTCTTTCGGGAGAGGGGCCGGCTGCAAACAGTGAAGAAGCATTATCATTAAGGAGTTGAAACGCCCCTATCCTCGAGGCCTGGTCGGGGGACGCTTTGGCAACATAGACCAGGGCCCTGACCAAAGTATCTTTGTCGCCGGATGATCCGTCCTTCAATATTGACTGGGAATTATCACTGAGGAGTTTAAACGCCCCAACTCGCGATGCCTGGTCAGGAGATTCCACGGCGACATGACCGAAGAGCGCGACGAGGGCCGCTTTTTCCTCGAACGTTCCATTTGCGAATATTGTCATCGCGCTGTCGCTAAGAAGCGCGAACGCCCCGGCTCTAGCCGCGGGATTCTCGGAAAATCTCACGATGGAACTTAAGGCGTTGATCGCTGCGGCGCTGCTTTCGGGAGAATCCCCGTTAAAAATCTTATTGAGAGAATTCAGGGCTTTATCGATGGATCTCTGGGAAGCGTCTTTTTCCATCAGAACTTGACGCGCAGCCGCGATCTTCTTGACGGCGCCTTGAAGAACGTCCCTGTTTTTTACAGCACCCTCCGAAACGTTACTCGATTCCAGGGAGCCCGCGAGCAGTAAATCAGCCCCCGGAATCATGAAACCCGCCCCGTAGAATTGCCCCACGCCTAATCCCTGGGCCGCCGGTGAGGTTCCCGGCAGGATAAGGCTCACGGCTTCCGGCGTGAGCAGTCGGGTCAGGTTCTCCTGGAGGACCGCCGTGAACTGCTTCTGGGCCTCCGGTGTTCCGAGCGCTACCGTCGCGGCATAAGCCCCCAGCTTCTGCATGCTCCCGACGACGCTCGAGACGAATTTTGCCGCACCAGCCGCGTCCAGGGACTTCGCGTCCACGTGGTAGGTTTGCGAGAACCTGGCGAGCCCGCCGTCTTTTCCGGTAAGACCGATCGTCGCCGCGATCTGGATATCGCCGTTCACATTGGCGATGGAATATTCTCCGAGTACGGTCCCCTGCCGGCCCACGAATTTCAGGCTCGCGGCCCCGGTCAGGTACTGCATGCAGTCGGTGCTCAGCCCCTCGACGGGTAATCCGGCGAGGACATTGACAAGGACCGCGGCCATCGCCGTCTGTCCCTCTGGCTTGCCGATCTCGAAGGTGCTCGCGACCGCGCGGAGATTTTCCATGCCGGAAAGGACGTTTGAAACAAGCGCCCTGCCCGAATCCGCGTTCTTCTTTTCAACGCGGAACGCCGATCCGAAGATCACTTTTGCGCCGTCTTTTCCGGCGAGTTCCACCTTGGATGCCGTGACCTGCAGGAAGGTCTTGCCGCCCTCCGTGATCACCTGCAATTTGAAATTCCCGAGCGCCTGCTTGCCCGCCCCGCCGTCGAAGAACGTGATGTCGATCCCGCCGCGCGCGACCTCTTCAGAGATCGTCGCCTGGGGGGTTTCCGCCCCTGCCAGATTCACGCCCGCCTTGGCCTCGATCATCTGGAATACCTTCGCGGCAAAACCGGCCCTTCCTTCATTGGTCGTCATGTCATGTTTGGCGGCTTCGGCCTTGAGCGTCCCGATGTCCTGAAGAGACATCGCGAGCTGCGCTTTGTCCTTGACCAGAATCCCGCCCAAAGCGATAAAGCCCTTCAAGCCCGACGCCTGCACCTGATCCCATGACCCGCCGGCCTGGGCCGACCAGTTGAACACGCCGAAAAGCGCCCCGTTCGTGTCAAAGAACTGGAAGCTCATCTGCGTAAGCCCGAGCTCGCCCTTCTCCGCGCTTGTCCAGACCTCGTTCAGGAATCCTACGACCCCGGCGGTTCCGGCTTCGCCCTTCGTCGTGTCGACGCGGAGATCGTACTTCGACGCGATCTTCTCGACCGCAAAGACGCCGTTAATGGTCGCCTTGACATCCGGTCCCTGACCGCCGAAGATCACGCGGCTGTTGGTCCCCTCTTTGCCTTTGAGCGTCACATTTTCGAAAGCGACCACCGAAGTCCCGGCAAAGAACGTAAAATCCCCGAATTTCTCGCCGTTCTTGTAGAACGTGATCGTGACCTGCTTCGCATAAAGTCCGGTTTCGTTCTTCCCGAGCATCCCCTGGAGGGCTTCGCCGAAGGCGATGAGGTCCGTCTTGTTGGCTTCGACGAAGTTAAGGTTGTACTGCGTCGCGAGGTTCGCGATCGCCTTGACGTCGTGGATCGCCTGCGCGGTATTGACGACCGTCGCTTTGACGTCGATCATGGCCTCGTCCTTCCCCAAAACCGAGAATTCATAAGTCACGGTCGTGGCGGTGAACGTCAGCGTCACTTTGTCGCCCACGAGGTTGGGGATGTTGAATCCCGTGAACGTCAACTTGATCGACCCGTCGAAAAGCGCGCCCTGTGTTTTCAGATAGCTCTGGATGGCATCGCCGAACGAGATCACGCTGTTCGCGAACGCAGCGTCGAAATTTTCGGTGGCCACGAACTTCATGAATGCGTTCGCCAGGCGGCCCGCGCTGGCAATATCCGGCGACAAGAACGTGAACCCGGCCGTCTTCTCCACGCCGCCGCCCGCGATCGAGATGATCGAGAAGGTTGTTCCCGCTTGCATGTCGCTGGTCAAACCCGTGCGGGCCTCGACGAGCTTGACGTTGAGCAGAGCGCCGCTGTCGATCTTTTCCTTGGCCTCGCCCGCGAACCTCTCGGTATCGGACCCCTGGGCAATAAAGTCCCTGATCAGCTCCGTTCCTTCCTTTACCATGTCAGCGTCCCTGATCTCGAACGTGAAGCTCCGGACCGTGGCGCCCGGCAGGTCCTTTGAAGACGTGATGTTCAGTTCCGTTCTGCCTTCGGTGACCGAAAGGGTGTCCGTCCATTTCGAATCGCCGGCGCTCACCGTGACGTCCGCGTCGAGACTTTTCGCGACGATCGCCTCGGAAGTCTTCAGCCGGAACTCCCCGTCACGGAACTTTTGAGGAGGTATGCTGAGGATCTCTTTTACGGAGGACATCGCGGCTTTGATCTTTTCCGATTGCGTCCCGGTAAACGAGAGTGTCTGAAGGTTGACGCCGGTCCCGCGCACCAGGGTCACTTCGGTCTTGCCCTGGGAGACCTTCAGGTCCGTGCTCCAGCCTGATACCATGGCGTGGACCGTAACGTTCGTGATACCGTTTTGGGCGATCACCGCGGCAACCGCGCCATAGAACTCATCCGGCTGGGACTGCGCGGCGTTCGTCAGGACCGCCTGGAACGCCGTGATGGCGGACGCGATCTTCACGGCGTCCGTGGCCGAGAACGTGACCGTCTCACTCCCCCGCGACAGGGTCACTTCCGTTCTCTGCCCGGTAACGATAAATGCGTCAAGCCATCCATTGCTCTGGGCGGTGAACGCGGCGCTTGCCAAAGTGCCGTTGGCGATCAGGACCGCAGCGGCTTTTTGAAGTTCCGCCGGCTTGAACTCCGCGAGGCCCTTGAAGAAATCCTGCAGCGACGACATGCCAGCCTTGATCTTCTCAAGGCTCGTCGCGCTCAGGCTGACCGTTTGCATTTTTTCGCCCGTCCCTTGCGACAGGGTGATCTTTGTGCCGCCACCCTGGGCGATTTGAACGACCGTGTTCCAGCCTCCCACCACGGCGCTCGCCGCGCAAACGGAAAGGCCGTAGTCCATGATGACCTGCGCGACCGCCGCAATGAACTGTAGCGGGTTGTTGTCCGGAATGGCCTTAAAGGCATTTTCCATCGCCTCGACGGCGGGACCGGCCTTGGCCGGGTCCGTGACCGTGAAGCTGACGCTCTGAACGTTCGTGTCCGTTGTTCCCCGCGCCAGGGTAAATTTCGTCCCATCCTGGAGGAATTGGACAGCCGTGTTCCAGCCGGACACCATGGCGCTCGCCGTGCAAACGGTAAGGGTGTAGTCCGCGATCACTTTCGCGACCGCCGCAATGAACTGCGTCGGTCCCGTACCCGGAATATTCGTAAAGACATCCGCCATCGCCGCGGCGGCGGGCTCGATCTTGGCCGGGTCCGCGACAGAAAAGCTGACGGCCTGCACGTTCTCGTCCGTACCCCGTGACAGGACAACCTTGGCCCCCTCCTGGACGAATTGGACGACCGCGTGCCAGCCGGACACCACCGTGCTCACCGTACAACCGGTAAGGCCGTAGTCGCCGATGGCCTTCGCAACATCGGCGAACTGTACCGGCTTGTTATCCGGGATAGCCTTCTCCATCGCCGCGAAGGCGAGACTGATCTTGGCCGGGTCCGTGACGTTAAACCGGACGGTCTGCGCGTTCTCGCCCGTTCCCAGCGTCAAAGTGATCTCCGAATTTCCTTTTGTGACCGTCAAAGTGCGGCTCTCCGTCGGGCTCGCGACGGTGAAAGCGACCTTGCTGAGAGCGCCCGTGTTCATCAGAGCGGTAGCCACCTGTTGGAAGCCCGCAAGATCCAGTTCCGGCAGCAGCAGGACGGCCTTTTGCACCGAAGCGATCCCGGTGTTGAGCTCCGCGAGTTTCGCGGCAACCAACATGACCGTACACGGCGTTCCGTCCTTTGAAGGAACGGTCAACGTGACCGTTGCCTCTTTGGGCATGAGCGTGTATGTCCGCTGCTGGCCTGCCACATCGATCGTGATGCTGACGCCTTTCAGCGTGCCGCCGCTCTCGATCTTCGCGGCGACTTGGTTCAGGAAATCATCGGCCTGGGCGAAGCTTTCGAATTTCACGGCGTCGGTGATCTTGACATTCCCCACCATCGAAGTCAAAGCATCCGCCGTCGGAAGATTCCCGTACGTGATCCAAACCGCTTTGGCCTCCGGCGCCGGAGAAGCCGCCGGGTTCGAGGAATTGCGCTGGGCATTAAAAAATAGATTCGCGTCCACCTTGGTCCCGTGATTATCCGTGACAATTAACCCGCCCTTCTCCACATCCAGTCTGAGCCCGGATTCGGTTTTCCCCCTGACCCAATCTCTTAGTGTGTGGCCTTGTAGCGTCGAAGGTTGCCCATCCGTGCCCTTGACAT
>CAIJDY010000189.1 GCA_903819565.1 Candidatus Omnitrophota bacterium | reverse complement strand
CTCGGGATTATCAAGGACCTTCCCGGATACGCGAAGAGTCGGACCGCCGAACTGCTGGACCGGCTCGCGGAAGTTCTTGGCGGACCGGGATTTGCCGGGATCACGGAGACCGGAAGGACTTACGTGCTGGACCGCTTCGTCGAGGCCGCCAAAGGGAAAGTGCCCTTGTCGGTATTCGACCCTTTCAGGGAATCGTATGACCTCAGCGTTTTCAACAAGATCAAAGACCGGGAGGAGCGGACGAAACTTGCAGAGGTCGCGTGGGAGGTCATGGCCTATAAGGTCACGGCCTCTAAGAGTTCGACTGTCGATGCCCGGGATGTGCTACGGCTTTTATTGAATGTGTGCAGAGGGAAAGGGTACAAGAGCATCCGGAGCGTTGAGGACCGGATCAATGTGCTGGAGATCATGCGGCACGCGGCGAAGGAATGGGGCGAGACGTCCGGCTTGCGCGGGATCGAAAGCTTCAGGGATGTCTTTGCCAGCGTGGCCGGCGATCCTGAATTTAAATCGATCCTTAATGGTCTCGCGGGGGATCTCCGGGAGGCGGCTGGGAATGACCCGGCAAGGGCCGCTGCTTGCGAAAAGACCTGGAATCAGATGAATCTCTTGGCCCAGCATCGAATCGTTCGGGTGGCGCCGGAAGTGAAGACGCCGCCTGTCGAGAATACGGAAGAAGATCTCTGGCTCACCCAAAAGCGGTCCGAGGTCCGGGAGCAAAAAGAAGAAACGGCTGGATTCGCTGTCGCGGATCAGGCGAAAGCGCGCGGTGTCGCGGTGGGGGTGTTCGCGGTGATCACGGCGCCGGGTGCGGTGCCGGTCGAAAAAGCGCAGAGTGCGGCGCAAGAGGTCGCGACGGTGCTCGGCACGATGCCGGTCGATGAATTCGCGGAGATTTTGCGGGCGGAAGCCGTTAAACAGCTGAAGGATCTCGGGGCACAGACAGCCGTATCCGCGACGGCTCAAGTGGATCGCGAGCTCGCGGAAAAAGCGGTCAATTATTTCGTGGACCGTTTCACGAAAGCCCAGGCGCGCGGCAATCTGGCGGTGGCGTTTGACATTGCCGCGGACAAGAATTTCCAGGAGGCGTTTAGCCTGATGCGGTCGCAGATCGGCCTGGCGGTCCTGCCGAAGGCTGTGGTGAAAGCCATGGATCCGAAGATCCTTAAAGGAATGCAGTATCAGGTCGTTGCGGATCTCGCGGGACCGAGGCTTTCGCTGGCCGCGGATAACGCGGAAGCAGTGCCGGTGGTTGCGGACGCGGGTTTTGGATCGACCGAGAACGTTTCGCTCTTCGGCGTGCAGGTCGACGCGAACGACGTTCAGGGCGAACCGTTCCTGGAGGTCGTCGAGAAAGTGGTGCAGATCGCGAGCGGCCTGCTGGTCGCCGGTTCGCTTAAGAAAGCTTCGGAGTTGAAGAATCCCGTGAAAGCGGAGGAGATACGGGCGGCGCTCCTCAAGCAACTCTTCGAAGATCAGGGCGTCGCGAACGTCATCTCGATGCGGGACGGGAAGGTCATCGTGAACCGCGGCCTTCTCCGGGATTTTATAACGCAGTACATCGCGGCCCAGACCATTAAACAGTCGGCGTAGCGGATATCCTTGATCCGCACGCGCAGTACTTGTGCACCGGCACAAGTGCAGTCGGCGTAGCGGATGTCCTATAACCCGCCCAACCTCCGGGTTTGGGCGCGGTGTTGACCCATAATAACCACAGTAAATTCCACGTACCGATTTCTGCAAATATTCGCCTATTCTTAGAACTAATAAAACATAGCAATATATAGCATTCTAGATTCATTGATAATTTTGTAACATGTGTAATTTGAAATACTTACGTCGAACGGGTATCTTTTTGCATCTTTTATAAATCGTTTACAAGGCAGCGGTTATGACTACAAAAAACAATCTGATTCCAGGGGACTGCCCCAAAAGGGCCATTGCATTTTTGACGGCCTTTTTCTTCTTGGCGACCTCTTTGTCCGCACCGCCCGCCTATGCCGGATCTGCCGCATCTTCAACTGTTCAGGGAGGGAACCCCATCGGCGACCTTTTGACCGCTGCCAAGTTCTCAAAGGTCGCCATCCCTCCCGAACAT
>CAIJDY010000188.1 GCA_903819565.1 Candidatus Omnitrophota bacterium | reverse complement strand
GGGCATGATCCGCAGCACATCGCCCTGCGTCGCGTTGATCAGAAGCCCTTGCGCCCGCGCCTCATCGGCGTACAGCGCCGCCGGCTCTTTCAATTGAAGCGCCCGCATCAGCGCGATGCCCCGGGCGCTCTCGATGACCGGATACTTCGCCCGAAGTTTTTCGAATTCCCGGTCCAGCAATTCCCCCATCCGGACCGCCCGGGTCAAAAGTTTCCCTTTTTTGATCGCTTTGAACACTGCCAGGGCCGCCGCGCAAACAAGCGGGTTCCCGCCGAACGTCGATCCGTGCATTCCGGCGGTGAGGACCTCTTTGTTGATCTTTCGGTTCACGACAAAAGCTCCGACCGGAACGCCCCCGCCCAAAGCCTTCGAAAGCGTCATGAGGTCCGGCTCAATGCCGGGATAGTTCTGGTAAGCGAACATCTTTCCCGTGCGCCCCATGCCGGTCTGGACCTCGTCGAGGATCAAGAGCATGTCCTTCTCGTCGCAAAGTTTCCGGATCCCGCCCATGAACTCCGGGCTCGCGACGTTGATCCCGCCCTCGCCCTGGATCGGCTCGAACATGATCGCGATCGTCTTGGGCGTGATCAGTCTTTTCACGGACTCGAGATCGTTGAAATCTGCGTGCAGGAATTTCTCCATGAGCGGTTCAAAACCCTGGTGAAATTTTTCCTGCCCGGTCGCCTTCATGGCCGCGAGCGTCCGGCCGTGAAAGGACTTTTTCATGGTGATGATCTCGTAACGGCCGGTCTCGCCGCCGTATTTTTTGGCGAACTTGATCGCGCCTTCGTTGGCCTCGGCCCCGCTATTGCAGAAAAAAATGCGGGACGGAAAGGACACTTCCGAAATCATCCGCGCGAGTTCGGCCTGTTTGATGTTCAGGAAATTGTTCGCCACATGGAGCATCTTGCGCGCCTGCTCCTTGATGGCGTTCACCACGGCCGGGTGACAATGCCCGAGCGCGGAGACTCCCCAACCCGGGAAGAAATCGAGATATTCCTTCCCCCCGAGGTCCCAAACCCGCGAGCCCTTGCCCTTGACAAGGCACACCGGAACCCGGGTGTAGGTCGGCATCACGAACTGCTGATAGAGTTCCTGGACTTCCTTGGTTTTCATAAATTTCCCAGTGATAAGCCGTAACTCGTAAGTGACAGGTCCCGTCTTACGGCTCAGGACTTACCCCTTACCGCTATAAGGTTATTTCCGTTCCGATACCTTGATCGGTAAAGATCTCGAGTAAAAGGGCGTGCGTGATGCGGCCGTCGATGATGTGCGCCTTCGTAACGCCGCCTTCGAGCGCGTCGATGCAGGCCTTCACTTTGGGGATCATCCCTCCGGAGACAATGCCCTGGTCGATCAATTTTTGCGTGTCGTTCACGTGAAGCGAAGGGATCAGCGTTTCATCGTTCGTCGCGTCGCGCAGGATCCCTTTGACGTTCGTGAGCACGATGAATTTCTGGACTCCCATAGCCATCGAGATGTTCGCCGCCGCTTCATCCGCGTTTACATTGTACATCGCGCCGTCCGGCCCCTTGCCCACCGGGAAGATCACCGGAATCCTTCCGAATTCCGTCAGCTCTTTCAGCGGCAGCGTGTTCACGGAAGCGACATCGCCGACATAACCCACGTCCCCGTTCTCCGTGTGTTTCACCACGTTCAGGATCTCCGCGTCGAACCCCGACAACCCGACGGCGGAACCGCCCAGCCGGTTGATGTCATGGACAATGCTCCGGTTCAGCTCCGCGAGCGTTTCATCAACGACCTCGATCGCCGCCTTGTCCGTCACGCGTAAACCATTCACGAACTGACTCTGGATGCCTTTCCTTTTCATGTTCTCGGTAATGAATTTTCCGCCGCCGTGGATCAGGACCGGCCGAATGCCGACGCAGCTCATAAAGACAAGGTCCTGGAGCACCATTTCGCGGACTTCCTTGTAGGTGAGCGCTGCGCCACCATATTTGATCAGGATCTCTTTGCCGCGGAACTTCCGGATGTACGGGAGCGCCTCGACCAGAGCTTGCGCTTTTTCGATGTATTTTTGCATGGGACTCATGAATAGGCGGCATTGATCATCACGTACTTGGTCGTCAGGTCTGACGTGATGAAGTCCGCCCGTCCTCTTCCTTTTCCGATCACCACATCGATCGTGTATTCTTTTTTCTGGAGGATCCGCCGCGCCTTGGGGAGGTTCAGCACGCGTAGCCTTCCCTGGTTAACCACTTGCGCGTCCCCGAACCAGATGCTCAGGTCGTTCGGGTTGAAATCCACCCCGCTGGCACCGACCGCGGCCGCGATCCGGCCCCAGTTCGGGTTCGATCCCGCGAGCATGGTCTTGAAAAGCATGGAGTTCGCGATCTGCCGCGCGGCCCGCTCGGCATCCGTCGGCCTCTTGGCCCCCGACACCCGCAACCGGCACACGTGCGTCACGCCCTCGCCGTCCGTCACCATCTCATGCGCGATGTACCGCATGACTTCTTCCAGCGTTTCCCGGAACATCCAGTAATCCTTGCCCACTTTCTGAATGGTCGGATTCTCCGCCGCGCCGTTCGCCAGACACAGCACCATATCGTTCGTGCTCATGTCGTTATCGATGGCCATCTGGTTGAACGTGTCATCCGCCGCGTGGCGCACTGCGCGCCGCAGGAGCGGCTTCGTGATGGCGCAATCGGTTGTGATGAAACAAAGCATGGTCGCCATATTGGGATGCACCATCCCGGCGCCTTTGGCGCACGCCGCGATCGAGACTTTTTTGCCGCCCAATTCGAGCGATAAAGCGATCTCTTTGGTCGAAAGGTCCGTCGTCAAGATCCCTTTCGCCGCGCCGTGACCCCCCTTTTCAGAGAGGCGCCCCACCAGCCGCGGCACCGCCCGCTTCACGCAGCTGATCGGGAACGGGACACCGATGATCCCCGTCTGGGCGATCAGAACTTCCTCGGTCTTGATGCCGAGGCTCTTCGCCGCTTCGTAGACGATCTCTTCAACGGCCCGTTTCCCGATCGGACCGTTCAGGCAGTTCGCGTTGCCGCTCGTGCCGAGGATCGCGTGGTGCTTCGGAGCGTTGATCGCCTTCATCGAATGGATCACGGGCCACGCCTTCGCACGGTTCGTGGTAAAAGTCCCCGCCGCCACGCAGGGCGCCTTGGAATAGGTCAGGGAAACGTCGTATTTTTTCTTTTTCTTCTTGATGCCCGCATGGATCCCGCCCGCTACAAAACCCAGCGGCGTGGTGACCGAGCCGTTCCGTTCCTTCTTCCAAAAAGGTTTTTTCATTGACACTGTTCTCCATTTGGATTTTAGGGTTAACAGCACTTGTTCCCAAATAAAAATTTAAGGGTTAACAAGTGCCGCCCAAGTCACCCTTAATAAAATAAAAACAAAGACTTGGCCAGTGTGATACCGCGAACCCTTGACATCAAATGAATCGTCTCAAAGGGTTAAAGGAGTCCCGCTTCTTCCGGCAAGCCGAACCGGATGTTCATGTTCTGGACCGCCTGCCCGGCCGCCCCCTTGATGAGATTATCAATCGCCGCAAAGATCACCACCCGCCCGGTCCGGTGGTCAATCGAAAAACCGATATCGCAGAAATTCGTGTGTTGAACATCCTTCAGCGACGGGGAGCGACCCTCTTCTAGGATCCTCACGAAAGGATTTTTCGCGTGAGCGATCTCGAGCGCCTTCCGGATCATGGCTTCGGTGACTTTCGGGCACAGCGTCGCATAGATCGTTGCGAGGATTCCCCGCGAAACAGGCAGCAGGTGCGGGACAAAAGTAATCGTGACCTTCCGGCCGGCCGCTTCCGAAAGCGACTGCTCGATCTCGGGGATATGCTGGTGCTTGTTGACCTTGTACGCGTTGTAATTTTCGTTCGCTTCGCAATAGTGCGTAGCCGCGACAAGTTTCTTCCCCGCCCCGCTCACTCCGGAGGCGGCATTGATGATAATAAAATCCGGATCGATCAATTTTTTATTCAGGAGCGGGATCAACGCCAGCGATGGACCCGTCGGATAACATCCGGGATTCGCGATCAAAGACGCTTTTTTGATCTTTGCCCTGTTCACTTCGGGAAGGCCGTAGACCGCCTGCTTCAGACGCCCCGGGAACGTGTGCTCCACGTTATACCATTCGGGATAGGCCTTGGGATCTTTGAGGCGGAAATCGGCGGAAAGATCGATCACGACTTTGCCGGCATTCAGGAATTGATCGGCCGTGGCCATCGCTTCCGTGTGCGGCAGGCACAAAAAGACGACGTCCGCCTTTTTCTTCACTTCGTCGAAGGAATAGGGCACGATCTCCAGCGAAATATTCTTGGGAATGGAAGGCAGCACTTCCCTGAGGGCAATGGGTTTTTCCTGCCGGGTGGTCAAAATGGAAACCCGGGCACCGGGATGAGCCAGGAGCAACCTCGTCAGCTCGATCCCCGTGTATCCTGTGGCACCTAACACCGCACAATTGAGCATTCTTCTTGGATTCCTTCCTTACCCCGATTTCAAGAAATCAGACCCATCCTCCGGAAAAATAATCAGGCTGGCCGTAGCGACGAGTTTCGTATTATAGAAATGACTCTATCCTTTGTCAATTTAAGAAGTTACGGAAAATGGCCTTTTCTCTCTTAAAACGCATTTCCACCCTATCCCCTCTATTGGCCATTATTTACGGCTTTTCTCTGTTGACAGGACCCCAAAATAAATTTATGGTACAGCCATGCTCAAAAAAACCCTTCCCAAAGATCCCATCACCAAGACCTCCCTGAGGAAGATCCTCGGGGTGACGCCGCAGACCCTTGCCTGGTACCGCGCCGCCCTGACCCACCCGTCTTATCGCAATGAGAACCGGCTTCGCGAGAAACTAGAAGACTTCGACCGGCTGGAATTCCTGGGCGACTCCATCCTCAACGAGATCGTCTGCCAGAAACTTTTCGAGACTTTCCCGGAAGCGGACGAGGGCATGCTGAGCAAGCTCCGGTCGATCCTGGTTTCGCAGAGGATCCTTAGCCGCGTCGCCAAAACCCTGAAGCTCCAGAAGATCCTCCGGCTCGGAAAAAGCCTGCGTCACCAGTTCAGGGGCCCGCTCCAGACCAAGATCCTGACGGACGTCCTGGAAGCGGTGTTCGCGGCGATCCATTTTGACCTGGGTTCGGACAAGGTCGAACATTTTATCCTGAAGCACTTCAGGATCTATTTCGACCCCAAACTTCTTTTCCGCCTGGATCCGAATCCCAAGAGCACGCTCCAGGAAATGACGCTCAAAAGATGGCAGAAACTCCCCGAATACGCGCACGCTTATTCCGCAAAAGGCGTCAAGACCACGGTATCGCTCGGACGAAGCCGAAAAGCCATAGGATGGGACAAGATCAAGCGGGAGTCGGAACTCAAGGCCGCGCGGGGGTTGATCCGCCTTCTCAGGAAAGAGTTCGGGAAAAATTAAGCGGGAATCTTCTTTTCCGGTGAGGGACCTCCCTCACTCAAGAACAAGCTCGACAAGAATATCCGCCGTTTTCTTGCGGGCGATCTTATCCGATAGTCCCGCCACCTGGGCGGGATCGAGATTGAGTTCGGGTTTTGAAAAGGCTCCCGAAAGCAGGACGGGGATCGGCCCCAGGTGGGCGCGCGGCTCCGCGTTAAACGCCGCCGCCATCTCCGGAAAGATCCGGGCCGCCACCGCACTCGACAAAAAAACCTCCATGCGGAAATTCGACACGCCATCCAGCCCGAGCGTTCCCTCGCCGTCAACGATATAGTCCTTGTGCCTCATGAGCAGGTTGTCGGTTATAAGCTTTCCTCCGGTGTACTTCCAGTGAAGATCCACTGCGTCAAAATCCTTCACTTGAGGCAGAACCTCACCGATCCGGGCGAACGATTGGATCGTGGCGATTTCATCCTTGAGATCAAAGGTCTCGAACCGGGCGTTCATCAGAGAAAAATCACCCTGTCCGGAAAGAGACTTTTCCAGCGCCTCCTGGCCCCAGCCTTTTCCTTCCAGCGTTCCTTTAAGGGTCACCGCCCCCTCCAGGACCTTCACGGCCGGGTCGTATCTCCCGAGAAAACGCCCGAAGTTCAAACCGCGGATCTCGCCCTCGCACTTGTAATGGGGCTCTTTTTCCTTCAGACTGACCATGCCCTTGAGTTCGGCTTGCCCCTCATAGCCCTCGAATTTGAGGCTGGAGATATCCCAGGTCCGGTCGCCGTAGCGGCCTTCCACCGAGAATTGTTTTAAAGGTTCCTCGCCGGGAAAAAGCGCGGCCAAAGAATCCTTCATCACATCGTAAAAATCAATCCCCGGGGCTCCGGCCTTTTTCCGGCAAAGGGCCATGACCGACTGCCAGGCCTCCCGCGGCTTGAGATTTTCGGACGTCAGTTTTGCTTCCACCTGGATCTTTTCACCCTTACCGCTGATCTTCAGGTCCGCGACAACCGGAGAATTCCCCACTTCAAACTGCATCTGCCGGCCTTCAAGCATCAAGGGGCTATAGTCCAGCGACAACGTGGCGTTCTTCACTCCGAGGCCGTCGGCCGCCAGCCAAAAACCTTTGTCGAATGTCCCGTGGAAAATATGTTCCGCCTGCTCCAGCTTGCGGAGATCCCCCTTCCAATTCCCGAGGAATTTGGCGTCCCCGCCGATCTTGTTCTGCTGAAGCGCGGGAATGTATTTCTCCCATCCGTCGACGGAAAATTTATTCGTGATCAAATTAAGCTGCCCTGACCCCGTTTTCAGGTCCAGGCTGCTCAAATTCCCCTTCAGGTTCATGTCCCCGAACCTGACGGAAAAATCGCCGGAAAGCGATTCGCCCTTCTGGAGCAGACAATCGAAACCCAGGTTCAGCGGAATGTCCTTCGCCTTGCTGAAATATTGGGCGTAAGTGAGAAGTGTCGGGGTCAGATCCCAATTCAGGTGAAGCGACAGGTGGTCCAGCGTCCCCTCGCCCGAAAGAACCCAATTGCTAGGGCCCGAAAATCCGATGTGAAAAGGGAGCGCGTTTTCAAGGCCGGGGCAATATTTCAAAAGATCCTCGAGAACCATGTCCGTCCCGGAAAAATGAAGGTTCGCGATCTCCCCTGTCCCCGCTTTCAAACTCCCGTTCGCTTCGACCGCCGCGAAAGGAAATTTCACGGCCACTTTGTGTAATTTCAACTCCTCAGTGTCATTATTCCAAGCACCCTTCACGCTCCAGTTCGTGTCCAGCAGCGGCGGCGTTGCCCAGGTTTTCTCCTGCATGACTTCATACCCGAGACCTTTGATCTCCCCCGTGGCCGTCAATTCCAGAAAGGCATCGCCAGCGTTCTTCTGGACCTCCACCAAAGCGCTGACCTGGCCGCTCTTGGCGAAAAAAGGAAGACTTGAGGCACTTTGAGGCGCCTGAGGGCTTCGCGTGATATCAAATTCTTTGAGCTCCGCCGCCAGGTGCCCGCTCACTTTTTCCCAGTTCCATTTTTCAACCGACTGCACCGTCACATGCCCTTTGACAGAAAGCGCGGCGGGTTTTCCCTCTAGGTCAGTGACGAATTGAAGCGGGATAGGAGTCCCGGGCCGGAGCGATCCCATTTTTAAAGAAAAATTCTCGAGTTTGGGGGGATTCATGGAAGAAACAAAGGCCGGCAACGGAAGATTGCCCTTCCCTCCCGACACATAGATCGCCGCCGGTTCGGACCTCCCGATGAGAAGCGGCAGGATATCGAAATCGAAGCGCAGCTGCTCCGCTTCGATCACCCAGGAATTGCCCGGAAAAACAAGTTGCGGACGCTCAAGCACGATCCGGGGCTGGGGAAAATAGCCAACCTGAAAACTCTGAAAGTGCAACGTCCCATCGGTCAGCGCTTGGACTTTCTGGACAAGAGCGTCCTGCATGCTGGGATCGGTAAATAAACGGTGGGCCTGAAACCAAACCCCGAAAACAAAAAGAAGGACAGCGAAAACAAGGATGGGCAGGAACGAGTTTCTTTTTTTCATAGCCCCTGATTGGAGTTAAAAACCCCACCCCCAAAAAGCAGGCGCGGGTTCCGGTCAAAAAAAAGGCCCTCCGACTTTGCCTCGGGAGAGCCCCTCATCACTGGTTTGAATTTAACTGCATCGCCCCGGTCGGATTGTAATTGTAATCACTCAGGAACCCCTGGCAACCGGTCAGGATAAAAACAAGTGCAAGGATCCAAATTCCCAGAAGAAAAGACCGCATTAACGCTTGGTGAACTGGAAGCTTCTGCGGGCACCTTTGCGCCCAGGTTTTTTTCTTTCCTTTTCGCGCGGATCACGGGTCATGAACCCGCCCTTGCGCATCGTCGACCGCATCTCGGGATTAAAACTCACGAGAGCTCTCGCGATGCCGAGACGGATCGCCCCAGCCTGCCCCGCCACACCGCCGCCTTCCACGCGCGCGCGGACACGAAACTGTCCGTGCAGGTTCGCGGTCTTGAGAGGCTGGTCCACGAGCATTTGGAGGTTCGCACGCTTCAGGTATTTTTCTGAGGCCTGGCCGTTGACCGTGAAACCTTTTTGTCCCGGAAAGAGCCAAACGCGGGCAATGGCGGACTTACGGCGTCCCGTAGCATAAATGGAAGAAGACGAAGCTGCAGTCATTATTAAACCTCAATCGAAATAGGTTTTTGCGCCTGGTTCCGGTAAGCGGGTCCGGAATAAACGCGGAGTCTGGTAAGCATCACGTCGCCAATGCGGGTCTTCGGGAGCATTCTCGAAACAGCCCGCATAATGATCTCGGTCGGTTTCCTGGCCATGAGATCTTCAAAGGTATAGGTCCGCAAGCCGCTCGCGTAGCCAGTAAAATGCTTGTAGATCTTGTCCTCTTTCTTGTTGCCCGTCACGTGGACCTTCTCGCAATTGATCACGATGACCTGGTCCCCTACGATCATGTCCCTGGCGAAACAGGCCTTCCCCTTGCCAATCAGCAGGGAAGCCACGCGCGTGGCCAAGCGCCCCAGGGTTTTCCCCGTGGCGTCGATCAAATAGGTCTTGCGATTTATGTCTTTGTCTTTTGGAATAAATGTTTTCATTCGGGATGTCCTTCGAAAGTATCCTGAGTACCGCTCTTCATTTGAATTTAAAGGCTAGCGAAACAACAGCGCGAACCCGTCTTCTTAATCAAATGGAGCGCAGCGCTAGAAAAGTTCGGGGAGTATAGCAAAAACCCCAGGGACTGTCAAACGTTTCTATCTTGTTAATTTATCGGGAGTTAAAAGAAAAGAGGAACAAATGGCGCCTGATCAGAACCCGAAACAGACAGGAAAAGGACGCCTTTGGGCGCCTCCCCTGTTTTCCCCGTTTGCCGTCCCCTATGGAGACCCTCATTTAAATCTTAAATTACCTCAAATATTGAAAAATCCGATTTCTGGCCAAAGCGTATCACAAAATACAGGATTTTCAAGGGCCTGGCAAACAATCTTTAGACTGAACCCCATTCGGAGAGACGGTTTCATTTAAAAGAATTCGGGACTTTTCCCAATCCCCCGAAAGACCCGTTCCGCCTTCGCTCGCTAGACTTCTTCTTACTTCATGTCACAAAACGTTTTTGAATAGACATTTCATATTTATTTTTCTTTTTTAATTTCTTCCCAGTAAGCCCTGGCCCCGTTCCCGGCCAATTTCACGGCGGCGTAACATTGAGCCCTAAACGCTTCTTTTTCTCTATTTTTCCCGGGCAAGATAAAGTCGTCCACATAATAATCTCCGGAAGAAGTCCTCGCCGAGATCTCGGAACCCATTTTAGGTCCGTCAGTAATACTTTCTATGACCGGAGCTATTTTCCCTCCAATATCGGAAGCCTTTTTGGCCAAAACAGTCACGATGAACATATCGTAATTTTTCGGGGAAAGGTCTCCGCGCCTGAAACCATCGTTTACGGCATCCAAGAAATACGGCTTCTTGCTGCCATTTCTTTCTTCAATAAAGTTATTATAAATATAGGCTTCGAGAAATAAATGCTGCGCGGAGATCCTCGGAATAATGACCCGTGCGATATAATTTTTGTCTTTGAGGATTTCCCAAAGAAGTTGCAGGGCGCTTGAGCCCGGCACAATCGAGACATGGTAGGGCAGGCAACAATCCTCCACGTAATGCAGCGCAAGTCCCGCAAAGTAGTACCCCCAATAATCGTGCTTTGTTTTAAAGGCGACCCTGGCGATCTCACTGTAATATTTTTCCCGAAAGATCGCATACGGCGATTTCAAATTGGGCATGACCGTTGTAAGGAACGCATCATGGTAATAAGGCATGTGAAAAGACGCCTGTTGATGCATAAGTTTTGCGGGATCTCCGAGTGGCTGGTTCCCGAATCCATACATACCGCCCAGAGCGGTTTTGTTATCCGCGAAAAGACCGCAATCAACGCCGTAATCCGGAATATCAGAAGCAGTACTTATAACATCGATGGCTGGAATGATGTCCCTGGGTTTGATTCTCACAAATGGGATCTGGGAATGATAGTTCCAGTTTAAGAGATACAACTCCTTCCAATCACTGATCTTTCCGGGGAATTTCCCGGATAGCTTTCCGCCAACGTCCTGAAGATAATCGTATCTGAAGTGTTCCGGATCCACGCGGATGCTTTTCAAAAATCGTGTTTCAATATCCGCGGGACTTCCCCCCGCCGCAAAAACCAATTCCTGCGGCAACGGCTTGTACCGGGACAAATTCGTCCGACACCATAATTCCGCCTCCGACAGTGCCCTGGCTATTTCAACCTGCTCCTTGACAAGAAATTCGCCTAAGGTTTCAAGCCTTACGGATTCATCCCCAAGGTCTTTACGCAAGGAATAATATGAAATCAGGGCGTGGTCATCATACGCATAAGAGAGAACGCTGAAAGAAAGAAAACCTGCCGCTAAAAAAACCAGCCGCGCAAGCTTCGCAAAACCCCCTCCCGGCCGTGATCGCTGGTCAGCCTTCACTGAATTCCCATTTGGGGCATTGATAGTACGCCGCCTGAAATTGATTGATCGGGTATCGGCCGCAAGAAAAAAACCTCCAAAAGAAGCATCCATAACTTAAACAGTTGTTATTGACGGTATCCATCAGCGGACATCGGACTTGCCTGCAACAATCAACACAGTTGTCGCAATTTTCGACGGGGCCTGTCCAGGATCCTTGCAAATGCAGGGCCTCGGCGCTGGGAGACATGCAGGGCGGATCGGAAAAGGGCACCGAAAACCCTTTCCGATATTCACTGTCTTTAATGCCCCTCATGACAAACCGCAGGTAGGCGAAAAAGATAGGGTAAATATACTTATAATATTTCGCGCAATTAAGATCACCAAAAAAATACCACGAGTAAAGAGGGCCCAGAAAAAAAGCGGCCACTCCCCCGGTCATGACCGCGCTTGCGGCAAAAAAAACGAACAGCAGCCTGAGGATGCCCCATCGGATCCTGGATAACATTTTAAAAAAAGGTCCAGTAGCCCATAAAATCAGCCGCGTTGCCCACAAGAAAATGGGAAAGACTGACTCCCGTCAGATTCTTTTGACGGTAATACATCCAGCCCCACACCCAACTGCTGATAAAAGAAGCCACGGCAAGATTAAGGGAGTGGGCCATGTGCAATGCCCCGAAAAGAAAACAGGTTACCAAGATCGAAATAAATCCTCTGTATTTTGTATCCAGCAACCTCTCAAGCGATCCCTGCACGACGCCCCTTGCAACGAACTCCTGCAGGGGAGCGATAAGAATATACGTCACATAGGAAAGATTGAAATAAGAAAGGCTGAAGATCTGGTTTTCTTTAAAAACTCCGGGATGATGCACGCAGACCCAATGTTTAAAAAGTGCCAATAACCCTATGAAGGCGGTCGAGACGATCAGCGATTCAGCAACAGAACGCTTCCACCCGGCAAACGTCACTCCGAAATCCTTAAGGCTCAACCTGGAAACGAGCATGATCCTGACAATGATCAAAACGGAGATGATCTCGACGATCGGATAGCGGGTAAAAATTTTAAAAAAATGCTGCTTTAAAATAAATTCGCTCGCGAGAACCCCGAGCGCAAACGTATAGGAGGAGACGAGTAGGACGATGCTTACGAAAAGAGAGCTCAGCTGGACACGGATAGTGTTCAAAGCCACTATGTGAGCGTTCTTTTTTTTAAGCTCTTCGATGGTTTGTTCGAGGGCGTATTCGCGCGCTTCAATCTTGACCGACATCATTCCAAATGTCTCCGCCAGTTCCGCCAGCTCGGGCGAATTCTCGGTCTTGTCGGTCAGGCTGAGTATTTTATCGACGTCCTCGTAGGACCCCGCGACTATCTTGTTGGCGTGTACGGTAAGCGCTTTAATGATCTCCGGATTTATATTTTCCAAGATACCATCGAACTCCGTCTTTTAAGTTTAATGTTCGTGGAAAAACATCCTTCGCCGGTCATGCTTTTTTTCCCGGACACCTTTACCGCGATGCCCGGTTCAGGTGCGCCAGGGCCTGTGCTTTGGTTTCGCAGATCTCGAAGATCTGGGTGAACCCGGCCATTTCGAAAACAGAATATACAAACGGTTTCATGCTCGAGAGGACCATCTTCCCGCCGTTTTTTTGAAGTTTTTTTACGGTGGAAAGCATCACCCGCAATCCCGCGCTCGATATGTAGTCCGTGTTTGAAAAGTCGCACAGAATTCTCCTGGAACTACCGCCCGCGCTTTCCATCAGCTTTGCTTCCGCTTCCTTGGATGTCACGGAGTCGAGTCTCGGATCGATCAGAACCAGGGTCACTTCTCCTTCCTCTCTAATTTCCATGAGTTCCCCCGTCAGGTATCCCGTCCTGGTTTGGCGAACATTTATTGCAATAGCGGCTGCCGTTCATGCTCTCAGAAGTTCTGATCTCCAAGCAACTAGCCTCATTATGGTTGATTCTAATACATTTCCGCGTGTCCAGAGACCTTTTTCCGCTTCGTCGGCAAAGCGTCACCCTTGAGATTAGCGCAGTCCTAGTAGGCAGCCTTCAGGAAAGTCAGTCCTTCGGCAGGCGCCGTCATTCCGGCAAGGCGGCGGTCCCCGCCCCGGAGAATGGCGGCGATCTCGCCAGACGGCCGCTTTCCCCTTCCGACTTCCAGAAGCGTTCCGACCATGTTGCGGATCATATGGTAAAGAAACCCGTCCGCTTCAACACGGATCAGGATCAGATGGCCTTGTTTTTTTATTTGAAATTGTTTGATCGTGCGAACACAGGAAGCGTCTTTTTTTTTCATCGCCGTCACGGAAGTAAAAGAACGGAAGTCATGCTTCCCGACAAAAAACCGTGCGGCGCGGCGCATCTTCGCGACATCCAAAGGGAAAGGAACGTGAAACGCGCGGCCAGCGATAAGCGGCGACCGGTAGGGATGATTCCAAACGCGGTATTCGTAAGTCTTGGATTTAATACTGAAACGGGCATGAAAACCGGGAGGCACTTCTTCGATCTCGCTCACCACGATCGGTCGCGGCAGCAACGCGTTCAAGCCCCGCTGGATCTGCCGGAGCTCTTTATCGCTGGAGATTTTGAAATTAACGACCTGTCCCTCGGCGTGAACGCCGGCGTCGGTCCGGCCGCTCGCGGCGGCGATCTTCGTTTTGCGGCGAAAAAAGGTCGCAAGGGCCTTCTCGAGAGCTTCCTGAATGGTGGGGTGATGCGGCTGCCGCTGAAAACCGAAAAAAGCCGAGCCGTCGTATTCGAGAACCAGTTTGATATTGCGCATGGTCAGTGGTCAGTGGCAAGCAGAAAGCCGTAGGTTGAAAAGTGTAATTTCACCTATCACTTACCCTTCACAGCCTGTCACTTGTTTTTGAAAGCGATCTCCGCAATCTGAACGGCGTTCAACGCCGCGCCTTTGCGGATCTGGTCGCCGGAAACGAACATCGCCAGAGCGTTCGCCGCTGAAGGATCCACGCGCAAACGGCCCACGAGAATATCATCCTGGCCGGTGGCCTCGAGCGGCATGGGGAAATAATTCTTGTCGCGGTCATCGACCACCTTCACTCCGGGAGCTTTGGCGAGAAGGGCGCGCACTTCGTCGACGGAAATATTTTTTTCAGTCTCGATAAAAAGCGCTTCGGAATGGGCGCGCAGGACCGGTACGCGCACGCAGGTCGCGGTCACCCGAATCTCAGGCGCGTGAAAGATCTTCTTGGTCTCTTTGACCATTTTGGTTTCTTCTTCACAAAAGCCGTCCGGCCCGATCTTGCTGTTGTGAGAGAATACGTTGAACGCTATCTGGTGCGGCAGCACCTTGGGAATGATCTTTTTTCCGACAAGGAAATCCCGGGCCTGCACCTGGAGTTCTTCCATAGCTTTGGCGCCGGCGCCGCTCGCGGCCTGGTACGTCGCGGCCGTGATGCGCTTGATCTTCGCGACCTTATGGATCGGGAAAAGCGGCACGAGCATAATGATGGTCGAGCAGTTGGGGTTCGCGATGATGCCTTTATGCTTCGCGATATCTTCCGGATTGATCTCGGGGATCACGAGCGGGATCTCGGGATCCATACGGAAAGCACTGGTATTGTCCACCATCAGGGCCCCGGCCTTGACGATGTGAGGTGCCAGCGCGCGGCTGATGGCTCCCCCAGCGCTCGAAAGAACCAGGTCGAGGCCTTGAAAAGATTCCGGCGTCGCTTCTTCGACCGTGTAGGTTTTGCCCATAAATCCGATCTTCTTGCCGGCGGAACGGCCGGACGCCAGAAGTTTCAGCGTTTCGATCGGAAATTTCCTCTGTTCGAGGATCGCGAGAAATTCCTGGCCGACCGCGCCTGTGACACCGAGTACCGCAACCTTTAGCTTCTTCACTTTTCTAATCTCCTTCTCATCCCGAATTATGTCCGAAATCCTAAATATGTATTGTCTCTTTCATGCCCGAGCTTTCGGATCCAGCCCTTTCACCACAAGATCGCCGACCTCTGTGGTGGAATATCCCATTTTGCCCGCCGCGAGGCTCTTCAGCTTCTTGGCGGTCACCCACTTAACGGATTCTTCGATCTCCGCCGCGGCCTTGTCTTCTCCGAGGTGTTCCAGCAGCATCTGCCCCGCGCAAATAGCCGCCAAGGGATTGATCACGTTTTTCCCGGTGTATTTCGGCGCCGACCCGCCAATCGGTTCGAACATCGAAACGCCCTGTGGATTCAGGTTCCCCCCGGCCGCGATCCCCATACCGCCCTGGATCATGGCCCCGAGGTCCGTAATGATATCCCCGAACATATTGTCTGTCACGATCACGTCGAACCACTCCGGGTTCTTCACCATCCACATGCAGGTCGCGTCCACGTGCGCGTATTCCCTTTTGATATCCGGATAGTCCTTCGCGCCAACCTCATGAAAAGCACGTTCCCAAAGATCGAAGGCATAGGTCAGGACGTTGGTCTTGCCACAAAGTGTCAGGGTTTTCCTCTTGTTCCGCTTCCGCGTGTATTCAAAGGCGTACCGCAAACAGCGCTCGACCCCGCGACGACTGTTGCGGCTGACCTGGATCGCGACCTCGTCCACGGTCCCTTTGTTCTGGAACTCGCCCTCGCCGACATAGAGGCCTTCGTTGTTCTCGCGGACCACCACGAAATCGATGTCTTCCGGCCTTTTATTCTTGAGCGGACAATCCACACCGGGAAAAAGCTTCACCGGCCTGAGATTGATGTATTGCTCCAAAGCAAAGCGGAGGCGCAGAAGAAGCCCTTTCTCAAGAATGCCGGGCTTCACATCCGGATGCCCCACGGCCCCGAGAAAGATCGCCTGATAACCGCGAAGCTCCTCGAGAACGCTGTCCGGGAGCACCTCACCGGTTTTGAGATAGCGAGCTCCCCCGAGATCGTATTCATGCCGGTCGAGCTTGAAGCCGTACTTCGAGGCAGCGGCCGTCAAAACTTTATTCCCCTCCCGGACCACCTCGGTACCGGTCCCGTCTCCGGGAATGACTGCGATCTTGTATGTTTTCATGCTGATTCCGTCTCCTTTGATTTTAAAAGCACTTTAAAAAAACACCTTTTCCCATGAGGGGGATACGATCAAGGCGGGAATTGTATGCTTTCGTTCAGGTTTTTTCAACCTTTACCGTGCGGCGCTTCACCGTCTCGTAAAGCTTGGAATATTTCTTCGCGGAAGCCGTCCAGGAAAAATCGCATTCCATCGCGTTCTTGACGAGCCCTTTCCAGACCTTTTCCTGTTTGAAAACCTTCAGGGCCTTGACGACCGCCGTGTAAAGCGCCTCACTCGAATAATCTTCAAAAAGAAAACCGTTCCCTTTTTGCGTCACCAAATCGAACTCCTGAATGGTGTCCGCGAGTCCGCCCGTGGCGCGGGCGACCGGGACGGCTCCATAACGCAACCCGATGATCTGTCCTAGACCGCACGGCTCGTAATAGGACGGAAAAAGCAGCATGTCCGCGCCGGCGTAGATCTTTTTGGCCATTTTGGCGTCAAAAAGGATGTGCACCCCGAACCCCTTTTTATGCTTTTTAGCCAGGTCCCGCAAAATCTGATGATACTTTTCCTCGCCGGTCCCCAGCAACACGAACTGAAGGTTCTGTTGAGTGAACTTTTCCAGAAGCGGGATCAGGATGTCGAGACCTTTCTGGTCCACAAGCCGCGCAACCAGCCCCAGAAGCGGGATGTTCTCATCCGAGGGGAAGCCGTTCTCCTTTTGAAGCGCCGCCTTATTCAGTTTTTTCTTCGCGGGATTCGCCGCGCCGTACTGCGCGGCAATGTCCAGATCCGTTTCCGGGTCCCATTCCTTCGGGTCAATCCCGTTGACGATCCCCGTCACGCTTTCGTTCCGGGCGGCAAGCACGCCTTCCATGCCGCAGCCGAACTCTTTGGACTGAATCTCTTTGCTGTAGCGGTCGCTCACGGTGGTGATCTCGTCCGCGAACACGAGTCCGCCTTTGAGAAAACTGAACTTGCCGTAAAACTCCAGATAGTCCGACTTGTAGTATTCCCAGCCCAGGGCCGTGGGAGGAAAGGAATCCGGCGGAAAATTCCCCTGATACGCGAGATTGTGGATTGTGAAAAAACTCCGCGCTTTCTGGAACGGCGCGTATTCGATCCCCGGTTTTTTTAAATAGACCGGGATAAGACCCGTCTGCCAATCGTGACAGTGGACGATGTCCGGCTGAAGGTCCAGTTCCTGCACCGCTTTGAGGACCGCCCGCTGGAAATAGATGAAACGGCGGTCGTTGTCCTGATAGTCCCCCAGCGACGTCCCGTAAAGTTCTTCCCTCATGAAAAAATCGGGATGCTCGACGAAATAGACTTTGACCCCGTTCGCGAGTTTCTTGAGGAAAATGCGCGTGGCTTCGAGGTGGTTGCCGATGATCATTTCGAAATAATCAACGACGGGCTCCAGTTCCCATTCGCGGATATCGATCCGCTGGTAGCGGGGCATGAAGACCGAAACTTCATGACCCAGTCCCTGAATGGCAGCGGCAAGAGAGCCGAGAACGTCGCCAAGACCCCCTGTTTTCGCAAAGGGGGCCATTTCCGAAGCAACGAAGAGGATTTTCACAAGGGCCTAAAAACGGACCTTAGCGAACTTCGACGACGCAGTTCCAGCTCCCGAAAGCGTTCGGGACGCATTCCCCGGGCTCCTGGGCGTTGAACCACGTGCCGTCCACGCAATAGCGATACTCATGACGGCCGGCGGGAAGCTTCAGAGCCAGCTTCCAGGTTCCGGCGGTGTCTTTTTTGAGGGGGTTTTTGTCAGCGTTCCAATTGTTAAAGGAACCTCCGAGGCCAACTTTTTTGGCCTGGGGCGCGTAAAATTTGAAATCAACGGATTTTTCACAGGTTGCTGCACTGCACTTGGTCGCTTTTGCCATGACGGGACTCCTTTAGGTTTAGAAAAGATAAGCCAATCGTGATCCAAACGAGGCGGGAAAATTATATATCAGAAAAAACAACTTGCCAAGATACATCTCGTCACTATAATGACGCCCTATGAGAACATGCTCAATCTGCAAAAAGAAACCCCTGACCGGGAACTCCATCGCAAGACGCGGTCTTTCCAAAAAGAGCGGCGGTATCGGTAAAAAGATCAGCGGCATCACGCGCCGTCGTTTTTTCCCGAACCTCCAAAAAGTCAAGGCCGTTTTCCCTAACGGAACGGTTCGGCGCATCAATGTTTGCGTCAGCTGTCTGAAGGCCGGGAAAGTTAAAAAAGCTCCCTCCCGCCGCCAGTACGAACCCAAAGCAGCCGCTTAAGAAGCTTCTGTTTGATCCTTGAGTTCTTTGACGTTCAGGAGAAGTGTCTCCAGACCGTTCCACTGTTTTGTCTTTACGGAATAAGCCGCCTCAAAAAGACTCTCGGCCGTTGCCACAGCACAAAGAAGCATCTGTTTTTCGTCGATGTGGGCCTGGTAATGAAGCACCCCGTCCGTCAGCACAACTTCGTAAGTCTCCCCGTACAGGCGCCGTGCCTTGGACTTCAGCTGCAGATCGCGGCTCCGAAACACAGGACGCGGATTGCCTATCCCGTAAGGTTCCAATAGCTCCAGCTGCTTGAGAAACGGCCCCGTCAATTCTCCGAGCCCCAATTCCATATCGGCCTTCACGCTTCGCTTCAGCGCCTCGGGCGCCAAATGCTCCAGAGCAAAACCGTTGATCGTCTCCCTTAGGCGAGGAATATTCTGTTCTTTGATCGACAATCCGGCCGCCTGTTCGTGCCCGCCGAATTCCTCCAGAAGTGACCCGCTCGCCTGAAGCGCCTCAAAAAGATGGAACCCCTTGATCGAGCGTCCTGATCCCCGCCCCATCCCATCCTCAACGGAGATCACGATCGCCGGACGGCAAAACTTCTCCACCAGCCGCGATGCCACGATCCCGATCACGCCCACATGCCAGCCTTTCCCGTCGACCACCAGCACGCGCTCGCGGTTAAAATTGACCGTGCGTTCGACTTTTTGAATAGCTTCTTTCGTCACATCCTTTTCATACTGCTGGCGCGCCTTGTTCTCCGCGTCAAGGATCTTCGCGAGGCTTTCCGCTTCGCGCGGCTCCGAGGTCAGCAACAGTTGCAGCGCCGTGTCCGGAGAGCTCATGCGCCCGGCCGCGTTCAAGCGGGGACCCAGGATAAAAGCAACGTGTCCCGTGTCCAGTTTGGAAGTTTTGATCTTGGCGACCTCCGCGAGAGCCCGGAGCCCGAGGTTCTTTTTTTCCGAAAGGGTTCCGAGCCCTTTTTTCACCAGGATGCGGTTCTCGCCGGTGAGCGGCGCGATATCGCAGATGGTGGACAACGCCACGAAATCCAGGGATTCCAGCGCCGTGTCTCCCAAAAGCGCCTGGCTTAATTTAAAAACCAGCCCGGCGGCCGAAAGTTCCTTGAAAGGATAAGCACAGCCCTCCTGGAGCGGATTGAGGATGAGATGCGTGTCCGGCAATCCTTCGGCGGGGAGCCGGTGGTGGTCGATCACGATCACGTCCATGCCGTTTGATCGCGCGATCTCGATCTCGTTTTTTGCGGTGATGCCGCAATCCACGGTCACGATCAGACCGATGCCCTGTTCCCGCGCCTCGCGGACCGCGGTTTCACTGACGCCATAACCGTCGCGCTCGCGCTCCGGAAGAAAAGTCGCGTATTGACCGCCGAGTCGCCTGAGCGTATAGACCAGCACCGCGACGCCGGTGATCCCGTCCACGTCGTAATCGCCATGGATCAAGATCTTCTCGTTATTGCGAATGGCCCTTTCAATGCGGGATTTCACTTCCCGCATGTTCTTCATGAGAAAAGGATCGTGGAGCGAGAAAAGCCCGGAAAAGAGAAACGCCTCGATCGCGGCATCGTCCGTCAGACCGCGCTTGGCTAGAAGTTTACGGAAGGCGGGAAGAAAATTCTGCGTCTGTTTTTGCAAGGGACGTTGATCCTAAGAAAAAAGGACAGGCAGTCTGAAACCACCTGTCCTTTTTTTTGTGACCACCTGTTTATTTATGAGCTTTCCAGTCCACCGCCAGGGCGGACGCCACAAAAACCGATGAATACGTTCCGACCGCGAAACCGATGATCAGAATGAACGCGAAGTCCGCGATCGCGCTACCTCCGAAAAAGAACAGGGCGATGGCCGCCATCAGCACCGTCGACACAGTCAGCACCGTCCGGCTGAGCGTCTGGTTAATACTCAGGTCGACGACTTCCGCGAAAGGAGTCTTCCGCATAAGCTTCACGTTATCACGGACTCGATCGAACGTAATGATCGTGTCATTGACCGAATAACCGATGATGGTCAAGATCGCGGCGATCGTCGTTAGATTGATCTCACGCCCCGACAAGGCGTAAAACCCGCAGGTGAAGAGCGTATCATGGATCAGCGCCGCGACCGCAGCGAGCGAAAGCTTCCACTCATAACGCCACCCGAGATAAACCAGGATCCCGACCCACGACCAGAAAATGGCCAAGAAAGCTTTCTCGCGCAACGAGCCGCTCACGGAAGGGCCGACCTGATCCACCTTTGCGATCTCAAAAGCCCCTTTGCCCACCGTTGCTTCCGCGGCGATCCCGACTTTCGCGGGATTCCCCTCGGACATTTTGATGATGTACTGATGGGCATTCACATCGCCGAACCGCTGGAGCGTGAAAGCCTTGAACCCCTGCTTTTCGAGCTCTGAGCGGAATTTGGCCTGGTCCACATCCGTTTTGAATCCGACCTGGACGTAGGTGCCTCCGGTAAATTCGACGCCGTAGTTGTGCGCCCCGCGCATGGTGAACGCCGCGATCCCGATCCCGATACAGACCACGGAAAAGCCGTACGCCCAATAGCGCCCCTTCAGGAAAGCGATATTCGGGTTGTGAAAAATGTGGAGCATCTTGAATTTCATGTCGGGGTTCTTTTTAACCAAATGATCGAAGATCACGCGCGTGACAAAGAGCGCGGAAAAGAAACTGGCGATAATACCGATCGTCAGCGTGACCGCGAAACCCTGCACGGGACCCGTCCCGAAAATAAAGAGAAGAATGGACGTGATCAACGTCGTCGCGTGGGAATCGATGATCGCCGAAAAAGCACGGTGATAACCGGCGGACACCACCGCTCGGGCGGACTTTCCCGTCGCGGCTTCTTCACGCATCCTCTCAAAAATAAGAATGTTCGTGTCCACTGCCATACCGACTGACAGGATGAAACCGGCGATGCCGGGTAACGTCAACGTCGACCCGAAAGTCGCCATGCCGCCGACCACGACGATCATGTAAACGATCAATCCCAGATTCGCGATCCATCCGCAGAAAAGGTAATACACCGGCATGAACACCATCACGAAAAGGATCCCGTAAAGACTCGCGCGGATCCCGCTTTCGATGGAATCTTTTCCGAGGCTCGGTCCGATCGTCCGTTCTTCCACGACCGTGACCGGCGCGGGCAAAGCGCCGGCGCGCAGCACCAGCGCCAGATCACTCGCTTCGGCGGCTTTGAAATTTCCGGAGATCTGGGCCTTCCCGTTCGGGATCCTGTCACGAATCACCGGCGCGGAATAGACCTGCCCGTCCAGCACGATGGCAAGCCGCTTCCCGATGTTCTGAAAAGTGATCTTGTCAAAAAGTTTACCGCCCTCCCGGTCCAGTGTTAACGACACAATGGCCTGGCCGTACTGATCGAACCCGACCGTCGCCGTGGTCAAATGCTCTCCGGTAAGTGCCGGCTTCACATCCAGAAGCACCATCTCTTCATTCGGGCTGTTCTTGATCTTCTTGTATTCAAATCCTTCAGGCGCAGTCCCTTCCTCGGCTTTTTGAACGAGCGCGGCGTCATCGGAAACGATCTTGAACTCCAGGTGCGCGGCCTTGCCCGCGATCTCCTTGGCGCGTTCGCGGTCCGTCACGCCCGGCAGTTTCACCACGACCTGATCTTTTCCTTGCGTGGTGATGTCCGGTTCTTTCACGCCGAATTCGTCGATGCGGTTACGGATGATCTCCGCCACGCGCGCGGTCACGTCCTTGCGGGCTTCCTCCGGTACTTTGTCCATGTCAACCTGAAGAAGCAGCTGCACGCCGCCCTGAAGGTCAAGCCCCAGGTTGATCTTTTGTTGCGGGGGGTAGGCTTTCCAGAGAGAAAAGACGACCAGCCCGACGATCAACAGCACCTTCCATTTATAATTTTTATCCATGGATCTCTCCTATTTTCTCAGGCCGACGACGGCGCTTTTTAAGACTTCCACTTTCGC
>CAIJDY010000187.1 GCA_903819565.1 Candidatus Omnitrophota bacterium | reverse complement strand
GGGGTGACCGGCAAGGTCGGTTACCACATCAATGACCGGTTATTGCCCTACGTGAAGGTCCAGACGACGATTGATGGGAAGAGCGACCAGCAGTTCGGCGGTGGCGTGCGCTATGAAGTGATCCATAACCTCTTTGCTTACCTGGAGCAGATGTTCGGGCCGCTGGGCGATTCGACCTATTTCGGTTTTGAGCGCCAGCACGGGAACGGCGCGCGTAGTTACGCGAACCTTCGTTCGGTCGATCGCGGGATCGGGGACAAGACCCTCTCGACGGCGATCGGGAATTCGTTTTCGCTCAGTGAAAAATCGCGCATGTATACTGAACGCGAATATTCCTCCTATCAGGGCGTCGACGGGTTCGCCGACATCCTGGGATATGAGGGACAGACCGGCGATCATTGGGACTACGGGAGCACGTTTGAACGCCGCCACCTTACGGGTTCCACGACGCGGCTTCTGGACCAAGCGGCCCAAGATGCGCTCGCGCGCGCTAACACTTTTAACACGGTCGGCGGGCACATCGCGTACGCGGACGGTAAAAAATTCCGCGCGCGCTCTCACGTCGAAGTCCGGGTCGATCAGGACGCTCCGAACATGGCGCAGATCGTGACGCGGAACTCCGTTCAGTACCAGCTCAACGAGGACGTCAGCTTGCTTTCCTATTTTAACTACGGGGATACGCGTCAGACCGATCCCGGGAATAATCCGGCGACCTTTGTGGAGCTCAGCAACGGGATCGCTTATCGCCCGGTCAGCAATGACAAACTGAACCTGCTCGCGCGTTACACCTACCTCCGGGATCTCGGCAGCGACGCGCAGTACAATACCGGCTATTACGACAACTTCCAGTTCGATCAGTCGGCCCACATCGTGGCGACGGACATTTCCTACGATCTTAACCGTTTTTTCGGGCTTGTCGAAAAATTGGCCTTTAAGCGGTCGATCGTCAATACCGCCTCGAATACCGGTGTTGCGGCCAATAGTTTTCTTTCCGCGAACCGGATCAATTTTCACGTGACGCGCAAGTGGGATTTCGCCGTGGAATACCGGATCCTGTGGCAGTCCGCCACGCTGGATTCCCTGAAGCACGGCGCTCTGGTCGAGATCGACCGTGAATTTTATGAATACGTAAGGCTCGGAGTAGGGTACAATTTTACGGATTTCAGTGACGATCTGCGGGACACGAATAGCTTCCATAGTCAGGGGCCGTTCGTCCGCATGACCGGAAAGTTTTAGTCGAAGGCTTGATCTGTTCGGGGATTTGGCGGATTATTTAACCCATGCTTTTTAAAAGGCTCCGTTTTCCGGAGATGGTGGAAGGATCCGGCGGGGCAAGGAGAGGTGCTTATGACACACGTGCGCAGATTTGTTTTGGTCCTGGTTCTGGGGATCGCGTTAACCGGCTGCAATACGGTTTCCAAAGTCCTGCCGCCGAACGACGAAACGCTGGTTTATAAAATGCCCTATGACGTGACTTATCTTCGGACTTTGGAGGCGCTCAATTCCAAGCCTGCGCCTGAATGGGACCTTGAAGATACCGATATGACTAAAGGCACGATCCGGGTCCGCAACATGAACTACAGCAATCTCGATGACGCGGATTTCCGCATCATTACGTTCGTCGTTAAGCGCGTGGACTCGGAAACGACCTCTGTGTCGATCCTCCCCGGGAAAGACCAGCACGTCCCTGGCGGCGATCTACTTCTCAAGACCATCGGAGAACGTTTGGGCCGCGAAGTCAAGGCCTGATCCGCTTGAATGCGATCGTCCTCCGTGGGGTCAAGACCCACAATCTGAAGGACCTCGATCTTACTTTGCCGCACCGGCGGCTCTACGTGATCACGGGCGTCTCCGGATCCGGGAAATCCTCGTTGGCGTTTGACACGCTTTATGCCGAAGGCCAGCGCCGTTACATCGAGTCCGTCTCCGCGTACGCGCGTCAGTTCCTCGAGCGCATGCCGAAACCCGATGTGGAATCGGCGTCCGGCATTCCGCCCGCTTTATCCATTCAGGCCCAAAACGTCATCAGCAATGCCCGCTCGACGGTGGGAACCCAAACCGAGATCAACGATTATCTTCGCGTCGCGTTCGCCCGCGCGGGCCGCCTGATGTGCCCTGCATGCCACCTCGAAGTTGAGGCGTATGATCCGAATAAAGTCGTTACGCGGCTGCTTGCCGAAGCCGCCGAGGAAGAGGTCCGGGTCGTCTTTTCGATCCCGTTGGGGCAAAAAGGGGCGAAGTATGTTCGCGAGAATCTCGAGGAACTCGAGCGCCAGGGTTTCAATGATTTTCATTTCGAGGGGGAATGGCTCGACGCGGAAGCGTTGATCAAACGGAAAGCGACGCTTAGCGAGCTTTGCGTTAGCGTGGATCGTTTAAAGGTGTGGCCGATGAACAAAGAGCGCCTGACCGACTCGCTCGAACAGGCCTTCCGCCTTGGTCGGGGCGAAGCCCAGGTCTGGACCCCGGTCAAGCCGTTGCGGTTTTCCGGAGAATTGAGGTGTTTTTCCTGCGGCCGCTCTTTCCCGAACCCGACGCCGAACCTTTTTTCCTTCAATAGTCCCCTGGGGGCCTGTTCGACCTGTCAGGGGTTTGGCCGCGTGATCACGATCGATTGGGACCTGGTGGTCCCGGACACCGGGAAGTCCATCCGGGACGGGGCGATCGAGCCGTGGACCAAGGCCAGCACACGGTGGGAAAGAGGACAGCTCATTGATTTTTGCGAACGGAAACGCATTCCGACCCGCGCGCCGTGGGCGAGGCTCAAAAAGGAACACCAGAAGTGGATCCTCCGCGGCCTGAAGGGGGACGATTATACGAGCGTGCAGGATTTTTTCGATTACCTCGGAAAAAAACTCTATAAAATGCACGTACGGATCTTTCTCAACCGCTATCGGGGGTATGTGCCCTGCCGGGATTGCGGCATGACACGTCTGAAGCCTGAAGCGCTTAATGTCCTGATCGGCGGAAAGAACATCGCGGAGGTCCAGGCGCTGAGCATCGAAGAGCTCCTGGGTTTTTTGGAAGCGCTCGAATTCAGGCCGGGGGAAAAAGAAAAGATCGAGCCGGTCCTTTTTGAGCTGCTCAGCCGCGTGCGTTTTCTCAAGGATGTCGGATTGGGGTACCTGACGCTAGACCGCATGTCGCGGACCCTGTCGGGCGGGGAAGTGGAGCGCATCCACTTGGCAAGTTCGCTGGGGTCATCACTGGTCGACACACTTTATGTGCTGGACGAGCCGAGCATCGGGCTTCATGAGCGCGACAACCAGAGGCTGATCGATCTTCTTAAAAAGCTCCGCGACCTCGGGAACACAGTCGTGGTGGTGGAACACGACAGGACCATGATCAGCTCCGCGGACTGCGTGATTGATCTCGGGCCGCAAGGCGGCGCGAAAGGCGGCGAGCTGGTTTTTCAGGGAACGGTGGATGCGCTGAAGGCGGACCCGGATTCGGTGACCGGGGCCTATCTGGCGGGCAGGCGCAAGATCGAGCGGATGCTGCGGCATGGACCGCGGTCCAAGGGAAAGATCGTGATCCGGGGCGCGAAGGCGCACAACCTCAAGGCCATTGATGTCGCGATCCCTCTCGGTGAATTTGTTGTTTTAACCGGCGTGTCGGGCTCGGGCAAGAGCACGCTGCTTTATGACATCCTCTACCATCACTTCCTGAAATTTAAGGGACAACCGGTCGCCCAGGAGGAACTGGGAAGCGTCAAAAATATCCGGGGGTTCGAGCATCTTTCGAACATGATCCTGATCGACCAGTCCCCGCTGGGGCGTTCACCGCGCTCCAATCCCGCGACCTACCTGAAGGCTTTTGACGACGTTCGCAAGATTTTTGCGGCCACTCCGGCGGCCAAACGGGAGGGATTCGACGTCAGTCATTTTTCCTTCAATGTGGATAAAGGCCGCTGTCCGTCCTGCAAGGGCGACGGGAACGTCAAAGTAGAGATGCATTTTCTGGCCGATATTTTTGTTCCGTGCGAAGCCTGCCGCGGCAAGCGTTTCAAGCCCGAGGTCCTTGAGATCGAG
>CAIJDY010000186.1 GCA_903819565.1 Candidatus Omnitrophota bacterium | reverse complement strand
TCCCGCTCAAGATCCAGATGTCCGGTCAAAAAATGCTGGTCTCAGAGATCTCCGCGCGGGTCGTGCAGGCCACGTTCTCGGCGCCGCGCTCCCTGATCGTGAATCTCGCGAGCCAGGACATTCAGGCCGTGCACAGGGTCGGTCCGGAGATCAAGACCGCCGGAGAGTATTCGTTCCGCGTGGAACCGTCCGAGATCCGCGTGCCGAATTTCCAGATCCGCGTCCTGAAGATCGTTCCGGAGGCGGTGACTGTAAAATTGGATGAAGTGGTGGTGCAGAAACTGGAGATCCAGCCGGATTTTGTGGGGGAGCCTGCGATCGGTTACAAGCTTCTCAGTGAAGAGGTCCGGGTGAATCCGAACGCGCTGCTGGCGCAGGGGCCGAAAGGTGTTTTAGAATCGATGAAGGCGGTGAAGACGGAACCGATCGATCTGGTGGGGCGCATCCGTTCGTTCAACCGGACCGTGCGCGTCAAATTGCCGGCGACCGTCAAGCCGCTCAGCGAGGCCCTGGTGGATGTTCTGATCCCCCTCCGCGAAGAATTCAACGAGAAGGAGTTCAAGGACGTGGCCGTGCGCGTGTTGAACATGCCGGATGTGAGCAACATTTTCGAGGTCACTCCGGAAAAGGTCTCGTTCACGCTGAAAGGTTCCAAGCGCCTTCTGGAAAAACTTTCGTCGGAAACCCTTCTGGCCTATGTGGACCTTTCCGGACTGAAAAAGGGGGAACACGACCTGCCTCTGAATATCGTCCTGCCGGAAGAAGTCAGTTTGAAAGACAAACAGCCTCTGGTCATCAAGATAGTGATCAGCTCCCAAAAGAAATGAGCCGGTCATGACCCCTGCGGCGTCTCCCAGAAAACTCGGCGTGAATATTGACCACGTGGCGACCCTGCGGCAGGCGCGCGGCGGGAACGAACCCTCGGTGCTGGAGGCGGCGCTGGAGGCGGAGAAGGGCGGCGCGGACAGCATCACGGTCCATCTCCGAGAGGACCGGAGGCACATTCAGGACAGCGACGTCTGGGAGCTCCTGAAAAAGATCTACGTTCCTTTGAATCTTGAAATGGCGCTTTCGCCGGAGATCGTGAAGATCGCGCTGAAAGCGCGGCCGGAAAAAGTTTGCCTGGTGCCGGAAAAGCGCCGGGAGCTCACGACCGAAGGAGGCCTCGACCTTTTTTTCAAGAGGGAGCTGCTGGGCCGCGCCGTGGAAGCCCTGATGAAAAAGAAGATCCAGGTCAGCCTTTTTATCGACCCTCTCGCGAAGCAGGTCCTGGAGGCGGCGCGAATCGGCGCCTACGCGATCGAGATCCACACGGGGTCTTACGCAAACGCCCGCGGCGGCAAGCGGGAAAAAGAACTTCTCCGTATCCGGAGCGCCGCCCAGCTCGGGACAAAGCTTGGGCTCAGGGTCCACGCCGGACACGGGCTGAACTACGAGAATACCTTCCCGCTTCTGGACATTCCTGAGATCCTCGAGTTCAACATCGGCCATTCGATCGTCAGCCGCGCGGTTTTCGTGGGACTTTCCAAGGCGGTTTCGGAAATGAAAAAGATCATTACAAGTGGTAAGGGATAAGTTGTAAGTCGTAAGTGATAAGTTGTAAGTGATCAGTACCGGGTCTTTCGTTACTTACGACTTATCCCTGATCACTTATCACTGGAAACCATGGACATCAAAAAACTAGTCCGAGAAAAATTAAGGCGTCCCGCCACCGGCCACAAAGGGACTTTCGGTCGTATCTTCGTTCTCGCGGGGTCCCGCGGCATGACGGGCGCCGCGCATCTTGCCGGCATGGGCGCTTTACGGTCCGGTGCCGGATTGGTGACGATCGGTGTCCCGGACGCGGTCTATCTCATCATCGCCAAACGCGAGTCCGAGCTTATGGTCCGGCCGCTGCCTTCAACGGTGAAGGGGACGCTCTCGCTCAAAGGGTTTTCCGAGATCAAACGGTTCTGCTTCACGCAAAACGTTCTGGCCATCGGCCCCGGTCTTTCGCAGCACGTGACCACGCAGCAGCTCATCCGGAAAATACTTCAGGAAACCGAACTTCCGGCCGTGATCGACGCCGATGGTCTCAATGCCTTGAAGGGACACTTGAAGGTCCTGAAAGCGTGCCGTGCCCGCGCCGTTCTCACGCCGCATCCCGGAGAATTTACGCGCGTTTTCGGCGGGGCATTGGATGATTCCGGCGTCCTGCGGCCGCGCCGGGCGCTGGAAGCCGCGCGGGAACACGGGGCCGTCCTCGTTCTCAAAGGACATCGTACGGTCGTGGCGTCCCCGGAAGGAAAAGTGTATGTGAATTCTACCGGCAACCCGGGCATGGCGACGGCCGGTTCGGGGGACGTGTTGACCGGTATGATCGCCGCACTTGCCGGCCAAGGGTGTTCTCTTTTTGAAGCCGCGTGCCTCGGCGTTCATGTCCATGGCCTCGCCGGAGATCTCGCTGTGAAAAAAATCGGCCAGGTGAGTTTGACGGCCGGCGATATCGTGTCTTTTCTCCCCGATGCTTTTCAATCGTTAGGCGCCGCCTGAGTTTTTCTATGCATCCTTTTGAAGCCTACCGCTGCTGCAGGCTTTGTCCCCGTGACTGCAAAGTGGATCGCACGCAGGGAGCAAAAGGGGTTTGCGGCGAAACATCCACCCTTCGTATCGCGCACCTTGGAGCACATTTCGGCGAAGAACCGTCTTTTTCCGGAACGCGTGGTTCCGGCACGATCTTTTTCAGCGGGTGCTCAAGTCATTGTTTTTTCTGCCAGAATTATCAGATCTCCGGCCAGCATGAAGGAAAAGAGTACGCTCCCGGCTCGCTCCTGAAAGCGGTCAAAGGACTTCTTCAAAAGGAGGAGGTCCGCCCCGTACCAACGGCCCAATCTCCGAGAGAGGATAAAAACAACAAAGGTTCCCATTTTTCTCAAAAAAAATCGACCAAGACCGAAGACGTTGAGCCGTACTACGGGGTCCACAATCTGAATTTTGTGACGCCGGATCATTTTTGGCCGCACATCCGTGAACTCTGCCGCACCTTGCGCGAAGAAAGAATCACGGTCCCGATGCTTTTCAACTGCTCGGGCTATCAAAAAGCGAAACTGGTCGGGGAATACGGCGCGTGTATGGACATCTTCATGCCGGACTTCAAATTCGGGCATCCGGAGCTCGCGAAGACCTGCATGGGAGATGAACGCTATCCCGGGATCGCCTTGGAAGCGATCCGGGAAATGGTGAGGTTGAAGGGACTTCTCGAACCCTGGGACCCTACCGGAGAGGAACCCGCGAGGAAAGGGGTTTTGATCCGGCATCTGGTGCTGCCCGGGCATGTCGAGAACAGCCTGGAAGTCTTGCGCCTGATCCATAAAGAATTCGGGCCCGGGATCCCGCTGTCGGTGATGAGCCAGTACCGGCCGGTGCCGGAATGTTCTGGCCGCGGGGAATTTCAGCGCACGCTCAAGGCCAAAGAATATGAGCAGGTCCTCGGGCTTGCGGGGGAGCTCGGTTTTTCGAGGGTCTATGCCCAGGAACTGGTGGAACAAACGGCTTTTCTTCCGGATTTTAATGATCCCGAAGATCCTTTCCCCGGGCACCGGCCTAGGAAGCGTTAGAATTGCCGGGCTCCGAAGGTTATGCTGGTCATCCCCCGGAGCGGGGCATATAATCGTTCGTCCGTTCGAGTTCAATGACGTGCGAAAAAATATGGCAAAAGAAGTCAAACGGTCTCCACAGGAGCTCGGTCTTTTTAAGGATTGCCCTCGTTGTTTTGGCTTGAAAATTTCAGAAAATAACAAGAGACTATTCCCGGAAAAACGGATCATCGGACAGGTTTAAAGGAAGGGGGCGTTATGGTGGCGCAGGAGACATCACTCAAAGTTCTTGTGGAGAAGCCCACGAGCAGGCAGCTAGACGATCTGAAAGTTTCGGGCTGGCCGATCTGGACCAAAGAGGCCTCGACCTTCGATTGGGAGTATGATGAAAAGGAAGTCTGCTATATCCTGGAAGGGGATGTGACGGTCAAGACGCCGGGCGACGCAGTCTCGTTCGGCAAAGGCGATCTGGTGACGTTCCCGAAGGGACTGAAATGCGTTTGGAACATCAAACGTGCTGTAAGAAAACATTATAAGTTCGGATAAAGAACGCTTCATCCCGATGGAACGGGAAAATCCCCTGAAAGGAATTTTATGATCTTACCGGTACCGAAGGCGAACGCGATGCTCATTTGTGATTATGTGATCACCGAGCGGGGGACCAACAAAAAGAGCCTGATCGGCATTTTTGAGAATATCGGGGCCGCGGTTTTTCCCTGCACGCACTTCGCGATGTCCGTCTACATCAAGTTGACGGACGCTCAGGGGGGATATCACTTCAGGCTCGAACTGGTGGACCTGCAAAGCGATACCACGATTGGGAAAAGCGAGATGCCGGAGGAGGTCCAGGTCCCGAGCCCGCTTCTGGCGCACGAACTGGTGTTCAATCTGAGGGGCGTGCGCTTCATGCATCCGGGAGAATATGAGTTCCGGATCTTCTCCAACGGCAAGATCTTCGGGCAAAAGAAATTTGTCGTGGAACAAATGGCACAAAACCCGCCCGTGGATGAGGGCAGCTGAACGGGGAGGCGTTATGGGCAAAACGGCGATAGTGGTGCTTGCGGAAGGTTTTGAAGAAGTCGAGGCGGTCGCTCCGATCGATATTCTGCGCCGCGCGGGAGTGCGCGTCACAATCGTCGGCGCCAATAGTAAAAGCGTCAAGAGTTCGCGGGGCATCGTGGTCCAGGCGGATTGTCTGCTTGACGAGATCAAGGACCTTCCGGACGCCGTGGTCCTGCCGGGCGGTCTTCCCGGAGCGACGAATCTGGCCAAAGCAGCGGGTCTCGCGGCGTTCCTGAAAAAAATGAACGAGGCGGGCAAGCTGATCGCCGCCATCTGTGCGACTCCGGCCGTGGTGTTGGCGCCGCTGGGCATCCTGGACGGGAAAAAGGCGACCTGTTATCCCGGTTGCGAGAGGGATTTTTCTTCCAAGACGGTTCACTCCAAAGAGCGCGTGGTGAAGGACGGCAACCTTATCACAAGCCAAGGCCCCGGGACCGCGATCGAATTTTCTCTTGAGATCGTCCGGGAACTGGTCAGCAGCGAAATGGCCGGCACTCTCCGGGAAAAGATGGTCATCCGAGCCTGACCCTGATGAAATTTTTTGAGATCGAACAAAAATACCGTTTGAAAAATCCCCGGACGGTCCGTGCCCTGCTCAATAAGGCGGGCGGTAAAAAGATCCGGGAAGGCTCTGAGTCCAACGAGTTCTTCGATCATCAGGGATTCTTCCGCAGTCAAAAAGTCGCGCTGAGGCTCCGGCGTCACGGCAATGGACCAGCGGTTCTGACCCTGAAAGGACCGCGGCTGAAGTCGCGGTTCACCAAGCGCCTCGAGATCGAAACCTCCGTGGATTATCAGGCCGCTAAGGCGCTGCTGTCGTTTCTTGGTTGCGAACGGGTCATGCAGTATCGGAAGAAGCGGGAGAGCTACCGGCTCGGCCGCGCACTCGTCACTCTGGACTTTCTTCCTGCTTTCGGCTGGTTCCTCGAGATCGAGGCGCGGCCGCGGGAGATCGCGCGGGTCGCCGGTCAACTCGGAGTGGGGCCAGCGGACCGGGAGCCCAGGTCTTATTTACAGATGATGTTTCATTGGAAACACTGATACTGCGTTCCTATTCCTTATAAAGGAGGACAGAGTATGGCCACTGCATCGGAAATTCGTGTCGGGAACGTGATCCGCTGTGACGGCAAGACCTGCAAGGTCCTGACGCAGGAGGTCCGCGGGACGGGCAAGTTCGGGAAGATGGTTCATCTCAAGTTGAAAAGTCTGGAGGAGGGCCACACGATCGAGAAAAGTTTCCGGGCGGATGACAAGGTTGAGGAAGTGCCGGTCAATTACGTCAAGATGCAGTACCTTTACCGCGAAGGGGCGCAGTTCCACTTTATGAACATGGAGACGTACGAACAGTTTTCCATCGCGGAAAAGGCGGTGGGGCGCCATGAAGTGTTCCTGAAAGAGAACGAGGTCATTGAGGTCCTTTTCGGTGAAGGGAAGGTTCTGAGCATCGCTTTTCCGAAGGTCGCGGAACTGAAAGTGACCAGCACGCCGTCGGGGGTCAAAGGCCAGACCGATTCGACCTACAAGGAGGCCGTGCTCGAGAACGGCCTTACGGTCTTGGTTCCCCAATTCATCAGCGAAGGCGAGAGGATCCGGGTCAATGTCGATGACCTGAGCTATCTGGAGCGCGTTTCCGTGAGGAGTATGTCCTGAACTTCAAGAGCTGAGGATGCTATTTCCAATGAAGAAGAACGGAATGTGGTTTCCGGTCCTTTTGACGGTCCTGCTCGCGCCCCTGCCGGCGGGACATGGGGAGGAGAACATGAAAAATACGATCCGAGTCACAAGCCCCGCTTTTAGCGAAGGCGCGAGCATTCCCGCCGACCATACTTGCGACGGAGCGGACATTTCTCCGCCGCTTCAATGGTCCGGAGTTCCTCCGGAAACGAAAAGTCTGGCGCTGATCGCGGATGATCCGGACGCGCCGGGAGGGGATTGGGTCCACTGGGTGCTCTATGATCTGCCGCCGGAGGTGGCCCAATTACCGCCGGCCGTTCCGGCAACCGCGCGGATTCCCGCGGGCGGGACGCAGGGGAAAACTGATTTTGGACGGCACGGCTATGGCGGCCCTTGTCCGCCTCGAGGGACCCACCGGTATTTTTTTAAACTTTATGCCCTGGATACCCTGCTTCGCCTGGAACCGGGCGCGACGAAAAAAGAATTGCTCAAAGCCATGCAGGGACATATTTTGGCGGAAGGCCAGTTGATGGGGAAATATCAACGGGCCTGAGATCTTCAGGAGCTTACGGCAATGAAAGACCAAACAGTAGCGGCGCGAAAAAAAAAGATCTTGGCGATCGATGACGACGGGTTGGTCCGTAAAACCTTAGAGCTTCTCCTGAAAGAAGCCGGTTACGAGCCGACGATGGCCGCCGGAGGACAGGAAGCTTTAGAACTGCTTCCACAAAAAAATTTCGATCTGGTGATCACGGACATCCGGATGCCGGGGATCGACGGGTTGCAAGTGATCCAAGCGGTCCGCGATTATTGCGGAGGCATGAAGCGATCGGTCATCCCCACGATCGTGCTGACTGCGTACAAAGATGAGCCGATCCGACAGGCGGTCGCGCGCATGGGGGTCAAGGAATTCCTCCTCAAGCCGTTCAAATTGGAAGAATTTTTAAAGGTTTTGGAACGGAGCCTTGCAAAATAAGCCGGTCAGCGGCTGTTTGCATTACATTTTCAAATAGAGTATGATGCGCCTATGAAGTCAAAAGACTTGGATTTTGAAATTTCTTTCTTTGAAGGTGTGGTCAGGCACCGGCCCGATTACGTGGATGCCCTGGCGCCCCTCGCGGAAGCTTACACGCGCCGCGGATGGCATGAAAAGGGCCTCGAGATCGACAAGCGGCTCGCTTTTCTGTGCAAGGACGATCCGGTTGTCCATTACAATCTCGCCTGTAGTTACGCGGTTTCCGGTCATGAGGCGAAGGCTTTGTCGGTCCTGAAGCGTGCGGTGCGGCTGGGTTTCCGGGATATCAAGCATCTTCAAACGGACGCGGACCTGAAGCGCCTCCGCGAGTACCCGCCGTTCCAGAAGTGGTTCGCGACGATCCCCCTGAAGCCGAAAAAATAAAGGACTTCTCTCCGGAACGTATGACCTCCTCAAAAACGAAAATGCAAAAAAACGGGGAAAACCTCGCTGCGCATCACGGAAGGAAGCTGCTCCGGTTCCTGGAACATAAGAAAGATTCGATCTCGCCGCTTTTGATTGTCACGCACGATTATCCGGACCCCGACGCCATCGCGACCGCGCTGGCGCTCCAGTACCTGGCCGAACGCTCCCACGGGATCCGCTCGCGGATCGTTTACAAGGGGATCATCGGCCGCGTGGAGAACCGCGCCATGGTCAGCCTTCTGCGGATCCCTGTCCACAAGATCCGGCCTTCGGACATCAAGACTTACGAGCACGCGGCCCTGATCGATACCCAGCCGGATTTCGAGAACAATCCGTATCCCCGCAATCGCAAGGTCACGCTCGTGATCGACCAGCACCCGTCCGTCAAGCCGCCGTTCGCGCAGCTGGCGCTCATCGACACCGAATGCGGGGCCACGAGCATCATTCTGGCGCAGGCGCTTTTGCTGAGCGGGCTCGAGATCCCCAAACGGATCGCGACCGCGTTAGTGTACGGTATTCTTTCCGACACGCTCGGCCTTTACCGCGCGCACCGGGCCGACATCATTCAGACCTATCTGGATATTTTGCCGCTTTGCGACATGCGGGCGCTGATCCGGATCGAGAACCCGCCGAAGTCCAAAAAATTTTTCAGCACACTCAAGCGGGGGCTTCAGGGCGCCCGCGCTTTTCGCGGGCTCATCGTGTCTCATCTCGGGGAAGTGGAGCATCCGGACCTGGTGTCGGAGATCGCGGATTTTCTGCTGACGTACCGGGGCATGGACCGTTCGCTTTGCACGGGACGGTACAAGGACAAGCTTTACGTTTCGCTGCGCAGCAACCGGCTGACGGATGATACCCCGGAGATCCTGCGGGACAGTTTTGACGACCGCAAGGAAGCGGGCGGGCACGACATGGTCGCCGGCGGGAGTTTCCACATCCGCGGGAAGGACCAAAGCGAGGAACGCTGGCAGGAAGCGGAGACCCTGCTCGTGACGCGGTTACTGAAACGCCTGCGGCTTCCTTCCAAGGCGGAATTCTACGCGCCTTTCCAGCAAGAAAAATCCCAGGACGCGGCGGCCTGAGGGAAGTCCGGAAAAGAAGAACGTTCCCCTGAGGATAATTTATTTTTAGAATGCACCATTTCGGTCTATAATCGGGGCCGTCGTTCATCCGTGATCACGATCCATCAAGGAGGCCTGTTATGAAGAAAGCTCTGTTAGTCATCTTAGGGGTTTTGGTTGTTGTGGTGGTTGCGGGAGCGCTCGCGTTCGGCGGCGTTTACAATAAGCTCGTGACCAAGGAAGAGGTCGTGAACAGCGCCTGGGCGCAGGTGGAGAACGTCTACCAGCGGCGGCTCGATCTCGTGCCGAATCTTGTGGAGACCGTGAAAGGCTACGCCGCTCACGAACAGGAAACGCTGCAAAACGTCACGAACGCCCGTTCCAAGGCCGCGCAGATCACGGCTTCCCCGGCTACTATTAACGATCCCGCGTTGCTCGCGAAATTCCAGGAAGCCCAGACTGCGTTGACCTCCTCCCTGAGCCGGTTGCTGGTAGTCGTCGAAAAGTATCCAGACCTGAAAGCCAGCGAGAATTTTCTCGCGCTTCAGACGCAGCTGGAGGGGACCGAGAACCGCATCACGGTCGAGAGAATGCGCTTCAATGAAGCGGCCATGAATTTTAACGCGTTCCGGAGGCAGTTCCCGAACGCCATCGTCGCGAAGGTGGCCGGATTCCAGAACAAGGCCTATTTTCAAGCCAATCAGGACGCCAAGACCGCGCCTCAGGTCAAGTTCTAATCGATGGATCCAAAAAGGGGACGGAGCTTTTTTTTTAAAAAAGGCGTCTGTCTCCTTTTTCTTTTCGCTCTTTTCTTCTTTACGGTACTTCCCGCTATTTCCGCTCTTGAAATTCCCCGCCGGGCCGAAGGCTATGTGAACGACTGGGCGGGGCTCTTGACTGCTTCCGCGAAGGCCGCTCTTGAAGCGCAGCTTCGTTCCTTCGAAGACAAGACCAGCAATCAGGTAGTGGTCGTGACTTTTCCGTCCCTCGAAGGTCAGTCGCTCGAGGATTTTTCCATACGCCTTGCCGACGCCTGGAAGGTCGGACAAAAGGGGAGGAATAACGGGGTCATTTTTTTGATCTTCCGGGACGACCGGAAAATGCGCATCGAAGTAGGGTATGGTCTGGAAGGGGTTTTTCCGGACCTTATCGCGGGACGGATCATCCGCGAGGTTGTGGTCCCTTACTTCCGCAAAGGCGACACCGCGGGGGGCATCGCCGCGGGCGTGAATGCGATCCTCCAGGCCACGCAGGGAGAATTTAAAGGAACGCCGCAGGCGACGGAAAACAATGCGATCCTGAGGCTTTTTCTGTTGCTGCTTGTGTTCGGCCTCTTTCACTTTATTTCACGCCGCGGAATCTACCAGATCAACGGGCGCGGGGGACGCTTGGGCGGATTTTACGGAGGGTTCCCGATGGGCGGGGGAAGCTTTGGCGGTGGCGGGTTCAGCGGCGGTGGAGGCGGGTTCGGCGGCGGCGGCGCGTCAGGAGGCTGGTAATGAGGATCCATCATCCGGTATTTTTCTTTTCTAAGGCTGAAAAAGAAAGGATCGTCGGGGCGATCCGGGAAGCGGAAAAGAACACGTCCGGAGAGATCCGGCTGCATGTGGACTCGAAAGCGGGAAAAAATGTTTTCGGTCATGCCAAAAAGGTCTTCCAGAGGATCGGGATGACCCGGACCGCGCAGAGGAACGGCGTGCTGATCTTTCTAGCGGTCAAAGACAAGAAGTTCGCGGTACTCGGCGATACGGGGATCAATGAAAAAGTCCCGGAAGGTTTCTGGAACGATGTCGCGGAGATTCTGCGGCGTCATTTCGGGGAGAAACAATTCGCGGAAGGAATCGCGGAAGCCGTCCTGCGCATCGGCATGAAACTCAAAGAATATTTCCCCTACCGGTCGGGCGACAAGAACGAACTTCCCGACACGATCTCGTACTGAGCCGGGAGGACCGGCATCCGTATGGACATTCACGAATCCTGGGAAAAGGCGCTGAAACACACGGAGATCATCCGTCCGCGCGTCCAGCCGCTCCAGACGTTCGAAGCCACCCAGATCCCTTACATTTTCCTGGCGGAGTCTCTCGCGGACCAGGGAAGCACGGTGATCCGCAAGGGGAACGTCGTGGTGGACAAGCCCTCGATCATTTTGCCGCCCGATCTTCCGCAATTCGAGGGGTTCGACTTCGAAAAACAATTTTCCGGAGTGGCGGACTATTTGACGACTTTTCTGATGGTCCGCGGTATTCGCTTTCCCTCCTTAAAATATGAGAATAAAATAGCGCCGCTGGAGGTGCGCACGGAAAAGCTCGCGCGCGCCGTGGATTCTTTTTTGCAGGGCCTTCAGCGTCAGGAGAATGTCTCGACCGGCCTGGTGATCGGTCCGGAAGATTGCTGGCAGTTCTCGGTCCTGATCTTTATCTGCGGCCAGATCGCCCGCTCGGCCGAAGGCGACGTGCGCAAGCTCTTCGAACATTATCGCGACTCGTCCCAATAGATGTAAGGGGATAGAAAGAATGGAGAAAGAGATGAGTCCTTCGTATGCGGCGTTTTTGCAGTCGGCCTGCGCCAAGGCCTGGAAAAAGGTCGGCGCGAAACGGCGGGCCGGCGTGACCACCCCGCTTTTTTCGGTTTATTCCAGGCGGAGCATTGGGATCGGGGAAGCGCCCGATCTTAAGGCGCTTGTCGATTGGTGCGTGACGACAGGGCTTTCCATCATCCAGCTTCTTCCGCTCAACGATGTCGGGTTCGAATTCCGTCCTTATGATTCCCAGTCAAGCCTCGCGCTCGACCCGATGTATCTTTCCCTGGAAAGCCTTTTGGGCTGCGATCTCAGGGATTTCGGGAAGGACCTCGGAACTCTCCGGAAAAAATTTCCCGCCGGCAAGGCGCGCGTGGATTACGTCGTCAAACGGGCCAAACTGGAGCTGCTGAGGAAGATCTTCGATCACGCCGCGACGTCCCGTAAGGAGAAAAAGTTCCTGGCTTATCTCAAAACGCACAGGACATGGCTCAAAGATTACGCGGTTTACAAAACCCTCAAGCATAAATTCGACCACGCCGGATGGATGGACTGGCCCGAGGCGTTCAAAGCCAAGGATCCCGGGACGGTCGAAAAGTTCGCCGCGGAAAATGAAGAGGAAATCCTTTTTTACCAATGGCTTCAGTGGCAGCTTTTCGAGCAGTTCGCGGATGTGAAACGGTACGCCACCAAGAACGGCGTGCTCCTCATGGGCGACATGCCGTTCCTCGTCTCCCGCGACAGCGCGGACGTCTGGGCGAAACAGGAATATTTCAAGCTTGATCGTTCCTCCGGCGCTCCTCCCGACCTTTATTTCGCGCAAGGTCAACGATGGGGCATGCCGCCTTACGACTGGGACCGGATCGCGGCCGACGGGTACGGGTATTTGATCCGGAAGATGCAATACATCGAGAATTTCTTCGGCATGTACCGCATCGATCATTTCGTGGGGATGTTCCGGCTCTGGACGATCGATCTTTTTGAACCGGTGGAGCACGGCGGCATGTGCGGCCGTTTCGACCCTCAGGACGAATCTCTCTGGAAGGAACACGGCCAAAAGATCCTGGAGGTGATGGTGGAGAATACGGACATGCTTCCGTGCGCGGAGGATCTGGGCGTGGTCCCGAAATGTTCGTATGAGACTCTTGAGGAATACCAGATCCCGGGTTCGGACGTTCAGCGGTGGATACGGAATTGGGGCAAAGACTATCACTTCAGGCCGGGAAATACCAGCCGGCTGAACGGGATGGCGATGCTTTCGACCCATGACACGAGCGCTTTTTGCGCGTGGTGGGAAAATGAGGCGGGCACGGTGGACGAGTGGTTCTTCCGGAAAAAGTGCCAGGACGCCCACATCCATTTCGACGACATTCAGGGCATGCTCTTTGAGCCAAGCGGGCCGGTGCACGGCCGGCTTCGCTGGCGTCCGGAGATCGTGAACGTGGAAACGCTCCTCTCGGTTCTTCGCCGCTCGAGGGACGAGGCTTGGCATCTTGCCGACGCCTTCCTGAGCTCTTATAATGAGAGGCAGCTCTACTGGCATTTCGTGGGGATGCATGGGCACCCGGCGAAAAAAGCTTCGCACGAATTCATGAGGAAGGCCCTTGAGACGGTGAACGCGGCCAATTCGGTGTTCAGCCTCCAGATGCTCCAGGACTGGCTCGCGCTCGGGGACTATAAAGGAAGGGATTCCTGGGAATATCGGATCAACGTGCCCGGGACCATGGAATCCGGGAATTGGTCCCTGGTGGCACCCTGTTCTCTGGAGGCGATGCAGGACCTGGCGATCAACGCATCGATCCGTGAGATCGTGACGGCTTCAGAACGGCTTGTCTCCAACAAATAAATCAAGAAAGGTTCGGCTATGAAGATCAGTGTTCGGTCGCTTTTGACGGGAGTGCTCCTCGTTCTGGTGCTTGTGACAGTGGTATTTTTTTTGAAGCACCGGAGGGTCACGTCCGCGAAGCCGCTGCCGGTCCCGGCCGGCGTGGGCCATTATGCGGCTTTTCCGAAGGTCGCGGGGCCGGAGACGGCGCCGGTCAAATTGGTTGTGTACAGTGATTTTGAATGTCCTTCCTGTCGTTTGGCGCAGGGGTTGCTCGCGGCGATCTTCAAGGATTATCCCGGGAAGATCCAACTTACCTACAAACATTTTCCGCTGACCTCGCACCACTGGTCGATCTATGCCCATCAAGCCGCGGAATGCATGCAGGTCCAGGGGAAGTTCTGGCCGTACCACGACAAACTTTATGAAAAACAGCCGGAATGGGCGGCTTCCAAGGTCCCCCCGGCGGAAATGTTCGCCCAATATGCCCGCGATCTGGGCGCGGACATGAACCTTTTTTCCGGATGTCTGACGGATGTCGCAGTCACGCGCGGGATTTACGCGGAAAAAGAGGAAGGCGCTAAAAGGCAGGTCGGCGCGACGCCGACTTTTTTTCTTGGAGACGAGCGCTTCGTCGGTCCCCGGGAAATGAAAGAAAAAGGCGTGAACGCGATACGCAAAGTGCTGGGGATTCCGGAAATTCCGGTGCCGGTCACTCCTGAACCTGCCGCTGCGGTTCCTCCGGCGGCGCAGAAGAAAGAAATCTTACCTCCGTCGAAAACGTAAGCGGAAATTTTAGCGGGGAGGTTCTCATGAAAGAAAAAAGTTACAAGGTGCTGTTCCTGGGTCGCATTTTTGTCGGGCTTATTTTCGCCTACTCCGGTTTTATCAAACTTATGGAACCAGTCGAGAACTTCCGTGGGGCCATGGCCGCGTATGACGTCATTCCTTCTGCGGTCATCCCGCTCCTCTCGCAGGTTATCCCGTGGGCGGAATTTATTTTTGGGATCTTTCTCGTGATCGGCTACCTTCCGAGGATCAGCGCGGGAGTGCTGGCGGGTCTTTCCTGGAGCTTTGTCATTCTGGTTCTGATCACGCGGATCGCAACGGGAAGCCTGCCGGTGAATTGCGGATGCTTCGGGGAAGGAAGCCTTATCCACCTAAAGCCGCTTCAGGTCGTTTTCCTGGACATTTTCAACACCCTTATCGGTGTCAAGTTGGCGCTCACCAAGGATCATCCCTTTGGTCTTTCCTCTGTCCTGAAGTAGGTAGCAT
>CAIJDY010000185.1 GCA_903819565.1 Candidatus Omnitrophota bacterium | reverse complement strand
CCGGAAACGATCTTCCGCCAAAACGTCTTTTCAACCTTCTCGTCGCAATAGCTTTTGAGGTCCCCAATGCCGTCGTGCTCATGCCACACGCGTCGGAACGCTTCTTCGACCTCCGCGGCGCCGATCTTGCAGCCGTGCCGCGCCGCGACCTCGCTGTAATAATACCCGACGGACGGGAATGGACGAAAGAGCGTGCCGCCCGCGTCCAGAAAAACGGCGCGCGTCCCGGACGGAATGATCTCCCGCGATCCTGCCGGGGTCATCACTGGCTGCTGTCCCGGTCGCCCGAACCGGCCCCCGAGAATTTATTCGCGACCATTTGTCCCAGGTAAGGAAGCGCCTGCGCGATCCCCTGGTTCTGCGTGTTGTCGATGGCCGTGGGATCTCCCGACATGGCCGCGGCGGTCATGCCTCCACCCATCGTGGGCGCCCCCATGGAAAAAGGCGCGGAAGACTTGCCGCTCTCGGGAGACTTGATCCTGGCGCGAAGTTCCGAAACCGCCTCCTGGACGTCCTGATTCCCATAATCGTACTCGCCGGCCTTTTGATAAGCCGCCAGCGCTTCTTCGTAAAATCCCTGCTCCGCGTAGGTTTCTCCGATCTGGATCCAAAAAGCCGCGAGCATGGTGGCTTCGTTTCCCGGGACACATCGCGCAATCCCTTTTTTAAACTCTTCGCGCGCTCTTTCCATACGTCCCTGGCGTTTATAAACCACACCGAGATTGTAATATGCGGCTTTGTTCGTGGGGTCCAGCATCACGGCCCTCTCCAGAGCCTCCCCGCTTCTTTGAAGCCAGTCGCCGGGATACTTCCCTTTTCGCAGCCTGTCAAAGAGCGCGGCATCAATATTGGAGAGTTCGAAATAATAAGCGGCATTGCCCGGATCCAGCGCGAGTTTCGCGCGCAAGTCTCTGTCCGCCGCGTACAATTCCGCGTCGCTCATCCCGGCGAAATTTCCCTCGGCCGCTCCCTGAATCCCGGCGCTCGCGTCATCCCGCTGAACGTTCTGTCCTCGGACGAGCGGGATGGATGTGGTAAGAAGAAGAAAAAAAAAGGCCGCGGAAAAATGGAAACGTTTAAAGACCACGGAAATTCTCAAGGCCGGCAGGCGGGCCGGAAAGTTTCACGCGCGCGATGCGGCGGATGCACAAACGGCCCTTCGGGTCTTCCACATAATCGATATTCACCACCTGCCCCGCCCGCAATTCCTGGAGCTTGTCGATCCCGCTGAGGCCGGTCTGGCCGTCGACGATAAATTTCATTTTGAGGACCTTCCCGGTGGCCGGATGCCTGAAGTCCACTTCGACCGAGGAACCATTCGCCGCGACGCTGACCACGTGCGCGCTTAAAGTCTTCATCACGGGTTCGGCAGCGCGAGCGCAGAAAGGCAGCGCGAGAAAAACCGCGAGAACAAACACGGTCCGTTTAGCCACAGCGCTTGCCCTCGCTAGATGAAACATGGAAGATGGACAGGCACAGTCCGGACGATCCTTCATTTCTTCCCCGTGCAGGAACAGGAACACTTGCCCTTAAGGGCTCCGAGCGCTTTATCGTAATCCGGGTGCTGCGTGATCTCTTTGACATATTCGACGTACTGGATCTTGTCGTCCGGACCGACGACAAAGATGGCGCGGCTGAGAAGCTTCAATTCCTTGATGAGAATGCCGTACGCCTGTCCGAACGAATGCTCCTGATAGTCCGAAAGCATTTGCACTTTGTCCGCGCCCGCGAGGCCGCACCACCGCTGCTGGGCGAACGGCAGGTCCATGCTGACAGTGAGCACCGCGACGTTCGCCGGGAGTTTGGAAGCCTCCTGGTTGAACCTCTTGGTCTGAAGATCACAGACCGGCGTGTCGATCGAGGGAACCACGCTGAGGAGGCGGGTCTTCCCCTGACTGGAAGCCAGCGTGACGGGTTTCAGGTCTGTCCCCACAACTTTGAAATCGGGGGCCTTGTCGCCCGCCTTGAGTTCCGGACCGAGGAGGGTCAAAGGCCCTCCTTGAAAAGTGACCGCGTTCTTTCGTTCTTGGACCATGGGATTTCCTCCGTTGCAGGTTTTTTTGTTTACGAAGTTTTTTTGCGCTTCTTGGAATGTTGGGCCGTGATCACCGTGCGGATGCCTCCGCGGACATAAAAGTCGGCTTCGACCGTCATCCTCCGGGGTTTCGAGGCTCTCACGAGGTCGTCGAGGATCCTGTTCGTGACCGCTTCATGGAAGGCGCTTTCATTGCGGTAACTCCAGAGATAAAGCTTCAGGCTTTTCAGCTCGACGCAAAACTCGTCCGGAACGTAGACGATCCGGATCGTTGCGAAGTCCGGCTGTCCGGTCTTCGGGCACAGGCACGTGAATTCCGGGCAGTCCAGGGCGATATCGTAATCGCGGCCCGGATTCGGATTCTTGAATATCTCGAGGTCCTTCGAAGGTTGCGACGGCATAATGCTCCTGTCTGAAAAAATGAACCGAAAATTATGACAGCCCAAGTCATTCTCAGCGAACAAAAAATATGGACTTGGACGGCATAGGTGCGCATTATACCAAAATAGGGAAGAAAGAGGACAGGCATTTACTGGCCGCCTGTCCCTTTATCGATTTCTCCCGGAAAATCTCCAAAGCCTGCTCCTGCGAGCCCTTTTAACCGATCCACAAACCTTCTAAACGAACCTGATAGCCATCCTTGAGACGGTTCAGATAATTGACAAGGCCGCTATGGCGCCACTGAAGCATGCACAGGTGGGGCTGAAAATAATAACGCATCCCGATCTTCGGCTCACAACGCGTCTGTTTGATCAGGCCTTCATAGCCTTCCGCGATATAATACCCGAGATCTTTGAATCCATTCTGCCGCGGCTTCAAGGGCCCGGTCACGCACCAAACGATCACGCCGGTACGTTTGTCCACTTCCATGACTTCGCCGCAGTGCGTGATGGGACACCCGCAGGACATACCGAGCGGACGGCCGATAAGGATATCGCCGCGCCGGATCTCCATTTCGCGGGTGATCATCGGGTTGTGCGGAATGATGATCTCCCGGGGACCGGGCTCCTCCGGAAAATGCTCAAGATAAAAATCGAATTCGCGGCCCAGGCTATCTTTCCATTTTGTTCCGCCGGCGGACTCCGGCGCGCAAACCGCCGAGCAACCGCCGCAATCTTTCTTCGGCGCTGAAACACTGAAGGGCTTCACCTCCGAAGACCGTTGACGGTGCTCGGACAAGGGAAGGCACCGTTTGATCAGTTCCGGTTTCATCGGAAGTTGTTCGGCCATTTCGGCGCAGGTGCGGTAACCGCAGAGACCGCAGTTCAATCCGGGTAGATCTGAAACGATCGTCGTCATCAAAGTTTCCTTTCTGTTTACGATTTCAATGAACCCAAAAAAAATCTGTCGTTACCGGCCTCAACGCCGCCAAAGCCTCCGGAAGGATCTTCAAAAAACGATCGATCTCTTCCCGGGTATTGAAACGCCCCAGGGTCACACGCAGGGAGCCCCGGGCCTTCAGCACATCAAAACCCATCGCCTGTAAAACATACGAAGAGCCGCTCTGATGACCGGCACTGCAGGCGCTCCCCGTCGAGACCGATACCCCAGCCTCATCCAGAAGCATCATCAATTTGATCATGTCGCCTTCCAGCCCCGAAAATCCCAGGCAAAGATGGCCGGGAAGCCGCCGGTAAGGATGTCCGATCAAATAGGCGCCCTGAATACTGCCTAAAATGTGTTCCGCCATTTCATCGCGCCACCTGACAAGCCGCACGGCTTCCGGGGACATTTCTTCGCGCGCAAGCTCCGCGGCACATCCGAACCCCACGATCCCCGAAACATTTTCCGTAGCGGAGCGCAGGCCGCGTTCCTGCCCGCCACCATGGATCAGGGGAGCCAAGGCAATCCCTTTCCGCACGAAAAGCGCACCGATCCCTTTCGGACCGTATAATTTATGCGCCGAAACCGAGATCATGTCCGGAGACTCTTGGCCGGTATTGAGCGGAAGTTTCCCGAAGGCTTGAACGGCGTCCGTGTGAAAGACGGCGCCATGCCGGTGCGTAATACGCGCCAGTTCGCCCGTAGGCTGAAGGGTCCCGGCAACATTGTTCGCGGCCATGATCGAGACCAGTCGCGTTTCGGGCCGCAGCGCCGCCGCCAGCGAATCAGGCTCCACAAGTCCGTCCGGGGTCACGGGAAGGTAGGTGACTGAAACTTTCCGGGTTTCGAGATAGCGGCAGGTCTTCAGGATCGCCGGATGTTCGATCGCGCTGGTGATCATGTGAACGGCTTCATGATCCTGAGCCTCGACAAAACCGGTCAGCGCCAGATTGTCCGCTTCCGTCCCGCTCCCCGTAAAAATGATCTCCTCGCCGGAAGCCTTCAGAAGATCCGCGACTTGTTGCCGGGCTTTTTCGACGGCAAGGCGTGCGACACGGCCCGTCTCAT
>CAIJDY010000184.1 GCA_903819565.1 Candidatus Omnitrophota bacterium | reverse complement strand
TGGCGGAGAGTCTCATCAAACGTGACGCGGGCGCCAAAGATTCGGGGAACATTCCCGGGCTGGGCGGGATGCTGGACGTCATGGACAGCCTGTTATTCACGGTCCCCTTCGTTTACTTTTATCTGACGGTCATGCTTGGCCTGGAAAGGCTATGAAGAACCTCACGATCCTCGGCTCCACCGGTTCGGTCGGCGAGAACGTTCTGCGCATTGTCCGCATCCATCCCGAACGGTTCACGGTCAAGGCTCTCGCGGCCAACCGGAACGTCGAAAAACTTTACGAGCAAGCCCGGGAGTTTTCTCCCCGGTACGTTTGCATTTACGATCCTCAAAAGGCGAAGCAGGCCGCCCCAAAGTTCAAACGTTTGGGCGTCCGGGTGGTCACGGGGGGCGACGGGCTTTTAGAGGTCGCCACCCTGTCCTCGGTCCGGGAAGTGATCTGTGCGATGGTCGGCGCTGTGGGCCTCAAACCTATTTTTGCCGCGGTCCAGGCGAAAAAAACCGTGGCGATCGCGAACAAAGAGCCGCTTGTTATGGCGGGGAAACTGCTTTTGGAAACGGCCGCAAAGCGCGGCGTTGCGGTGCTGCCGATCGACAGCGAGCATTCCGCATTATGGCAATGCCTCGACAAGCAGGACCCTTCGTTTGTCAAAAAACTGATCATTACTTCTTCGGGCGGGCCGTTCCGGAATTTCAAAGGCGCGTTATCCAAAGTGACGCCGGCGCAGGCGCTGAACCATCCCAAGTGGAAAATGGGTCCCAAGATCACGATCGATTCGGCGACGCTCATGAACAAGGGGCTCGAGGTGATCGAGGCGGCGAATCTTTTCAACGTCCTGGCGGAAAAAGTGGGCGTGGTGATCCATCCGGAAGCGATCGTGCACGCGCTCGTGGAATTCGTGGACGGCTCGCATTTCGCGCATCTGGGCGTCGCCGACATGCGCCTCCCGATCCAGTACGCCATGAGCTATCCGGAGCGCTTGGAAAATCATTTGCCGCACCTGGACCTTGCCAGCCTGAAGACGCTTCACTTTGAAAAGCCCAACCTCCGCCGTTTTCCCTGTCTTGAGCTGGGGTACACCGCGAGCCGGATAGGCGGGACGCTGCCGGCGGTTTTGAACGCCGCCAATGAAGTGGTGGTCGAGGCTTTTTTGAACCACAGGATCGGTTTTCTGGATATCCCAGAGATCATTTCCAAAGTCATGAGCCAGCACCGCCTTATCCGAAAGCCGTCGCTCCCGGATATTTTTGCCGCGGATGCCTGGGCGCGTGAAAGAGCGGAGGAGTTGTTATGAGAGCTTTGTTCCCGTTGATGCATTCGTTGGGCTCTCTGTTGCCCGCGCTCGTTATTTTCGGAGTGCTCGTGATCGTGCACGAATGGGGCCATTTCATTGCCTGCCGTTTGTCGAAGATTCGCGTCGAAAAATTTTCGATCGGGTTCGGCCCGGAACTTTTTCACTGGCAGTCAAAGGAAACGCGTTTTTCGGTCGCCCTTTTACCGCTCGGGGGATTCGTGAGTCCTGCCGGGGAAGAGGCTTCCAAACTCGGGCCGGAGGGGCCGAAGCCGGGGGATTTTCTGGCCGCGCCGGCGGGCGCAAGGATCTTCGTCGTGATCTCCGGAGTGGTAATGAACTACGCGCTCGCGTTCGTCCTTTTCTGGTTCGTGTTCATGATCGGCCGGCCGTTGCCCGGGACGGTCGTCGGCGGGTTCGTCAAAGGGTACCCCGCGGAAGCCAGCCTGCTGAAGGTGAATGACAAGATCCTCAAGGTGAACAACGTTCCGGTCGCGAACTGGAAAATGATCCTGGAAGAGCTGGACAAGACCTCCGGCGATATGATCCGGCTTGATGTCGCGCGGCCCGTCGCGAACGGGGCGGCCGAGCCCTTGATGATCATGATCCGGCCCAAGGTCGAGGCGACCAAAGATATTTTCGGAAAACCTTTCTCGATGAAGCGTGTCGGCATTTATCCGGATGCGAAGGTTTTTATCACGGAGCGGTACGCCCTCCTCCCGGCGCTGCAAAAGGCCTGGGAAACGGAAGTCTTCCAGACCGTGCTGACGCACAAAGCGTTTTTTTATCTGATCACGGGGCGCATTTCCCCGAAGAATCTGATGGGGCCTTTGGGCATCATCCAGATGAGCGGACAAGCCGCGCAGGCCGGGATCGCGACGCTGCTCCAGCTTCTGGCGATCCTGAGCGTCTCGCTGGCGGTGATCAACCTGATGCCTTTTCCGGCGCTGGACGGCGGGCACCTGATCTTCCTTTTCTGCGAGGTGATCACGCGCCGGCGTCTGAATCCGGTCCTTCAGGAAAGGATCACGACGGGCGGTTTTGTGCTCCTCATGGTCCTGATGGTCTTTGTGCTTTACAATGATATGGCGAACATGCAAATTATTATGAAAATAAAAAACCTGTTACACCTTGGGGGAAGTTAAGCACCGCCCCCTTTGCGAGAAAGGTCCCTATGCGTTGGTCCCAGACCCTTATCCCGAGTCTTCGAAACGTTCCCAAAGATGCCGAGGCTGTCAGTCACCAGATGGGGCTGCGGGCCGGGCTGATCCGCCAGCTCGCATCGGGCGTTTACAGTTATCTGCCGCTCGGTTTTCGCACGCTCCTGAAGATCATCGGGATCATCCGCGAGGAAATGAACCGTGCCGGGGCCTCGGAAGTCCTTCTCCCGGCGCTCCATCCGGCGGAACTGTGGAAAAAATCGGGCCGTTATGAAACGCTCGGGGAGGACAAGATCGCCTTTAAGAACCGCGCGGGGCATGAGTTCGTGCTCGGCCCGACCCACGAGGAAGTGATCACCGATCTTGTCGGCACTAACATCAAATCTTTCCGCGACCTGCCGCTTAACCTTTATCAGATCCAAAACAAGTTCCGCGATGAGGCGCGTCCTCGCTTCGGGGTGATCCGCACCAAGGAATTTATCATGAAGGATGCCTATAGTTTTGACCGCGATGAAAAAGGCCTGGACGTTCATTATCAGAAAATGTCCGACGCCTACCACCGGATTTTCACGCGCTGCGGGCTGGATTTTCAGGTGGTGAACGCGGATACCGGGATGATGGGCGGCAAGATGAGCCAGGAATTCATGGTGATCTGTCCTTACGGCGAAGACCGCGTGGCAAGTTCCGCGAACGGTTATCTCGCGAGCCAGGACATCGCGACGCGCGGGAATCCGGAACTTACGACGCCGCAATCGAGGTCCTCGGGGCCTGAGGCGTTCGACACCCCGAATCTCCGGACCATCGAAGAGATCTCTCATAAATACAAGGTCGCGCCTTCCCAGATGATCAAGACCTTGATCTATCTGGCGGACGGAAAAGCCGTGGCGGCCCTGGTGACGGGAGACAGCGAAGTCAACGAAAGCAAATTGCGGAAGCTGACCGGCGCCAAGGAACTGCGGCAGGCGGACGGCCCGGAGATCCTGCATGCGACCGGCGCTCCGGTCGGGTTCGCGGGACCGGTCGGGCTCAAGATCCCGGTATACGCGGATTGGGATGTTGCGGGCATTGCGGACGGGGTGACCGGCGCTAACGAAAAGGACAAACATTTTAAGAATGTGACGTTCGGCCGCGATTTTAAGCCCGCGGTCACCGGGGACATCCGTTTTGTGAAGGAAGGCGACCGGGCGCCGGAAGGCGGCGGGACGCTCAAGCTGACGACCAGCATGGAGATCGGCCATATTTTTAAATTGGGGACACGCTACACGGAATCCATTGGCGCTTATTTCCTGGATGAAAACGGCGAGCGCAAACCCGCCATCATGGGATGTTACGGCATCGGCGTGAACCGCATCCTCGCGGCCGCGATCGAACAGCATCATGACGCCAAGGGCATTCAGTGGCCCGCCGCGATCGCGCCTTTCGCGATGGAGATCATCACGGTCAATCACAGCGTCGAGGCGGTGGCGCAGGCCGCGGAAAAGATTTACGCGGCGCTCACGGCGGCCGGCAAGGAAGTCCTTTTCGACGAACGCGACGAACGGGCCGGAGTCAAATTTAACGACGCGGATCTCATCGGGATCCCTCTGCAGATCATCGTCGGCGAGCGCGGCCTGAAAGAAGGCAAGGTCGAGATCAAAGTGCGCCAGACCGGAGAGACCCGACTGGTGGATCTGGAGTCAGTGTTAAGTGGTAAGCTGTAAGTTGTAAGTGTCAAGTCGTAAGTGGTAAGCTGCAAGTAACGAGAGATGAAAGCTGATGGTTTTTTTATCACTTACAACTGACGACTTACGATCTGTATGATTGGGCCCAGGAAATTCATCCACATCGACATGGACGCGTTCTTCGCGGCCGTGGAACAGCGCGATCATCCGGAATACCGGGGAAAACCCGTGATCGTGGGCGGCGATCCCAAGAGCCGGAGCGTCGTGAGTACGTGTTCCTACGAGGCCCGCGTTTTCGGCATTCATTCCGCCATGCCGACGGCCCAGGCCAAACGTCTTTGCCCGCAGGGGATCTTCGTCCATCCGCATTTCGAGAAATACAGCGAGGCCTCCCGGACCATCATGTCGATCCTTCGCACGTACACGCCGCTGGTCGAACAGATTTCTCTGGACGAGGCGTACCTGGACGTGACCGAGAATCTCTTGCGGCTGGAGGATCCCGTGGCGCTGGCCAAGCTCCTGAAGCAGCACATTTTCGCCGTGACGCATTTGACGGCTTCCGCCGGCGTGGCGCCGAACATGTTCCTCGCGAAAATCGCCTCCGACATGAAAAAGCCTGACGGCCTGACGGTGGTCCCGCCGGACAAGGTGCTGGAATTCCTGGAGGATCTTCCGGTGCGGAAACTTCCCGGTGTCGGTCCCAAGACTGAAGCAATCCTGGAACGCATGAAGCTCAAAACCTGCGGCGATCTTTGGGGGGTGGGGGCGCGGCAACTTTCCGAAAAGTTGGGCAAGTGGGGAGCGGGACTTTACCGGATGGCCCAGGGGAAGGACGACCGGGAGGTGAATCCTTATTGGGAGCGGACGCAACTAAGCGCGGAAGAGACCTTTTCGAAAGATATCACGGACATCGCCTGGCTTCAGGGGAAATTGGCGGAGCTTGCCGCGCACGTGTTCCACGAATTGCAGGAGGAGGGACGCGCGGGAAGGACCGTGGTCCTGAAAGTGAAATACCACGATTTTGAACAGGTCACGCGCTCTAAAACGCTTTCTGCTCCGCCGCGGGATTGGCAAATAATCCATGAGATCGCCTGCGATCTTCTGGAAAAAAAGACAGCGGCCGGGAGAAAGGCGGTCCGCTTGCTGGGGCTCGGGATCAGCGGTTTGACGTCGAAAGAAGCGCCTCCGCCCGTCATCCAAAAAGAGCTTTTCTGAACTTATTTTGAAACTTGCGCATTCAGCTTAATTCACTATACTGATAACTCTTATGCCGCAAACACTCTTCGAGAAAATTTGGAATTCACACGTCGTCAAGACCTTTCCGGACGGGACGGTGCTTCTCTACATCGACCGCCAGCTCGTCCATGAAGTGACGAGCGCGCAGGCCTTTGAGGGAATGCGCCTTGCCGGCCGCAAGTTCCGCCACCCGGAGCTGACCTTCGCGACGATGGACCATAACGTCCCGACCAAGGACCCTTTCCACATCACCGACCTGATTGCCAAGGCGTCGCTCGAGGAGCTTGACCGCAATTGCAGGGAATTCGGCGTGACGCTTTTCGATCTTTCCAGCGACAAACGCGGCGTGGTCCACATCGTCGGTCCCGAACTGGGCATCACGCTTCCGGGCTGCACGATCGTCTGCGGGGATTCTCACACGGCGACGCACGGCGCGTTCGGGGCGCTCGCGTTCGGGATCGGCACTTCGGAAGTGGAACACGTCTTCGCGACGCAGTGCCTGCTGCAGAAAAAACCAAAAACTTTTAAAGTCGAATTCACGGGACAGGCTCAATATCCGGTGACGGCGAAAGATCTTATCCTGAAATTGATCGGCACGATCGGGACCGCCGGCGGCACGGGGAGCGTGATCGAATTTTGCGGGGAGGCGGTCCGGGCCCTTTCCATGGAAGGACGCATGACCCTCTGTAACATGGCGATCGAAGCGGGTGCCCGGGCGGGCATGGTCGGTCCTGACGAAACAACGATCCGGTATTTTGCGGACGCGGAACGGTTTTATGCGCCGAAGGGAAAAGAGCTTGAAAAATGCATCGCGTATTGGAGAGCACTGCCGACGGACCCGGGCGCGAAATTCGACCGGGAGCTGACGATCGACGCTTCCAAGGTCGCGCCGCAGGTGACGTGGGGAACGAGTCCGGGCATGGTCGCGGATGTGGATGGCCGCGTCCCGGAACCGGATAAAGTTCAGGGCTACAGCCGTGCGGACGTCGAACAGGCTCTGAAGTACATGGGTCTCAAATCCGGCACGCCGATCACGGAGATCAAAGTCGACGTGGTTTTCATCGGCAGCTGCACGAACGGCCGCATGGAAGATTTTCGCAGCGCGGCAAAATATTTAAAAGGGCACAAGGTCGCTTCGGGCGTCCGGACACTTGTGGTGCCGGGGTCGCAGCTGGTAAAGCGTCAGGCGGAGGCCGAGGGCCTGGACAAGATCTTCGAAGCTGCGGGATGTGAATGGCGGGAGCCAGGGTGCAGTATGTGCCTCGCGATGAATCCCGACCAGCTAAAGCCCGGAGAACGTTCTGCTTCGGCCTCGAACCGGAATTTCGAAGGACGTCAGGGAAAAGGCGGCCGGACCCATCTTGTTAGCGCGGAAATGGCGGCGGCAACGGCGGTCGCGGGTCATTTTGTGGATATCCGGAAAATAAAGGTCCGGGACTAATCGTGAAATTTCAATAGGTGAAAAGTGAAGGCATTTAAAACTTTCAAGGGAGTGGTGATGCCCCTTGACCGGGCCAATGTGGACACGGACGCGATCATCCCGAAGCAATTCCTGAAATCCATTGTGCGTACGGGTTTCGGGGAGCAGCTTTTCCATGATTGGCGGTATTTGGAGAACGGGAAGCCCAACCCGGAGTTTGTCCTTAACCGGCCCTCTTTCCGGGGTGCCACAATTCTGGTTGCCCGCAATAATTTCGGTTGTGGGTCAAGTCGCGAACATGCGGTGTGGGCGATCTGCCAATATGGTTTTCGAGCCGTGATCGCACCCCCCTCCGGGGAAGGGAAGCACCGGAACCCGGGGTTCGCGGATATCTTCAGGAATAACAGCGTAAAAAACGGACTTTTGACCGTCGAACTTTCCGAAAAAGAAGTTTCCGAGATCTTTCGGGCTATTGAGAGCTATCCCGGTGTCGTGATGACGCTTGATCTGGAAAAACAGACGGTCACGCTGCATACAGCTCCCGAGGCCGTTTTTCATTTCGAGATCGATCCTTCCGTCAAAGAACGTTTCCTTTTGGGCTTGGACGATATCGGCATCACCCTCCAGGAAGAAGCTGTCATCGCCGCTTTTGAAAAAAAGCATCAATCCCAGTTTTTTCCCGCATAGATCCTCAGAGCGCGAGGTTAAGGGCTCCTCCCATGATCAAATCCAAGGGGTGGATTGCCCTCACTGGATCCGCGAACGGGTAGCAGGCGACCTGATTTCATCGGATATTGGGATCGTCCCCAGGGCATCCGGTTTCTCAATCCAGAAATGCTGTAACTCCAATCCAGCTTTTACTTAAGAAAATCCTTCGAGCGGTCGAAACCATACTAAGTTATATTGCGTCAGTTCAGGCGTGAGGTCTGTCTGAACAGGGACTAATTCACTCAAGATTAAGGGGATGCGACCATGCAGAAACTTAAAGAGAGAAGAATTCAGGTTATCGGCCCGAAGGGACAAGCTGTGGCGTCTCAGGCGGCACCAAAGAAGGCTTTTTCCTTTTGGGGGCTTTTCAGTTCCTCGAAATCCAATAGCCCGAGCCATAGTGTTTTACTGAAGGAGATCCCCCTGAAAAAGACCGTACCGGCCTCTCCGAAGGTCAATCTGGATGCGGTCCGCAGTTGGGTGGCATTGGAAGAACGGATCGTCCACGATTATAGGGCGCACAAGGTTGTTCCCATGAAGCGCCCGGAGCCTGTGGTGCAGATAGCGCCCAAAGCGCTTCCTGAAAAATCTCCGGTACCGGAAAAGGCGCCGATTTTCGAAACTTTGAGCGTTCAAACGGTTACCTCGGTCCCGAACTTTGCCGCTAAGGTCAAAAAGCCGGCTTTGGGAAGCAAAAGGTCTTTTTTCCGTTTGGGAACGGCGGTCCTGACCCTTGGCTGGATGCTGGCCGGTCTTTTCGCCTATTTCTATGCGGGAGAAGTTTCCCTGCGGCAGAACGTTACTTTGCAATTGGCAGAGAGCCAGGGGGCGAACGACCAGCTTGAGAGGTCCGCGGCCGCGCTCAAAACGACAGCGAACGATCAGCGGAATGAACTTCAAAAGCTCAGTGCTCAGGTCCGTAGTATGGCCGGTGCGTTGGGCGGGGCCCAGGCGAAAGCGGCGATGTACACCGCGATGGAAAAATCTTATCGTGATGAATTGCTTCGAGTCACTGCCCAATACGAAGAACAGATAGATGGCCTGCGCAAGGTCGTTCAGGTTCGTGAGGAGCTTGTGAACACACTTCAGGCGCATATTCGATCGATCGAAAAACTGGTCTCGGAGGGCAGTTTGACGACCGCTTTTAGCGCTGCGATCAAAGCCGTGGAGGAACAGAAAAAGAAAGCCGCCGCGGCGGAAGCGCAAGTCGCGCCGCAACCCAAAGCGCTGCCTCAGGGGGAAGTGGTCATGGTCAACCGGCAGTACCAGTTCATCGTTGTCAATTTGGGAGCGGAGCAGGGGGCCGTGACCGGCGGCTTGTTCAATATTTTTCAGGACGGCAAACCTTTGGCCACGGGACGTCTCGAGAGGGTTTATCCTTCGATGTCCGCGGGGACCGTTCTCGACAGCGGAGCCTTGGCAGTGGTCCAAGAGGGCGACAGGGTTACTTTTTCATCGAAATAGAGAAAGGAACCCCGGGAGGGGAATAGAGATCTATGTCGAAAGGCGTTGGAGTTTATGTCGGGCGGAATGAAGTGATTGCAGTGTCCGTGGTGCGTTCCGTGAGCGGCCCGCAAATCAAGAATTACGCCATCGAGCCTATTAATCCGTCGGAACCTAAAGAACCGGCGGTTGGCAAAGAAGCCCACAAGATCAAAAAACTCACTCCCGAGGCTCAGGCGATCTACCGGGCCCTTGAGAGGATCAAGGAACCCGCCGCTTATGTGTCTGCGGCGGTAAGCCCCTTTCAGGTCGTCACCCGCCATTTCATCATGCCGGCGGTTCCCAAAAAGGAAGAGGCCGAGGCGATCCGCTACGAAGCGAGCCGCTACATTCCGTTCAAGTTCTCGGAATCCGTTCTTGATTACTGTCTGCAAACGACCCACAAGAACGTTTTTTCGGTGACTGCTACGGCGATCCGCCAGGAAATTCTCGACACTTGCCTTTCCGACCTCCGCGCTGCGGGCGCGAAAGTTTTGATGGTTGAACCGGTTTATTCGGCGGTGGGGCGCGCTTTTTTCACGCTCAACATGATCGGGAAGGCCAAGACACACGCCTTCGTGGTCATCCAGAACGACGGGAACGTCAACGTCACCTTTGCCGCGAAAGGGATCGTTTATCTGTCCCGCGATTTTTTGCTGACGGGGCGGATCGAAGAGGACAAGACCCGCTTTTTCGAGGAACTCAAAGCTTCCATCGATTATTTCTACAAGCTGACGGGCGGTGAGGCCGTCGCGCAGATCTTTTTGGCTGGGCGCGGCGACCTGAAGTTCTGGGTGGAATATCTCGAGCATTCCCTTAATTACACGATCCGTTTCGATGTGGCCAATTTCCCGAACGAGAAGAACATCGCTTCCGATGTTCTTAGCACGATCATTGTGGCCTACGGACTGGCCCTGAGGGCGCTCAACTATCGCTCCCCGCTGGGGGAAATGAAACTTTTGCCGGCTGCCGAGAGGAGGTCCAAGCCGGAAAATCTGATCGGATTTCTTGTCGTCGAATGTCTTTTGGTCCTGGCGTTTTTTTTCGTGGTCCAGCTGACCGTTTTCCAGCCCACGATCCAGCGGTTGAAGAGCCAGGACGAGACCATCTTGGAGCCCTTGAGCAAAAAGAGCGCCGCGGCAGTTTCAAAGTCGATATCCGAATTCCGTGAAGAAAATGAAAAACTGAACACCCGGACAGCACTGCTCAATAATTTCTTTCAGGCAAAGGTGCCGGCCTATTCTTTTTTTGAATCGATCGGACGCGGGCTGCCAAAGTCCATTTTGGTCGATCTTATCTCTTACGGGAAGCCTGCCGGGGCATCGGACGCGGAAAAGGCGGGATCCAAGAAACGCATGGATATCAGCGGGATCTGCTATCTCGGTAATTCTGAAAAAGAAGCCGGGGTGATCAATGCTTGGGTTAACGGTTTTTCCGCCAACAAGATCTTTGCGGAACAGTTTTCCGAATTCAAGCTGGAAGAAACAAAGCGGGAAAAATACATGAACTATAATGTGACCCGTTTCAAGGTCATTTGTGAATAAGGAGTTTTCGAAGTGGCGGACATAAAATTCAAAGAACAACAGAAGGAAATGGCGATCAAGGCGGCCGTGGGGGCAGCAGCCATCCTTCTCGGCTTCATGTTTATCGTGAAGCCTTTTTTCGAAGAGACCCGCGCTCTCAAATTAAAAATAGACGTCTCCAAGGAAAGGCTGAAGCTTTTTGACGAGACGGAACTTGTGCGGGCCAAGCTCGAAAAGCTTGAGGGATTTTTTCTCACGGTGCCGGAACGTTCTGTGGTTCTCGGCAAGATATCAGATATTGTCAGCAAGGAAAAATTGGACATCGATACGATCACCCCGAAGACTGAGCCGGGGGAGATCTATTTGAAGCTTTTCGTGGATGTAAGTGCCCGGGGGTCGTTCTTTCAGCTGGTGAAATTTCTGAAGAACGTTGACACGTTTAATCCGGCGATCAAGATCAATGCGGTGACGATTTCGCGTCCCCCCATGCTGCTCAAGGGGAAAAAAGAAGGAAAGCTCCAGACCAGTGTTTCTTTGGAAACGTATCTCAAACAAAGGGCGAAAAAAAGTAATGTCCGGTAAAAAAGTTCTGGTCCTTACCTGGATCTTGATTTTCGGAGCCGCAGCCGGTCTGTCGGCGGAGGAGCACGCGCCCAGGGTGCCGATGACAAGCGATGCGGTTGCGGGGGGTGCCGAGGCGGCTCCCGTGGAAATGCAGGGGGTCGGCAACGCGGTTCAAATGGCCCAGGAAGAGGTTCGGGACCCCTTTCAGCCGCAAATAAGAGAGGGCGCGGAAGCCGAGGAAGTGGCCCCAAAAACGGAGCAGGCCGTTAAAGTGGTTTTGCAGGGAGTGGGTTTCGGAGCCCAGGACTCCTACGCGATCTTGAACGGGGAGATTTATTACGTGGAAGAAGAAAGAAAAGGGATTAAGCTAGTGGCAGTCCGTAAAGGCGAGGCGGATGTCTTGGTGAACGGGGCCATGCAAACCCTGCGGTTATTCGATGAAGCGGCGATGAGGAAATCGGTGGGGGGGCGGCGGAAGCCCAAAGCCCCTGGCACGGCATAATTTTTAAAACAGGACTCTAAAAGAAAGATCGATTGCCATGAAAAAAAATAATAATACAAGTTGGGCCGTTATTTTCATGCTCCTGTTTTTTCCGAGCGTTCCCCAGACGCTCTTGGGCGAGGAACCGTCCATCGGTTCTCCCGCGCAATTCGAAGGGACCGCGGGCAGTCCGGCACCCGGAATTCCTGCTCCGGAGGGGGTGAAGGTCGAAAGAACGGCGGAAGGGAAATACTATCTCGACTTCAAGGCTGCGACCCTCATCAACGTCCTGAGCGTGATATCGTCCCTTAGTGGGATCAATTTTATCGCTGGAAAAGAAATCGGGGAGCGGCAGGTCAACATGACCCTGGACAACGTTACTCTCGAGGATGCGCTCCAATCCCTGAGACACGGCTGTAACGTGAATTACGATTTTATCCCCGGTCGGAACATTTATCTCTTTCGGGCTTCCGCGGACGCCGCCGAACAGCCCTCGTTGGTCACCAAGGTGTTTAAACTTCATTTTATCCAGGCGAGCAGGGTCAAGGATATCGAAACCACCAGCTCGGGTTCCAGCGGCGGCGGTTCCAGTAGCGGCAGTTCCGGCGGTGGCGGGTTGGTGACTTTGAAAGTGGAAGATAAGGAGCCGGCTTTGGAGGATTCCGCGATTTACAAGGCGGTCCAAAAGATCCTTTCAGAACGCGGGAAGGTGTCCGTGGATAGCCGTTCCAACAGCCTTGTCGTGACCGATACCGAAGACCGTGTGAACATGATCGAGGCCGCAATCATCCAGCTGGACCGTCCTCTGGATCAGGTGCTCATCAATGTGCTTCTTGTGGAGACTTTTGAGGACTTGGACAGGGAACTTGGGGTGGAATGGGGAGATGCGAACGGTGTTTTCGGGACCATCACCGGCGGTAAACAAGCGACAGCGTTCCCTTTTTTGGACAACAACGGTGAAGCTACTTCGGGGTATTCCAATGGGATCTGGAAGGGTCTCACGAAAGGTTTCAATAACATCCCGCAGCAGTTCAATCCCGCGAACCATACGGGGACGATTACGGACGGGGTGAGGGATTTTTCGAGTTTTCAGGTTTCGGTGAAGGCGATGGAGCAGGCGCAGAAGCTCAAGGTCTTGGCGAAGCCGAAGATCCTTGTCTTGGACAACCATGCTGCAATCATCAAGATCGCGACCGACGCGGCCATCGGGACGACAACGTCCACGCAGGCCGGGGGCGCCGGAACGGAAACGAACAGCACGGAACGCAGCGAGATTGGAACGATCCTTCGCGTGGTTCCACTCATTAATACGAACGACAGGGTCACCATGAGCGTGGAGCCGACCTTCGCGACGCTGGATCCTTCCGAAATAGCGGTCAACGGGGCCGGCGGCGGCAAGACGGGGGACCCGACGATCCGGACGGCCCGTACCACCCTGATGCTCAATGACGGCCAGACCATCGCTCTCGGCGGCCTTCTTCTGAGCCAACAGCAGAACAACAATCGCAAGGTCCCGTTCTTCGGCAATATTCCCGTGGTCGGAAAAGCCTTTTTTACCAGCAATACCAAGAAAATCCAGGATCGCGAATTGATCCTTTTTGTGACGCCCTACATTATCCGCGATCCTTCGGTGCTGGAAACCCCGTCGGTCCCGGACAAGCGGATGATGTTCGAAGAAGAGCGGGCGCCTTTCTGGAAAGTGAAGCAGAAGGAATGGTATAAGGAATTAAAGGACGGGCCCGAGAAGCCGCGGGACTACGATCAATATTTCGACGTCCGCAAAAAGCTGATGAACGCGACGCTGGATACCATGAGCCAGAGCGTTGCCGCCACGGGGACGAAGGTCGCGCCTAAAGCGGAAAAGAAAGCGCTGTAAGGGTTCGGCGAACCGCTCGCAGAAACTTCTAGAGGGCAGGGGAAACGATGCGTACCAATGTTTTGCTCGGAGAATTGTTGCTGGAACGCAAGCTCATTACGCGTGATCAGCTGGCCCAGGCGCTCGCCGAACAAAAAGTATCCCGCGAACCGCTGGGGCAGATCCTGATCCGCACGAATGCCCTCAAAGAGGCCGAGCTTCGCGGGGTCCTTTCCGAACAGTTGGGGGTTTCTTTTCTGGCTCCGGAGCAGCTGAAACCCCGTGGGGACCAGCGGCTCAAGGAATACATCCCCATGGAATTTGCGCGGGAGCACAAGGTCCTTCCCCTGGCCCGCGAAGGACGACTTCTGAAACTCGCGGTCGCGAAAATGCCCGACATCATTTTTCTCGACAACCTTCGAAAAATGACCGGGTTCGATATCTCTCCCGTCCTTTCCACAGCGAACGAGCTGAACAAAGCGATCGACGTTTTTTACAGCAGTACGGACATGCAGGAGCTGGTGACTTCCCAGGAGCTCGACGAGGCGAAGCACGAGTACATTTTCGAAAAGGAAGAGACGAAGGTCGACCTTGAAGCGTCAATCGTCGAGGCCGAAAAAGCGCCGGTGGTGAGGCTGGTCGATGCGATGATCAAAAAGTCGCTTGATGACCGCGCGAGCGATATCCACATCGAGCCGTTCCGTGAAAAAATCAACATGCGGTACCGCATAGACGGCGTTCTCTACGAACTGCCGTCCCCGCCGAAGGAAATGCATAGCGCGCTGGTCTCCCGCGTCAAGATCCTCGCGAAAATGGATATCGCCGAAAAACGCATCCCGCAGGACGGGTCCTTTTCCCTGAATTACAAGAACCGTCGCATCGATATCCGCGTGTCCACGATTCCCATTGTCGCCGGAGAAAAGATCGTGATGCGTATTCTCGACAAACGCACCGACCTCCTGGACATGAAACTGTTGGGCTTTGAACCCGGACAGCAGGCGCTTTTTGAGATCGCCTTGATGCGGCCTTACGGTCTTATTTTCGTGACGGGGCCGACCGGAAGCGGGAAAAGCACGACGCTTTACTCGGCCCTGAACAAACGGCTGTCCTCCGAAGTCAATATCATCACGATCGAAGATCCGGTCGAATACCAGATCACGGGGATGAATCAGGTCCAAGTGAAGCCGGACATCGGGTTGACCTTTTCTTCCGGGCTGCGCGCCTTTCTGCGCCAGGACCCGGATGTGATACTCGTGGGAGAAGTGCGCGACCTTGAAACGGCGGAGATCTGCATTCGTGCCTCCCTGACGGGCCATCTTGTTCTGAGCACTTTGCACACCAACGACGCGGTCACTGCCGTGACGCGCTTAATCGATATCGGGATCCAGCCGTATCTTGTTTCGGGAAGCCTTGCGCTTGTCGCGGCACAGCGCTTGATCCGTCTCGTATGTCCCCACTGCAAGGAGCCCCAAAAAGTCGATTCGAAATTGAAGGAGCAGTACAAACTGAACGTAGACACGATCTATAAGGCGAAGGGATGCAGCCAGTGCCGCAACATCGGTTATTGGGGGCGCGCGGCCATCTATGAGGTTCTTCCGATGGATGAGGATTTTCGCAGGCTGGTCAGCAAGGACGCCGACCTGGACGCTTTGAGAAGACTTCAGAAGCAAAAGAATTATGAGACCCTTTTTCAGAGCGGGCTCAAGAAGGTCGAAAGGGGCATGTCAACCCTGGAAGAAGTTTTGAGCGTGGCTTATGAGTGAGCCCGCTCTGAAATCCGACATCGGGACCCTGCTTCCTCCGGGGAAAGAGAAACCTTTCGAATGCCACGTGCGGTCCCGCGCCGTCCCGAACGGTCCTGTGACGGTCTTGCATATGAAAGCCGTGAGCATGGAAGAGGTGATCCAGCGGCTCTTGAAACAGGGTTTTATCGTCGTTTCCGTAAAACCGGTGAAGGAGATGGGGGATTACCTCCGGAGCGCCTTCGGCGGGCAGACCAAGGGCCAGGGGCTGCGGGGCTCGTTTTCTTTCATGAACCGGGTCTCCACGCGCGAACTTATTTTTTTTGGGGTCCAGCTTGGGACGCTCATCAAAGCGGGGATCCCTCTTTTGCGTTCCCTTGAGATCGTCTGGAAGGGCAACGCCAACCCTTATTTCAGGGACGTCCTTCAACAACTTCGGAAGCGGATCTCAGAAGGGAGCTCGTTCACTGCAGCTCTCCGGGAATCTTCGGACGTCTTCCCGTGGATATGGATCAATTTGGTCGAGGTCGGGGAAACGACGGGAAAGTTGCCCGAGTGTCTTGAAGAGATCGCTCACTACCAGGAATCCGCGAGCCGGATCCAGGGAAAGGTTGTTACGGCTTTTTTTTACCCCGGAATCCTGACGCTGGCGGTCACCGGCGCGATGGCGTTCCTGATGGTGTTCATTGTTCCGAAGTTCGCTTCAATCTTTGCAACGCAGAACATGCCGCTTCCGATACTTACCAAGGTCGTCGTTGGCATTAGCAATGTTATCCGCCACCAGGCCCCTTTTGTGCTGTGTGTGGCCATCGGGATTGTTGTCGCTCTCGTTTATCTAAAAAAATCTCCCAAGTACCGTGTTTCATTGGACCTCTACTTTCTCAGCATGCCAATTTTTGGAAATTTGGCCATCCAGGTTGCAGTCGTTCGTTTTTCAAGGTCCCTCGGGACTCTTTTGCGCTCCGGCGTCCAGATATTGCAGGCTCTTGAGATTAGCGGGAAGTTGGTCGATAATTCGTATCTGGAAGGCCAGATCAAGCAGGTCGCACAGGCCGTGAAGAGCGGGCAGGGGCTTGGCGCCCAACTTGAATCGAAGAAGGTCTTTCCCGTTTTTATGACGCAGTTGCTAAGCACGGGTGAAGAGAGCGGCCAATTGGAGAATTTTCTCATACTGATCGCTAATTATTATGAAGAGGCCGTGGACACTTTTCTTGCGCGCCTGACGGTACTTTTGGAGCCTGTCCTTCTTGTTTTTATGGGGGGCGTGATTGGGACAGTCGTTATTTCGATGTTCCTTCCGATCATTCAGTTGTCGACGGGGGGATAGGATGGATGTATTCGGTAAACGATATTTTGTTTTTGAGTGTTAATAAGTCATTTAAGTTATTAATTGATAGTAAATGCTATAAAAGTTAGTATCAGTGGTAATTATTTGATAAAATAAGTTGAAAGAATGATTGTATATGGTGTAGATTTGATTATGGTAGCTGTAGTGATAACACTGAAAAGGAGAATACAAAGATGAATAGAATGCAAAGGCAAAAAGGTTTCACGCTCATTGAGATTTTGATCGTCATCGTGATTTTGGCAGTTCTGGCGGCGATGGTTCTTCCGCGTATGCTCATTCAGACAGAAAATGGGTATATTTCCGAAGCCCAGAATATTATGGGGGCGCTCCGCTCGGCGGAGATTACGGCGACCGATAGCGGAGCTCAGGCAGCCTGGTCGGCGCAAGCGGATACCACGATTGCGATTCCCGCACTGAACTGGAAGGCGGGTAATGATAGCAACAACTGGACAATTGTGGCCACCGCCGCGAACACCATCACAGCCACGCGAAAGAACAGCGGGGGCGGCACTTATGACGGTCAGGTGATAACTCTATCTGAAGCAGGCGCGTGGACTTGTCCCGCGAAATATGCGGCGGTTGCCAATAATGGGGGTTGCCGGGTCGCCTCATAGCGTTACCGGGGAGAGTCACGGGGTGTTGTCGCAGCGGGTTTGGCATTCCTCCCTCGGGGAAGGAATGGCCTGAAGATACCCGTGGAATTTGCTCCAGACCTTTTCTTAATAAATGGATAAATTTCGGATGGGAACGAAGGTTCCATTTTTGCGGTAAACCAGGCCATCGGAAGGGGACAAAGGCCTAGAAAGGTTGAAAATGAGAAGACGACAGCGTGGGTTTACTCTGATCGAGATTTTGATCGTCATCGTGATTTTGGCAGTTCTGGCGGCGATGGTTCTTCCGCGTATGCTCATTCAGACAGAAAATGGGTATATTTCCGAAGCCCAGAATATTATGGGGGCGCTCCG
>CAIJDY010000183.1 GCA_903819565.1 Candidatus Omnitrophota bacterium | reverse complement strand
GGTGATGATGCCGGTGGAACTGCTTCCGGGAGAGGATCCGCCGGTCACGGCGCAATTGTGGAGGGCCGTTCTCTCGGGAATGAAATCGGTTATTGAGCAGACCTTTCGTCGCGGGGCCGATGGCGTGGTTCGAGGCGAGCGGCAGTTGATGATCGTTCTGGCGGATTGCACCAAGGATAATGCCTGGCGGGCCCTGGAGCGGTTCCAGGTGGCCTTGAAGACCTTCCTTAGGGAAAGGCGCCTTCAGGACCGCGTGAAAATGTCTTTTGTCTACGTAACGTACCCTGACGAGGGGGGGAATGAAGTGGACCTGCTTGATAACCTGGTCCAGAAGATTTCCAAATCAGGACATTCGTTCTAACGCTTCCCAAAGCATTTATTGATAGCAGTTGCACCAGATCAGGAGAGGGATTTTGACGCAGACGAACCCCGCAGGTTTAGACGCACAGGTGAAGCTCACCCCGATGATGGAGCAGTACCGTTCCATCAAAAAGAGCCTGCCCCCAGAGACTATTCTGTTCTTTCATTTGGGGGACTTCTTCGAGATGTTCTTCGAGGACGCGGTCAAGGCTTCCGACATCCTGAACATCACGCTGACGGGCCGTGAAGGCGGGGAAGCGGGGCGCGTGCCCATGTGCGGGTTCCCGCATCACGCATTTCAGGGCTACGTGCGGACGCTCTTGGACCACAACCTGAAAGTGGCTATCTGTGAACAGATCGGCGATCCCGCGCAGGCAAAGGGGCTCGTGGAACGCAGGGTTACGCGCGTGATCACGCCTGCCACATATCTCGATGACGAAACGCCCGTCGCCGCCCGCCAATACCTCGCGGCGCTCTACGCGGACAAGACCTCCGCGGTCATGGCCTATCTCGAGCTCAGTACCGGAGAATTTTATGTCCGCGAGATCACCCAGGACAGGATCTTGGATGAGCTCATGCTCCTTTCCCCGCGCGAAGTGGTCGTCCCCAAAACGTTGGGGGACCGGCAGGACCTTTCGAGCTTCGTCAAAGAAAATATCCGCGCCGCGCTGACGGTCTACGAAGACTGGATCTTCGAGTACGACGATTCCATGAGGCTTGTCGCGGATACGTTCAAACTCGGATCCTCAAAGGGGATCTCTTTTCACGATCACCCGCTCGCGGTGGGGGCCTGCGGCGCGATCCTTTATTATTTAAAAGATCACTTTCACGGCGCGCTGGAGCACGTTCAGGTTCCGAGGCTTTTTAATGCCAGCCAGTTCATGGTGCTGGACCGCCAAGCGCAGAAAAGTCTGGAGATCGTGACCTCGCTGAGCGGCCGCAAGGACTTCGGCAGCCTTTTTTCCGTCATCGACCGAACGCTGACGGCGATGGGACTGCGCAGCCTCCATCACTGGCTGACGCACCCGCTTTTGGACATCGGCGAGATCCACCAGCGGCAGGACGCTGTCGCCGAACTGATCAAGGAGCTCCGAGCTGCGGAGGACCTGGTCCGTCTGCTCAAGGGCGTTAAAGACATGGAGCGGACGCTGAGCCGGCTCAATTACGGCGTCGCGAACGCCCGCGATCTCGTGAACCTGCATGCCTTTTTAGAACGCGTACCCGAGTTGAGGAACATCCTCGCGAAATTTGATTCCCAGAGGCTTCGCGAACTTCAAAAACACATCCAGCCGTTCCCGCGTCTGAGCGAATTGATCGGCCGGGCCATCGTGGCCGAACCGCCGCTGAGCGTCAGGGATGGCGGCCTGATCCGGGACGGTTATTCGCCGGAACTGGACGAACTGCGGGACGTCGCCAGGAACGGGAAGAACTGGATCCTCGAATTCCAGCGGCGCGAGATCGAGCGCACGGGGATCAAATCCCTGAAAGTGAAATACTCACAGGTCTTCGGCTACACAATCGAGATCAGCAAGTCGTATCTTAACGCGGTCCCCGAAAATTATATTCGCCGCCAGACGCTGGCGAATGCGGAACGCTTCGTGGTGGCGGAACTGAAAGAATGGGATGACAAGATCTCGGGGGCGCAGCATAAGATCGTGGACCTGGAATATAACATTTTCGGGGAGATCCGCGCCAAGGGCCTTGAGGACCTGCTGCCGCTTCAGGAAATGGCGAAGGCCATCGGCGTGCTGGACGCGCTGATCGCCCTCTCCCGCGTTGCGATCGAAAAGAAGTGGGTGTGTCCCGAAGTTTGCGATGACTCACCGATCATGATCAAGGGCGGCCGACACCCGGTGGTGGAAAGCATGTTGCCGTCGGGAAGGTTCGTGGAGAACGACACCCATCTGGACGGTGAGAAGGAACAGCTGATCGTTCTGACCGGGCCGAACATGGCCGGGAAATCGACGTATATCCGGCAGACGGCGCAGATCGTTCTTCTGGCTCAGATGGGCTCCTTCGTGCCTGCGCGTACGGCGCATATTGGTCTTGTGGACCGGATCTTCACGCGCATCGGGGCTTCGGACGATCTCTCGCGAGGCGAAAGCACGTTCATGGTGGAAATGCTCGAGACCGCCCATATTCTTCAGGAGGCGACGGGCCGCAGCCTCTTGATCCTGGACGAAGTCGGCCGCGGAACGTCGACCTTTGACGGTGTCAGCATTGCCTGGGCGATCTGCGAATTCCTGGTTCGCGGAAAAGTGCGGCCCAGAACACTTTTTGCCACGCATTATCATGAATTGACGCAGCTCGAAGAACACTTTCCGGGGATCCGCAATTACACCATGACGGTGAAAGAAACCGCGGACGGCGTGCTTTTTCTGCGGAAGGTGGCACGCGGGGCGGCGGACCGCAGCTACGGGATCCATGTGGCGGAGCTTGCGGGGATCCCCGCGGACGTTACCAAACGCGCCAAGGAGATCCTGGCCATTCTCGAAAGTGAAAATAGCGAAGCCTCGCAGATCATCGAATCCAAAAAGTCGAGCGGTGCTAAAAAGACCCAACAAAGCGGTCCGACGCTTTTTGATGTCGCTGTCCGGAGTCCGAGTCCTGTCGAAGAAGCTCTGAAGAAAATGGACGTGGACCGGCTGACACCGCTCGAAGCGCTCCAGAAGCTTGCCGCACTGAAATCCAAGCTCGAGCGGGAGGCAACGTAACGGTTATGGGAAAGATACACGTTCTGTCCGAACAGGTGGCCAATAAGATCGCGGCCGGGGAGGTCGTGGAGCGGCCGGCGTCGATCGTCAAGGAACTTGTCGAGAATTCCCTGGACGCCGGAGCCGATCACATCGAGATCACGATCAAGCACGGCGGGAAAAGTCTTATCCGCGTCGTGGACAATGGTTCCGGCATGACCGCGGAAGACGCGGAGTTGTCGCTCCAGCGTCACGCCACGAGCAAGATCACGGACGCCGAGGACCTTTTCCGGATCGGGAGCTTCGGGTTCCGGGGAGAGGCGCTTCCAAGCATTGCCGCGGTTTCGAGATTTTCTATGCGGACAAGGACATCGGAAGCCGCCGCTGGTACTCTTCTGGAAGTGGACGGCGGGAGCTTGGCCAAAGTAAAGGAATGCTCCTGCGCTGCGGGAACAGTGATCGAAGTCCGGGACCTTTTTTTTAACACGCCGGCCCGGAGAAAATTCCTCAAACAAGACAGTACCGAGATGGGACACATTCTCGATATCGTGACCTCGCTGGCGCTGGCCAATCTCAAGGTCAGGTTTCTGCTCGATACCGGTGAAAAAAACACGCTCGATCTTCTGCCTGCCGAGGACTTGGCCATGCGGGCGCGGGCGATCTTCGGGGACGATTGGGCGGAACAAACGATCGAGATCGACGCGGAGTTGCCGCACATTCGCCTGTCAGGGCTGATCGGGAAGCCGTCGCTCGCTTCAGGGAATCGTGCCCGGCAGTTTTTCTTCGTGAATCACCGGTGGGTGAGGGCTTACGGGCTGAGCCATGGCCTTCAAGCCGGCTATCATGGATTTTTGATGCAGCACCAGTTCCCGACGGCGATCCTTTTCCTGGAGCTGAATCCGCAATATGTGGATGTGAATGTTCATCCTACCAAACAGCAGGTCCGCCTATCTCATGAGGCGCTGATCAAATCCCTCATCGAAAAGACCGTGGGGGGAGCCTTGAGGGATCACGGCGATCTGGCGCCTTCCGTGCGGGCGAGCGCGGATACTTTTCCAGGTCCCCGGATGCGGCCGGAGGTTCGCGGCGGCTCCTTTGATTTTGAGGCAGCCAAAACCCTCAGCGAAGCTCCCTCGCGGGTCGCGGAGGCAGAACCCGAAATGCCGGTTCACGGGGAGGGTTTCACTTTCGAGCCGCTCAAGATCGGCAGGGGGCCGAAGATCACCCGCGTTCTCGGGCAAATCCACCGGACCTACATTTTGGCGGAGACGGAAGAAGGTTATGTGATCATCGACCAGCACGCGGCGCACGAGCGCGTCATGTTCGAGGAGCTGTTGAAGAACTTCGAGTCGGAACGTCCCGTAAGTCAGGGGCTTCTTGTGGAAGAGGCCCTGGAACTACATCCGCGGCAGGCGGCAGTGTTGACGAAAAATATCCCTTTTTTGAACAAACTCGGTTTCGAGGTGGAGGCTTTCGGGGGAAAGGCGTTCGTGGTCCGCGCGCTGCCGGCGGTTCTGAAAGACGAGAATCCCGTGATCCTCATCAAACATTTTGTCGATGAAAAAGAGGCCGGAAAAGTCCAGACCCGGCTCAAGGAAGCGCATGAAAATATCGCGGCGATGATCGCCTGCAAGCGGAAGTCCGTGAAAGCTTCGGATGCCCTGACGCTCCCGGCGATGCAGGGCCTGTTGGCCCGATTGGGGCGGTGCGAGAACCCTTTTAACTGTCCGCACGGGCGCCCCAGTTTCTTTAAGTATTCCTTGCTGGAGATTGAAAAGCAGTTCAAACGAAAATAATCCGAACTTGTCGGGAAGGCGGTTTTGCGATGGCAAAAATCCTTGTGGCGGATGATGAAGTGGATGTCGGGATGATCGTTTCGGAGCGTTTGCGCCGGGGTGGGCATGAAGTGGTTTGGGCGGCGGATGGGAACATCGCGGTCAAAATGTTGGAAGAATTTTATTTCGACCTCGCGATACTGGACATCCGCATGCCGGGCCGAGACGGCTACGCCGTTTGCGCCTGGATCCGGAATTCGCCGGTGCACAAACTGATGCCGATCCTGTTAATGAGCGCTTTTTTCGAGGAAAATACCAAGTGGGAAAAAAGCGGGGCCAATATCTTTTTACCGAAACCTTTTGAGGGGCTCCATTTGTTGGAAGTGGTCCAGCAGCTGTTGGGTCAAGCGCCGCCGCGAGAAACGTCCGAAAAGGCTTGAGATGATCATCGCCAAACGGGGTGATATCACTCGGGAAGACGTGGATGTCATCGTGAATGCTGCGAATGAGGGGTTGCGGGGCGGCGGCGGGGTCGACGGCGCGATTCACCGCGCAGCCGGATCTTCCGTGATGGAAGCGTGCCGGAAGATCGGGCATTGCGCGACCGGGGACGCGGTCATCACGCCGGCCGGGAAGCTGAAGGCCCGGCGGATCATACACACGGTGGGACCTGTCTGGAATGGTGGAAAAAGCGGGGAACCCGGGCTTTTGCGGGACGCCTACAGGACCAGTTTCCGGTTGGCCAAGCGGGAGGGACTCAGGAGTATCGCGTTTCCCGCGATCAGTACGGGTGTTTACGGGTACCCTAAAAAAGAGGCCGCGATGATCGCTCTCGCCGCCGGCAGGGAGTTTGAGGAGGATTTTGACGAGATCCGTTTCGTGTGTTTTTCCGTTGGAGATCTGGCGATTTATAAAGATATCTTAAACTCAAATACAGGTGTGGGGTTCCAGCCGTGACCAAGGATACGATCGACCAATACGTAAAGCAGACACGGGAGGCGTTGATCCTGTCGATCGGCGTGGCGATTCTGTTAATGACGGCGAAATTTTGCACGGGCCTCGTGACCCATTCGATGGCCATCATGGCTTCGGCGCTTGATTCGACGTTGGACCTGATGATGTCGGCGCTGAACTTCTTTGCGTTCAAAGTGGCCTCCAAGCCGCCCGATGCCGAACACGCTTATGGTCACGGAAAGGTCGAAAGCCTGGCGGGTCTATTTCAAAGTCTTTTTATCGGGATCAGCGGTTCGTACGTGATCGTCGAAGCCGTGCGCCGGCTTTTTGCCGGAAGTTTTGTCGCCGAGATTCCTCTTGGGATCGGTGTGATCCTATTTGCTGCGATCGTGACGGCATTGCTGTCCTGGCGCCTGAAGCATCTTTCCCGCCATAATAAATCGCTCATCCTCGGTACCGAGAAGGTCCATTATTCGATGGATTTTGTTTCCTACCTGGGCGTGATCCTGGCGCTGGTCCTGGTGGGACGGACCGGGAAGGTTTTTTGGGACCTGATCGTTTCGATCCTCGTGGCGGCCTACATTTTCAAGGCGGCGATCGGGATTTTCAGGCGGGCCGTTGCTGAATTGCTGGACCGGGGGCTTTCGAATACCGACCTGAATAATCTGAGAATGATCATTTTGCGGCATCACCCGGCGATCGTGGGGGCCCACAGTCTCCGCAGCCGGAAGGTCGGCAATCAGGTTTTCTTGGATTTCCATATCGAGATCCGGGGAGAGGATGATTTCAAAAAAGCGCACGATATGACGGAGTCCCTGATCGCCAAGATCCGGGAGCAGCATGTGAACGCGGACGTTACGGTCCATTTTGATCCGGAAGGAGAGTGAAATTATCATGAAGATCCTGATCGTAGAAGATGAAAAAAAGATGTCGAGTTTCCTGGAGCGAGGTCTTAAGGAAGAGG
>CAIJDY010000182.1 GCA_903819565.1 Candidatus Omnitrophota bacterium | reverse complement strand
TTCTTGATCTCGGGGGTGGGTTTTTCCTCGCCGGGACTTTTAATGAAGATAAACAAGTCTATATTTTGAAGATCGACGGGGAGTTGGCCCCGAATGCCTCGCGGTCGGAAGTTCGTGGTTCGGCAGGCTCACCACTTGGTCAGGAAGTCGCGGTAGCGGACACGATCGAAAGTAAAGACATCGATCCGGTCATCGAAGCATTGCGCAAACAATACCCGAACGTGATGGCGAAGTTCCTTGACGCGATCTCGTATGAAGGAACGCCCCAGTTTTACTGGGCGCAGCATATGCCGGTACCCGCAGGCGTGTTCACCGACAAGGCGATCCCCGAAGGCGGGACCTATTTTGCGGCGGACGTGCTTCCCGAAGCCGAACGCGCGAATGCTGGAAAAATTCTTGAGGATTTGCTGCCCTGGGTTCTTCTCGCATTCGCGGAGAATAAATGGAAAGGGTTGGACGTCGCAGCTGAAGAACAACAGTCCGTTTCCGGGATCTTTCAAGGCGCGAACTCTGCCGCCATTGTGGAAAAGCTGAAAACCGTTGAAGCCTCTTTGTTAACGTCTCTTAACGAATCTCTGGAGAGTGAGATCCCGGTCAACGCCGCGGGCGAAAAATACCGGATCAAGGACCTCAAGCCGTTTGGGCTCTTCATGCCGGGCACGCCTGCTTTTCACGAAACTCCGGAAAACAAGAGACGCATGGAGATCCCGAATTCCGGATCCAATGTGGTCCTCCATTTTGATGAAACCGGAAAACTTGTCCTGGCGTATACGGGAGAGAGAACGACCGATGACCAAAAAAAGATGCTGGTCGAAACACTCGGGGAAAAAGGCGTGATCTCTGTGTACATGTATGCCGACCATATTCCTGACAAACGGCCGTCTTACATCATTCCGGGAGGTCTTCGCCGGACGTTGAAAGCGGATTTTAAGTCTGGCATGATCCTCGAACTCGATGAGAAAAACGAACCTGTCAGGGTGTACACGGGGGCGAGAACGACGGCTGATAAAAAACAGGAAATGGTCGAGAAACTCGGGGAAAAGAACGTGATCGATCTTTCTGCGTATGGACTGGAGACGGTGCAGACACCCGCGGTTTACAGGATCCCGGAAGGCGGGACCCGCGCGCTGATCGCGAACTGGGGGTCAGATGTGGTCCTTGAACTTGACTTGGTGAAAGGAGAACTTGTCGGGGCGTATACAGGCAAGGAAACGACGGATGATCAAAAAAAGCAATTGAACGCCCTATTCCAAGCCAGGCGTGCGGCCGCGCGGTCGGAAGTGCGCGAGGGCAACGTGATCGCCGAGATCGGAAGCTTCCAGATCATCGAAGAGGGCGGGAAGCGGTTCCTCATGTTCGAAGATGGGAAATTCAAGACCAAGTATCCCAGCTTCAAGGTGGAGGTGAATGGCGAATTCGAGGAGATCGCGGACGGCGCTTTCTTCGAGTGCGACACGAACGTGGATTATCTGGTGCGGATCATCAAGGGGCTGAACCGCCAGGACATCAACAAGAGCCCGCTTTACGTGATCGGCGAAGAAGGCGCCGGCAAGAACTGGTTGATCTATTTCGCGGCGCGGCTGATGCGACGCAACGTCCGCTTCATGGCCTTCCACGAAGACGTCCACGAGGACGACCTTGTGGAACGGCGCGGCGTCAACGAGCGCGAACGGGGCAAAACGGACTGGATCCCGTCCTCCCTGACGACGGCCATGGACCAGGAGGATATTTTTGTCGGCGACGAAGTGAACAAGGCGAAGCCTTCCGTGCGCGCCAAGATGAACAACCTTTATGAGTCCCGCGAAGTGAAGCTCCACGACGGCACGACGGTCAAGGCCAAGCGGCGTTTCGCCGCGGTCTTTACGGCCAACCCGCCGGCGACGGGACGGGACGCCAAGGTCTATCAGGTGAACGCCGACTCCGCGGAAATGATGGACCGCTCCAACGTGGTCCTGATCGATTACCTTCCCGAGGAAGAAGAGATGCAATTCCTTTTCTGGCGGATCATGAAAATGCGCGGGCTGAAGGACGCTTCGGGGATCACGGCCCAGGAACGCGAGCTCGTGGGACAGCTGGTCAAGGCCGCCGCCAAGATCCGGGAGAAATACAAGGGAAGCGACAGCGCCGGCAGCCGGCTGGGCCGGGGGCAGATGGTCGCGCGTCCTTTTTCAACCCGGGCGCTTGAAAATATTATCGAGCACATTTCGGTCTATCCGGAAGACATCCGCCGCGTCCGCAGCGTGATCAAACGTTTTTATCCTTACGACCAGGAAGTGGAGAAGCAGGACCAGGTCACGAACGTCGATACGGTCCTGGACAGCTATGCCCTTCTCAAAAAAGACGCCGCGGTCGCTTTTGACGCAAAAGACCTCAAGGGACCGGACTATATTACAAGGGACGGCCAACGGTTCCTGACGTTCAAGGATCTCGAGATCCCCGTGCGCCCGGACGCCCCGAAAAGTATGGACGACGTTTCCTGGGACCGGCGCATGGACTGGACCCCGACCAACCTCCGTTACCTTTACGACATCCTCCAGGACTTCAAGGAGGGAAATCACATGCTCTTCACGGGAGAAGCGGGAACGGGCAAGGACCTGATCGCGGCGTACCTGAGCATGCTGATCTACGGGAAGTCCGTGGAAGTTTTCAACGTGACCAATAATACGCTGGTGGAGGACATCATCGCGTACCTCGGCCTCGGCGAAGGCGAAAAAGTGGACGCGAACGGCCAGATCATCGGTGTCGGAAAGAACGAGACCGGGATCGTGCCGGCCTACGTGATCCGCGCGATGCGCGCCGGACAGCCGCTGATCTTAAGCGAGATCAACAAGGCGAAGCCCGAGGTGTTGGCCGTTCTTAACAATATCCTCCAGTTCGGCTGGATCGATCTGGCCAACGGGAAGCGGATCTACGCCAAGCCCGGGTTCTGCATCATCGGGACCATGAACCCTTCCGGGGACTCGCGGTATCTCGGTAACTACAGGATCTCCGGCGAATTCATGGCGCGTTTTTCGTCCCACCGGTTCGCGAACGTGCCGGAGTCCGAAGAGATCGAAATGATGCGGAACTTCAACAAGCGGATGCGCGCGCAGCACCCGGACGGCGCGGCGTTCAATATCCTCAAGGAGGAGCTGATCACGCGCCTGGTCAAGATGGTCGGGAAACTCCGGACTGGGAGATTTTCTCACCCGGTTTCCATGCGCGCCCTGAAGCGGATCATCGTGGAGCTGGCCGAATATCCGGAGACTTACGTGAACGGCCTCGAAGGGCTGCTGAACAGCGCGATCTACTTTCACGAGGACGCCGAGCGCGAAAAATTGATGGACGCGGCGAAAAGCGAAAAGGTCGGGCATTCCGTGGGGACCGGGAAAAACGAAAAATTTGTCGGATCGATGAACGAGATCATCGAATATGTGATCAGTACGGGCGATCCCAAGCTGGACGCCCTGATGGAGGAATTCAAGAGCAGCGCGGATGACCCGGACAAAGTCCTCACGGCGATCCGCGCCCTGGACGTTTTTCTTCAGAAAAAAGCATCGGGAGTTTCGGGGGAAGTGATGAAGAGGGCCGCGGAGGTCTATAAAAAGATTGTGGCCGGAAAAAATCTGGCCACCGGCGCGAAAAAGGAGACCGGCGCTGTGGTGGCGCAGTTCATGGAACACGTGGGGAACGGCCTGACGGCCGGTTCTCATTACGACCCGCTTCCCGAATTCGAAGAGATCATTCCCATGAAAGGCAAATGGGATCTCGCGGGATCGTCCGAAGACGTCCGTAAAGAGATCAGCGAGAAAATAAGCGGTATTCTGCGCGTCAAAGGACAAAAAGGACCCGTGGCCTTTACGGTTTTCGGGGGCAAGACGTACCTGACGGTCGCTTCCGGCGCCACCGATGATGAGGCGCTGGCGGAGATCGATGAAGTGCATGGGAACATCATGATCGGCGAGTCCAGGGGGCTGCGCCGCGAGGTTGCCATGATCTTCGCGGATTATGTGAATGTGCTCGCGGCCGTGAAAAAAGAGGCCTCCAAGGTTTCGTTCGCGGCCGCCCGGGCTGCTGATCCCATCCCCGGGATCGCTGCCGCGGTACTCCGGAGCGACAGGGGCAAAAAGGCCGGATTGCCGCAGGAGCTCCTTGAAAAATGGGGCGCTCTCTGGATGAGCAAGCAGGCCCCGCCGCTTCTTAAAGGCCGGCGGAACAAGTTGAAAGATTATTTGGGTTCTCTCGCGCTGACCGGGGACCAGATCAAGGCCCTTTACCACGCCCTTCAATACCAGGATGCCGACATGACGGATAACGAAATGCCCGAGAAATGGGTCGGCGCGTCACGGTCCGAAGTGAGAACGGGGATTGAAGTCAACGATGTGATGGACGGAAATCTGACAGGGCCCGTGCTGGCGGTGCTGGAGCAGTGGGCTCCCAAGGCGCATGAACGTTTCGTGAAAGCGATCGATTTTCCGGGGGTGGGTCCGCAATGCTATTGGGTCAGCGGGCTTTCGCGCGCCGCGGCGGTCGCCAGCATGGAAGAAAAAACCAAGGTTTACATGTATTTTGCTCTGGATGAAAAACTGAAGCCCGTGCTCGCGGCGCTTGATCCGGCGGTCGCAAAAACTATCGTGATCGTCCTGATGCTCAAAGAAGCCGCGGACTTTGACGCGCGCGGCGCCAAGGCGACGGACACGCTGGCAGAGGACTCAAAAGCCGAAGCCGCCGGGTACATGTTGGCCGGACAATTTGTGGCGGGGCTCGAAGCGAAACGTGCGCAGGCATTGAAGGCGGCGTGGCTGGATCTGGAGGCATCTCTCGGGGTGAAGTGGAAAACCGTCGAAGAAAATGCGTCCAAGGAGGAAGAGAGGAAAGTAAAGGCGGATGCTGCGGCCGCACGACGGGAGGCCAAAGAAGTGGCTAAAAATCCCGATATCGACGCTTTCATTCCGTTACTGAGTTACAGCAATGACAAGGTTCGGGAAGAGGCTCTGGCAGCACTCAGGGCAACGGGATCTACGAAGGCCCGGTTCTACGTGTTGGCGTACGAGAGGAACGCGGCCGAAGCGGCAAAAGTGCCCGGAGCGGTGCGCTTCGGGAAGGAGGCGATCTCTCACGGGAGTGCACGGATCGCAACAACCGCCGTCAAAGTTCTGAGGGCCTTGAGGGAGACAAGTGCCGCGGCAGCTTTTCTGCAAATGACGCAGCAAGGTGGCATTAATGACGACTTCAGGGAAGAAATGTGGAAGGCGTTCGGGGAATGGAGGGATGAGGCGGGGTTGGCCTATCTTAGAAAGATCCCTGATAATTCTAACTGGGGGAATTATTGGCAGGCGGTTGCCGCAAAAGCACTTGCTCTGGCCGGGGACATGACGATCTTCCCGACGATGGTGCAATGGTTGGGTTATTTCACCGGTTCCTATCACGAGGCCGCCGTGGCGGCGCTGACGCGGTTGGGGACCGATGAGGCGAAATTTTGGGTGGCGCTTTGCGAAAAGAATGCCGCGGAAGTTGTGGCGATCCCGGGTTGGGAGTCATGGATCCCCGCGGCCTTCCAACACCATTCCAAGGAAATTCGTATCGAGGCGATCAATGCGGTGGCGACCGCGGGAGTCACGGAAAAATTTATCAAGAATTTGATCGTATTTCTTGGTGCCGATAAGGACGCAGGCCGCGATGAATCATTGGCGGCACTCAAGGCCACAAGCTCCGATGAAGCGCGGTTCTATGTGCTGGCGTACGAAGGAAACGCGGCCGAGGCGGCGAAAGTGCCCGGAGCGGCCGGTTTTGCGAAAGAGGCGATCTCTAACTGGAGCGCGCGAGTCGCCATCTCCGCCCTCAATGTCCTGAGGGCGCTGAAGGATTCGAGCTCCGCGGCAAAGTTATTGAAAATGTCGGAAACGGGACATCTCGACAACGATCTCACGGAAGAAATATGGATAGCGTTCGGGGAATGGAAGGATGAAGCGGGGTTGGCCTATCTTAGGAAGATTCCCGATAATGCCAACTGGGGGACGAAGTGGCAGAATATCGCTGCAAAAGCGCTTGCGCTGGCCGGGGACATGACGATCTTGCCGGAGATGGTGGCCTGGCTGGGTTATAACTACCATGCAGGTGCGGCCGTGGAGGCGCTGACGCAGTTGGGGACCGACGAGGCGAAATTTTGGGTAGCACTTTACGAAAAGAAGACCGCGGAAGTTGTGGCGATCCCGGGTTGGGAGGCGTGGATCCCGAAGGCGCTGCAGCATCATTCCGATGAAATTCGTCTCGGGGCGATCACTGCGGTGAAGACGGCAGGCATTACCGAAAAGTTCATCCAGAATATCATTCCATTCCTCAGCACCGATAAGGAAACGATCCGCAAGGAAGCCCTTGCGGCGCTCAAGGCCATAAGCTCCGATGAAGCACGGTTCTATGTGCTGGCGTTTGAGGGAAACGCGGTCGAAGCGGCGAAAGTATCCGGAGCGGCCGGTTATGCGAAAAAGGCGATCTCTAACAGGAGTGCGCGGATCTCCATAACCGCCGTTAAAGTCCTTAGGGCGCTGAGGGAAACAAGCGCCGCGGCGGCAATGTTGAAATTATCAGAGCAAGAGGGACTCAGCCAGGATTTCAGGGAAGAAATGTGGATGGCGTTCGGGGAGTGGAAGGATGCGGCGGGTCTGGCCTATCTTAAAAAAGTCGCATTCGGTAACGAATGGAAGAGTTATTGGCAGAATATCGCCGCAAAAGCGCTTGCGCTGGCCGGGGACATGACGATCTTACCGGAGATGGTGGCCTGGCTGCGTTATGACTACCATGCAAGCGCGGCCGTGGAGGCGCTGACGCAGTTGGGGACCGGCGAGGCGAAATTTTGGGTGGCGTTGTATGAGGGGGATCTTGATCAGGCGAAGAAAACACCGGGATGGGTGATGCTTGCCCGGAAGGCCATGGGGCATTCTAGTGAAACGATCAAAGCGAATGCCATCAAACTGCTTTCGTCCGCGTCTAAGCGGTCCGAGACGCGAAGCAGTCTCGGCACTGAGAGTAGCGAGGCTACCGTACGTGCGGAAATGCGGGACGAGATCGCGCAACGCACACCCGTTGCAGCGCAAGGCAAAGAAAATCCGTTACGCGTTGTGCGTGATACGTTGTCCGCGGCCGAGGACCAGGCGGTCGCGGTGCGTGTTATGCACGGGGTTTTCTCGCGCGCGGATGTCCGGCAGTTCGGCACGGAACTTCTGGACGGTTTGTTGCGCTCGGTCATGCCGGAGTTGTACGCGGACGAAACGCGGCGGGACATCGCGTACACGGGCGTCCTTTCGAATTCGGCGGCGGCGCTCTCCGAACCGGTGCGGGTCGCCAGGATCTATGAGACCCTGCCGGAGACTTCCGTTTCCGAGGTGCAGGTATTGGCCGACATTATGGCGAAGAACCACGGGGTGCAGCTCATGCTCTTGGTACGAAAGCTTGACCGCGCTTCCGAAGCGAAATTCAAAAAAGATCTTCAAGAAGAAATTATCCGCCGCAGAAAAGCCGCAGGGGACAGCTTCAAAGGCGTCAATTTGCGCGTCACCGCGGTGGCGGAACATATTGCCGCATTCCTGGAAGGAGAGCAGGTGCGGGGCCTGGTTTACGGGGATCAGGGCGCTCAGGATCTTGAGAGCGTCGCGTCCCGCGTTCAGAGCCGGAAAATACGGAATGTCCTCATGGTCCGTAACGATACCGGTAAGAACGATCAAACCCCGGCTTCCGCAGTTGCTCTCCTTGCGGCATTCGAACGGCTCTTTGATCCGAAGGCGCTCCCCGAAGGGATCGTGAACACGAGCGCGCTCCTCGCGCAGTACCTCCAACTGCAGGCCGCGGTTGAACGGCTTGTCAGCCAGTCCGCCTAAGCCGACCCGTTCAACCTCCGATGTTGACCAGGGTCGCGTTTTTGAAATAAACTTTGACAAGAAAATGGAAATGGTGCATATTTTCCCGCAGTGAAGAGGCGGAACAAATTTGTACCGCAAGGACAGAAAGTTCGCCTTGCGGTTTTTTTGTTTTTACCTCGATCGTAACTTCCCGGAAGGGAAAAAGAAGCAGGCCAGCTCCAACTACACCTGGTTGATGTACGCCTTGAAGTGAAAGTTGGTCTCGTCATGCGTCAGTTCCATTTACTCGAAAGGAGTACAGGCAACCATGGTCCAAGGAAAAGTGAAGTGGTTCAACAACTCGAAGGGTTTCGGATTCATTTCCCGCGAAGGCGGAGCTGATGTGTTCGTGCATCACACCGCGATCCAAGGGGAAGGGTACAAGTCCTTGGAAGAAGGCCAGGCGGTCGAATTTGATGTGACCAAAGGCCCCAAGGGCGAACAAGCCTCCAACGTGGTGAAGATCTAAGGAATACTGCAGTTCGAAGAAGGCCCGGTAGCGAAAGCTATCGGGCCTTTTTTGTGTGCGCCCGGCAGGGCGCACTTACTTGAGAGTGAAAGTCTCTCACAGACCCAGCAAGGGGAACTGTTAGCCGGACGGCAAGGGTGCCTGCTGCGAAGCAGGATCTGAAGGAAGCCGCAGGCAAAACGCTGGCCTGACGAAC
>CAIJDY010000181.1 GCA_903819565.1 Candidatus Omnitrophota bacterium | reverse complement strand
CTTCTGATCAACGCGACGCAGGGCGATGTGCTGCGGATCATGCCCGCTCTGATTGTGACGCCGCAGGAAATTCGGCTCGCGATGAAGATCCTGGACGCGGTGTTCGCCCGGGTCACGAAACAGAAGGCGAAACAGGGAGGCTGTTCATGTTCGACTCATTGATCTCCGTCAATGACCTCAGCTCCGAGCAGATCCGGAAGTTGCTGGAGCTCGCGGCGGAAGTGAAAAAGCGGTCGCAGGATTTCCGGAACGTGCTCGAAGGACGGATGTTCGGCTTTATTTTTGAAAAGCCTTCGACCCGGACGTGGGTGTCGTTCCAAGCGGGTATTTTTTCGATGGGCGGCGGCGTGATCTACCTCGGCCCCGAAGACATCAAGCTCGGGGTCCGGGAAGAGGTCCGCGATGTCGCGCGCGTGCTTAACCGGTATCTTTCCGGCGTGATCATGCGGACGTTCTCGCACTGGACGATCACGGAATTCCACGATTATTTCGAAAAGCCCGTGATCAACGGCTTAAGCGACAAGGAACACCCTTGCCAGGCGCTTGCGGATTACATGACGCTCTATGAGAAGATCCCGGCGAGCCAGGATCCCGTCATCGCTTTCGTGGGGGACGGCAACAACGTGCTGAATTCCCTGATGCTCGTGGCGGCGAAACTCGGCGCGAAGATCCGGTACGCGACGCCCAAAAAATACCAGCCCGACCCGAAGATCCTGAAAGCCGCCAAGGACATCGCCAAAAAGACGGGCGCGGTGATCGATGGATTTTCGGACCCGGCGAAAGCGGTGGCGGGCGCGGACGCGATCTATACGGACGTGTGGGTCAGCATGGGCGAAGAATCCATGCGGAGGAAAAAGCTCAAGGATTTTACCGGAATGCAGGTCAACAAGGAACTCGTCCAAAAAGCGAAGCCGGGCGCGCTGATCATGCACTGCCTGCCGGCCCACCGGGGCGAGGAGATCACCGAGGGGGTGATCGAGAGTAAGCATTCGATAGTATTCGACGAAGCCGAGAACCGGCTTCATATCCAGAAAGCTATTTTGCTTCATCTTTACAACGAAGGAGCGATCCGATGAAAAAAGTCGTGTTGGCATATTCCGGCGGTCTTGATACCTCTTGCGCGGTGAAATGGCTCAGCGAACAGCACGAGCTGGATGTGATCTGTTTTTCCGCGTTCATCGGCGAAGTAAAAGACAAAGCGAAGCTGGTCAAAAGGGCGAAGGCCGCGGGCGCGATCAAGGTTTTTGTCGAGGACCTTAAAGAAGAATTCGCGAAGGACTACATCCTGCCGGCGCTTTGGGCGCACGCGCGCTACGAGGGAAAATATCCTCTGGCGACGGCGCTCGGCCGTCCGCTGATCGCGAAACATCTCGCGAAGATCGCCCAGGCCGAAGGCGCGGAATATGTCGCCCACGGTTGCACGGGCAAGGGGAACGACCAGGTCCGGCTCGAATTCGGCGTCCGGACCTTCGCCCCGGAGCTGAAGATCATTGCGCCGCTGCGGGATTGGGAGTTCAAGACGCGGGAAGAGGAGATCGAATACGCAAAGGAACGACAGATCCCGATCGACGCAACCAAAAAAAGTCCTTATTCCATCGATAAGAATATTTGGGGCATCGCGATCGAGGCGGGGGTCCTGGAAGACGCGTGGGTCGAGCCGCCGGAAGACGCTTACGTCATGACGCGCGCCTGCAACAAGACGCCGGCGAAGCCGCGGTACCTCGTGATCGAATTTGACAAAGGCGTTCCCGTCAAGGTGAACGGTGTGAAGAAGGATCTCGTCGCGATGATCGAATATTTGAACGAGGTCGCAGGGCAGTACGGCGTCGGGCGGTTCGACATGATCGAGAACCGGTTGATCGGGATCAAGAGCCGCGAGATCTACGAAGCGCCGGCCGCGGAAGTGCTCCTGAAAGCCCATGAAGAGCTCGAGGGGTTCGTGATGGACCGGGAATTTATCCACTACAAGAGGCTGCTCTCGGAGAAATTCGCGACTTTGGCATATTTTGGGCTGTGGTTCTCTCCTCTGAAGCGGGCGCTGGACGCTTTTTTCGCGTCCAATCAGGAACGCGTGACCGGCAAAGTCCGGATCAAACTGGATCACGGCCACGCGACCTGCGTGGGCCGGGAGTCCAAGTATTCGCTTTATTCGAAAAAACTGGCGACGTATTCCAAGGGCGATATTTTCGACCGGAAGGCTTCCGTCGGGTTTATGAAGCTCTGGGGACTGCCGTACGAAGGAATGGGGGCGTAACATGGCGCAAAAGCTATGGGGCGGAAGATTCAAAAAGGAAATGCATCCGGCGCTGAAGTGTTTCAGCTATTCTCTCGCGACCGACAAAGAGTTGCTCGCGGCGGAGCTTCAGGTGAATGAAGCGTACGCCAGGATGCTCGCGAAGATCGGGATCCTGAAGCGGGAAGAAGCTCAAAAGCTCGTGCAGGCGCTCCACCAGATCAAAGCGCAATTCCGGGTTTGTGACCTCGCGGCGTATGAGGACAAGTACGAAGACATCCACACCTTCATCCAAATGGAACTTGAAAAGAGGGCCGGGAGCGTCGCGAAGAAGATCCATACGGGCCGGAGCCGCAACGATCTTGTGGTGACTTCCACGAGGGTTTATTTGCGGGAGAAGATCAAAGAGATCCAGGGGGGCCTCAGGGAACTTCAGCGGGCGCTCGTAACGGTCTCCGGTAAAGCGGGGGAACTGATCGTTCCCGGCATGACCCATCTCCGGAAAGCCCAGCCCATTTTGCTCGCGCATCACTTGCTGGCTTATGTGGAAATGCTGGAAGAAGACAAAGCGCGGCTTCAAGACGCTGCCAAGCGTGTGAACGTGCTGCCGCTCGGCGCCGCGGCGCTGGCGGGCTCGGCGCTTCCGCTCGATCAGAAATTCCTTCAGAAGGCGCTCGGGTTCTCGTCGGTCGCCACCAACAGCCTCGTGGCGGTCAGCGACCGGGGATTTTTGGCAGAATTTTTAAGCGTGCTTTCGATCCTCTGGATGCATCTTTCGCGACTGGCGGAAGATTTCATTCTCTGGAACTCCGAGGCTTTCGGGTACGTGGAGCTCGATGACGCTTTCGCCACCGGCTCCAGCCTGATGCCGCAGAAAAAAAATCCGGACGTTTTCGAACTGGTCCGGGGACGGGCGGGCGTGGTCTTCGGGCACTTGCAAGCCATCCTGACGGTCCAGAAGGGACTTCCGCTTTCTTATAACCGGGACCTTCAGGAGGACAAGCCCGGCGTTTTTGATGCCGTGAAAAAAACGGAGACGGCGCTCGAACTCCTGGCGCTGACCGTCGGTTCCGTGAGCTGGCACAAGAAGGCGATCGCGCGTTCTCTTGAGGAAGACAGCCTTTTTGCCACGGACATTCTGGAATACCTGGTACAGAAAAAGGTCGCGTTCGCGGAAGCCCACCAACTGGTCGGTAAAGCCGTGCGCTGTGCCGCCGAGAGCGGTACCCGGCTCCGGCAGCTTTCATTGACCGAGTGGAAAAAATTCTCTCCGAAATTCAGCGCGGATATCTATGATCTTTTCGATCCCAAGGATTCCGTGCGGGGCAAAAAAACTATCGGCAGCACCCATCCCCTGCGGGTGAAAAAAGAAATTGCGACATGGGAGAAAGCATTGGAGGCCTGAGATGCCTTTCCGGGAATTCCAGGAAGCGACGCGCATTCACGATTTTTATTACAAGAACGGGGAACTTTACTGCGAGAAAGTTCCGGTTCGCAAGATCGTCAAAAAGGTCGGCACGCCCGTTTATGTTTACAGCCACAAGACCTTCACTGAGCATCTCGCCAAGCTCCAGCGGGCTTTCCGCAGCGTCAAACCCCTGATCTGCTACTCGGTCAAGGCCAACTCCAATCTGGCGGTCCTGCGGGCCCTCGTTAAAAAAGGCGCGGGGCTCGACATTGTGTCGGGCGGCGAGCTTTTTCGCGCGAGAAAAGCGAAATGCCAGGGCAAAAAGATCGTCTACGCCGGTGTCGGAAAGACGTCGGACGAGATCCGCGATGCCATTCGGGCACGGATTCTCCTTTTTAATGTCGAATCTTTACCCGAACTCGAGCAGATTAATGCGATCGCCAAAAAGATGCGCAAAAAAGTGAACGTGTCGCTCCGGCTCAATCCCAACGTCGACCCGCACACGCACGACTACATCACGACCGGAAAGGCCGAGACCAAGTTCGGGATCGACTTCGAAAAAGCCAAAGAGATCTTCAAAGTGGCGAAGGATTTCAGTCACGCGCAGGTCTGCGGCATTCACGTCCACATCGGTTCCCAGATTGAAACGGGGGATCCTTTTCTCGAGGCGTTCCGAAAAATTCTTGAGTTCATCGACGAGCTTGAGGCCGGCGGCGTCAAGATCAAATTCCTGAACCTGGGCGGCGGGCTGGGTGCGATCTACAGCGACGAGAATCCCCAGACCGCGGAAGAGTTCGCGGCGAAGATCCTGCTGCTTTTCAAGAAGCGAAAATTCCGGATCATTTTCGAACCGGGGCGCTTCATCGCGGCCAACAGCGGGGTTCTGGTGACCCGTGTTATTTACGTCAAGCAGACCGATGTGAAGAATTTCGCGATTGTGGACGCGGGGATGAACGATTTTATCCGCCCGGCTTTTTACGGCGCTTACCACGCGCTATGGCCGGTGGCAAAAAATGAAAAGGCAAGCTCCTGGGTTTACGATGTCGTGGGACCGATCTGCGAAAGCGGGGATTTTTTCGCCAAGGACCGCGAACTTCAGGAAGTGCATGCCGGGGACCTTTTGTCGCTCATGACGACCGGCGCTTACGGGTTCACGATGGCGTCCAACTACAATTCCCGGCCGCGCTCCTGCGAAGTGATGGTCAAGGGTGGCACCTTCAAAATCGTCCGCAAACGCGAAACCCACCAGGACCTTGTCCGTGGCGAATGAAAGAACGGTACGGGTTCATTTTCCCTTCCACACTAGACATTCTGCGGAAACGGAGCGGGGAAGGGTAAGAATTCATGGGGAAATGATGGCAAGAGAGGGCTATAGCATGGTTGATCTGACCCCTCCCAGACGGACTTATCCCTGCTTTTGGAAAGAGGTAGAGACAGAGATGAAGAAAGTGTAATCTAGAATTCATCGCATTGTAATATTGTGAAGGTTATGCTTGTAAATAATTGGAAATTAATATAGAAGTTATTGTTCCCCGAAGGAACGATTCCCCATAAGGGAAATTGAATGAATATCCAAGAAAGGAGGAACCCAATGAAAAAGCTACTTTTGGTCGCACTTATGTTGATGGTTGCTGGAACAGCTTATGCCGCAACACCCAAAAAGCATGTGAAATGCAATGTGAATGGGAAAATTCAGCATGTTGAGACCGCTCAGGCCTGCACGGACCTGGGGGGCAAGGTGGTTGAAAAGAAAAAGCAATAAGGACGGTTTCCAGCGCTTTGCGGATACTGTGCTTGCATAAGGGAGCCGCGGGAAGAGTCCAGCGGCTCCTTTTTGTTTTCGTGGCATCTCAAAGTTGGCCATGAAGATTTTATGCTAGCATCATTCGGCTTCATCTTTCGGAGCCGCTGCTATTTGGGGTGTATGAGGAATGATTACTTGAAGGGCATTGAAAAAATCGGGAAGTGAAGATTTTACTGCGGAGATCCCGCGAAGCGAACATGGGTCGCTCCGCAAGGGGTATAATGGTTCGATCACAAAAATAGTTAGGAGAATGCGATGTTTAATCTTAAAACAACAGGTGTTATATTCCTTTCTATGGTTTTGGCGGGCAACATTAGCGCGTTTGCCCAACAACCAGATGCGGATGCGATGAAAAAAGAATTTCAAAGAATGGACGCGAATAAAGATGGTTTTGTTGATCAAAACGACGCGGATGCCTACTGGCAGAAAAGATTTTCCGAGTTGGACAGAGATAAGGACGGGATTCTTGATGAGGAGGAGTTAAAAGCTGACAAAACAGGTATGTTTATAAATGCCGACCAAAATAAGGACGGGGCTGTTAGCTGGCAAGATGCCAAAAAGTGGTTTGGTAAAGAATACTTTGACCTGGCGGATTCTAATAAGGACGGGAAGATCTCGGAAGAAGAAGCTGTGGGAGTTAAGCTGATAAAAGTCAAATTTTAAGAGCTGTTTTCAGTCCACAATTCATAACCCAAAGGCTGTAAGCCCCCCAGGGGACTTCCGTGTCAGTCCACTCTCTCGAGGCTCCATCATGAATAAAAATTCCAGTCCTCTGGCCCCTTCCATGAACCTCATGAAATTCATTCCGTTGTTGGCTCTTTTTTTGTCATTGAATGCTGCGAAGGTGGAATTAATCGATTGCCTTGTACTTCCCCCGGGAGTTCCAAACGCAATCACCCATCCCTCTGTAAAACTTTTAATCTATTTTCTTTCCAGCGCACTGCTTTGCTTGATGCTGATTCGTTTTAAAAGCGTCATTCCATTACTGATGGCTTACGGAATACAAACAGCCTATTTGTTCATCCATCTCGCCTACATTCTTTATTTTGATGTCCCCTTTCACTTGCGGCAGCTGGTTTTGGACTTTTACGAGGGGCTCCTGACCGCACGGCATTTCGCCATTCCCCTGAATTTGAAATATTTATTCATCATTCTCGATCTTCCGTTGCTAATCCTCCTCGTATCGAATTACTCGATAATAAATCGTTTGGTTTTAGCTTTTAAGAGAACGGGCGATCTTATTCTGATTTTGCTCGCAGCCTCTTTGGTCTGTTTCGTTCCATTCTTTTTTTTAAATTATAAGTTTGCCGAGTCCTACAAAAACCCTTTCCGGAGCGAGATGGTCGTTATCAGTAAATTGGGCCTATTAGGTAACGATATTTCGGATTTCTTTGTAGAACACAAAGAGAAAGCCATTTTGAACCGATTTGATTACGGTAATAGAGAGATAGTTCCGCAAAAAATACATGCGCAAATGCAAAACATTATATGCATTCAAGTCGAATCACTCGATGCAAATATAATCGACATGCAATACAACGGCCGGTATATCACTCCCTTTTTGCACCAATTGTCAAACGAGTGCGTTTTTTACCCTTTTATGACCAACTATCGCTATGCCGGCGCGTCGGGGGATACGGATTTTACCGTACTTAACGGTGTGACCCCCGCGGTGGACTGGCCCTCCTACAAACTCAGAAATTATACTTATCCCAACTCCATTTTGAAAGATTTTCTCCGCGCCGGCTTCAACACGGTAGCCTTTCACAATAATGACGGGTTCTTTTTTAACCGAAAGACAGCCTTCTTCAACATGGGATTTCAGGATTTTATCGATCGGATCGATATGAGCTTACCGGAGGTAAAATGGGGAGCGCCCGATGACGGCATGATGAACTATGTTAAGGAAAAGCTTGGTAAACAAAAGGAGCCCTTTTTTTATTACATCATAACCATGAGCAGTCATGAGCCTTTCGATATCGTACCAGCCTATTACAGCAATCCCTTCTACAACGAGATTAAAAACAAAGAGATCAGAGACTATTTTATCTCTCTGTCTTATGTGGACATCGTTTTGAATGATTTTATCGTGTTTGTAAAAAACCATCTAAAAAATACTTACATCTTCATCTATGGCGATCATAACGCTTATACCCTCTATGATCCTCTGTCATTCCAAAACCGGGGAGTTCCTCTTTTCATCATTACGCCGGACAGCAAAAGATATCGAGAGAATGCGGCGATGGCCTCTATGCTTGATTTGGCACCCACCATTCTTTGTGCGGCCAAAATTAGTTTTGATGAGCGCGTCAAAGGCGTTAACTTGCTAGATTTTCCCATTAAGGACGGACTCATCCCCGTCAATGAAATTGAAATGTCCAGCCGCAGAGACTTGTTTAACAAAGATTTAAAATCCCAAAGCCGCATGACCTTTAATGAGGTCATGGATTCCGTTAACCGTTAACCGGACCTCGTCCCTGTCACTAAGCACGGCAGACGGGCGCGGGGCAGTTGATGCCATGAATCAAATACGATAGCCGCCACTCCCAGTGTTCGTCGTGTGTGGCATCGAGGTTAGTTCACAACCAAGGAGGGGATGATGGAAGATACAACGAAGCAGGAGACAAAAAAGTCTTGTTGCTGCTGTACGGCGCTGATTGGGGCGCTTGTGATCGTGTTTGCCTGGTGGAAGGTCGGCTGGGGAGCGATCGCTTTGACGGTCCTAGGCGTTGTCATTATTCTCAAGGACTTGAGCGGCAAATGCTGCTGTTCCTCGGTGTGCAAGCCCAAGACTGACAAGCCGTAGAACATACCTAGCACCTCGGGATATGCAGGATGCAGCGTTACATTGCAAGCTACCCATCCCTCTGGTACCCGGTACCTTTTTTGTAGTTAGAAGACGGAGCCGCGCCTCCGTCCCGCAAAGCTTCCGTTTTAAAAGGCCCTTCGCTGCAAATTTGCACGGACCCCATGGCCTTTACTTTGCCCATAACTCATGGATCGCCAAATGGCCATCGGCTGTCTCATGCGATTTGTTGAAGATGGGGTCGGGAAGGGTCTTTTTCTCTCATCGCGCCATAACTTTGCCATGACAACCACCTCTTTCTACAAGCGGTTCTCACCGTTCCCTGGCCACTGCCAGGCTATTTCTTTTCGCACTTGCACACGGAACAGAACTTATCGTGAAGACACCTTACGGCGGTCGTTACGAAGGCGAAAACAATGATCAATAGCGTGATTTGTCCGAATAATGTCCAACTCATGGCGGATCTCCTTTTCTGGGAGGCGGGGGGAGCTTCCGGGCGGTTCTTCCTTTACCTGACTCCATTATATCACTCCGGAAGATGTTTTCTTGATGTGAAAAAAAATTTGTTGTAGTATCCCCCCCTCGTACTGCGTTAGATATAAATTATAAAGGTTCGCAGTCCTGACTCTCATTCATCAATGAAGTCTGGACAGCCCAAACAACCTTTCAAAAATGGAAGAGTTTGGACAGTACGGTGCCGTGTACCTTTGAAATTAGAGAGACACGGCGCTCGATTCACTTTAAAAATTCTTAAAAAAGAAGCGGAGAGTCATGAAAGAATTCAAATACCCCAAAGCCAAGGTGCGGATCCCGAAGACCAAGGTCAAATTTGCCGGGAAACTGCTTATCCTCGGCTGCGGCGGCGTTTCGCAGTGCACGGTCCCGCTAGTGCTGCGCCACTTCGGGATGCCCGCGAAGAACATTACCATTATGGATTTCGTGGATAATCGCGCGCGCGTCAAAGAGGCGCTGAAGCGCGGCGTCCGTTACGTTTTTGACCGGGTGACCGAACAGAACTATAAAAAAATTCTCGCGAAATATGCCGGCCCCGGGGACATGGTCATTGATCTCGCGTGGAATATCGATTGTTGGGCGATCCTCGACTGGTGCCGCGAAAATGACGTCCTGTACGTGAACACCTCGGTCGAGGAATGGGACCCTTATCGTGACGACAAAAGGACCGACCCGACGCAATATACCCTTTATTACCGGCATATGAAACTTCGCAAGCTCATCAAGGAGAAGTGGGGCGACAAAAAAGGCGCTACCGCGATCGCGGACCACGGCGCGAATCCCGGCCTCGTCTCCCACTTCACGAAAAAAGCACTGATCGATATCGCGAAAAAGATCCTAAAGGAAAAACCGCAGGACCCGCGCGCGAAGGACCTCGAAAGATTCCTTGTGGCAAAGAATTTTTCAAAGCTCGCACAGACGACGGGAGTGAAGGTCATTCACATCAGCGAGCGCGATACCCAGATCACGGATAAGCCCAAGCGGGTGAATGAGTTTGTCAACACTTGGTCGATCGAAGGTTTTTACGAAGAAGGTTTGGCCCCGGCCGAGATGGGATGGGGAACGCACGAGCGGACGCTCCCGGAGAACGGCTATTGCCACGCGACCGGCCCGCAGAACCAGATCTGTCTCGGCACGCTCGGCATGAACACGATGGTCCGTTCTTGGGTGCCTTGCGGCGAGATCAACGGCATGGTGATCCGGCATGGCGAAGCCTTTAGCATTTCCGACCGCTTGACCGTGTGGAAGAACGGGAACGCCGTTTACCGCCCGACCGTGCATTACGCGTACTCTCCGTCCGACGCCGCGATCCTTTCGCTCCAGGAGCTTCGGATGCGCCAGTACAAGATGCAGGAACAACAGCGCATTCTTGCGGACGACATCATCGACGGCCGCGACGAGCTCGGCGTGCTTCTCATGGGACATGACTTCAAGTCCTGGTGGTGCGGGTCGCTTCTCGACATCCACACCACGCGCAAGCTGGTGCCTCACCAGCAGGCGACGACGCTCCAGGTCGCGGTCTCCGTGGTCGCGGCGGCTCTTTGGATGATCCAGAATCCCAAGGAGGGTTTCCTTCTGCCGGACGATATCGATCATGAATTCGTTCTGAAGTTCGCGGTTCCCTATATCGTTCCGTTCGTTTCCATTCCCGCGGACTGGACGCCGCTCCGGAATCTGAATCAGAAATACCTGAAGTTTGGCGACGCGGCGCCGAAAGAAGAAGATGTCTGGCAATTCAACTCCTTCCTCGTGGATGAAAGGGTATAGGCCCTGATGAAGCAACTGCCGTTACCGAACGGGAACGTCAACGCGCCGGCTTTGTCGAAGCCGAAGTCCGCGGATATCTCCGGAGTTGAGAACCTGATCCGGCAGATGCTCCTCAAGCACAAGACGCCGTTCATGATTATCCGCAAGAGCGCGCTTGAGCGACAATTCTCCCGTTTCCAGAAGTCGTTTCCCGAAGTGACCCCGTATTACGCCATCAAGGCGAACCCGAATCCCCGGATCGTCAAGACCTTCGCGGAGCTCGGCGCCAGTTTTGACGTGGCGAGCGCCGCCGAAATGAAACTGGTCATGAAACAAGGCGTTTTGCCGGGCCGGATCATTTTCGCGAACACGATCAAGTCCAAAGAAGATATTGCCACGGCCCGGAGGCGGCGGGTGCGGCTCATGACCTTTGACAACGAAGCGGAGCTTTACAAGATCGCGGAGCTTTATCCCCGCGCGCACGTCCTGCTGCGACTCCGGGTCGCGAACCGGGGGAGTGTGGTGCAGCTTTCGCTGAAGTTCGGGGCCGAACCGGAGCAGGGGTTTTATCTTTTGCGGAAGGCCAAGAACCTTGGGCTCGTGCCCAAGGGCGTGAGCTTTCACGTGGGATCGCAGTCCACCAACGTTGAGAATTATCTCCAGGCGCTGGAACTGACGGCGAACATTTTCCGCGAGGCCAAGGAGAACGACATGCCGCTTCAGATCGTGGACCTCGGCGGGGGTTTTCCCATCCAGCATTTCGATAATGAGATCGGGATTAATTTTGAGCGCATGGCGTCCCAGATCCGCAAGCAAATGAAAGAACTTTTCCCGAAGAACATCCGGTTCATCGCTGAGCCCGGACGTTTTTTTGTCGGGCCCGCTGGCATCCTGGTGACGCAGGTCGTGGGCCGCACGTTCCGCGACAACAAGAACTTCTACTACCTGAATGACGGGATCTACCAGGATTTTTCGGGAATGGTCTTCGACCATTGCAAGTATGAGTTCAAAACACTCCGCCGCGGCCAGAAATACATGAGCGCGCTTGCGGGGCCGACCTGCGATTCTTTGGACACGCTTTCCGTGAATGAAGAGCTCCCGGAGCTTTTTGTGGGCGACGTGGTCTACGTGAAAAATATCGGCGCTTATTCCAGCGCCAGCGCCATCCCCAATTTCAACGGTTTCGAGCCCGCCCGCATTATATTGGTATAGTCCGGGCGAGACGCGTCCCGGGTTTCAGGCGGCCTCCTCGCTTGATTTTCCCTTCTCCTCTGGAAGTCCATCACACAAACTAAATCCTGGATTCCGGGTCAAGCCCGGAATGACAATGAAAGCGCGGAATGACAAAAAAAGCCCGGAATGACAAAAAAAGCCCGGAATGACGAAAAAGGCAGGGACGGCGTCCACTTAACCTACGTCATGTCGGCCCGGTTACTGCATGTCATGCCGTCCCAATGAATGAATGTCATGCCGGACTCGATCCGGCAGCCAGAAGCATTTAAGAAGCGCAGTACTAGTCCTATGTCATGTTTAATTCTATGGGTTCACAGCCCTGACTCTCATTTATTCATTAATGATGTCAGGACAGTCCAAACAATCTTTCAAAAATGAAAAGGTTTGGACAGGACTGTACCGTGTCCCCTTATTTCCAAAATTGACACGGTACTAGAATCCAAAGAGATGATTTGATAGAATACGCCGCGTAAATTCAAACCGCATAAGGAGTTAGATTTGCAGAACAAAATTGCTTTTTACAAAATGGTCGCTTCAGGAAATGATTTCGTGGTGGTGGACAACCGCCGCCAGATCATTAAGGACGCGACGGCTTTTGCCCGGAGGATCTGCCGCCCTCACGTGGGCGCCGTGGCGGACGGACTGCTTCTGTTTGAGGCGTCCAAGAAGGCTCATTTCAAGATGCGGATCGTGAACTCGGACGGTTCCGAGGCCGCGGCCTGCGGGAACGGGTTCCGCTGTATCGCCCTTTACGCGCACGAAATCCTGAAATATTCCTCGAGCATGAGGTTCGAGTCCGGGTCCGGCATTATCGAAGGGCATGTGGGCCCCAAGGGGACCGTCAAGGTGCAGCTGATCAAGCCGCGCATTTTTGAAACGGACAGCGTGATCGAGGTTCGCGGGAATCGGCTGCATTATTCGTTCCTGGACACCGGCGTGCCGCACGCGGTGATCTTCGTCGAAGGGCTGCCCAAGGTGGAAGTCGTGGAGATCGGGAAAGCGATCCGCCACCACGCGCACTTCCAGCCGTTCGGCACCAACGTGAATTTTGTGGAAGTGAAAAGCAAGAAGGAGATCGCTGTCAGGACGTATGAACGCGGCGTGGAAGATGAAACGCTTGCGTGCGGTACCGGATCGATGGCCTCCGCTGTGATGAGCGTGCTGAAAGGGTATGCGGCGTCGCCCGTCAGCGTGCAAACGAAGGGCGGCGAAAGCCTCAGGATCGAGATCATCAAAAAAGGTCCGGAGATCGAGGCTGTTTTTCTGGAAGGTAAAGCACAATTCGTTTACAAAGGGGAATATTTTTTATGAGCAAGAAAAAATCTGTTTTTGAAGGTTCGATGGTCGCCCTGGTCACGCCGTTCCGCAACGGGAAGGTGGACGAACAGGCCTTGAAAGGGCTTCTGGATTTTCACCTCAAGGAAGGCACGGACGTTGTGGTGCCGTGCGGGACGACAGGAGAGTCTGCCACGATGTCGCATGAAGAGCACCGCGACACGATGACCTTCGTCGTGGAGTACATCAACCACCGGATCCCCGTGATCTGCGGTTGCGGTTCGAACAACACCGAGGAAGCGCTCGGCCTGGTCCGGCATGCCAAGAAGATCAAGGCGGACGGTGTTCTTGTCGTGACGCCTTATTACAACAAGCCAACGCAGGAAGGCTTGTTCCGGCATTATGAGTTCTTGGCGTCGCGGGTGGACATCCCGATCGTCCTTTACAACGTGCCGGGGCGCACCGGTGTGTCGATCGCACCGGAAACGGTGGCGCGTCTTTCCAGAATCGATAACATCGTGGCGATCAAGGAAGCGAGCGGGAGCATGGACCAGGCGGATCAGATCGCCCAACTTTGCGACCTGCCCCTCCTTTCCGGAGAGGACAGCCTGAATTTTCCGCTGATCGCGACCGGCGCGCGCGGAGTGATCTCGGTGGTCGCGAACATTGTGCCGAAACTCGTCAAGGGTCTTGTGGCCGCTGCGCTGGGCGGGGAGATGGAGGAAGCGCTTTCCCTTCACAAGCTTCTTTACCCGCTGTCGAAGGTGGTGTTCATCGAAACGAACCCGATCCCGGTCAAAACCGCACTCGGGATGATGGGGATGATCAAGGCGGAACTTCGCATGCCTCTTTGCGAAATGAGGCCTGAGAATAAGAAAAAACTTGCCGATACTCTAAAGGGACTAGGAGTGGTGAAATGATAAGACTCGCGATGGCCGGAGCTGCCGGACGGATGGGGAAGATCATCCTCCAGCTCGCCAGCCAGGATCCGGCGTTCAAGATCGTCGGCGCTACCGAACAACGCGGACATGCCCTGCTCGGTCAGGACCTTGGGCCTATTCTGGGCGGGGATCCGATAGGGGTCAAAGTTCAGCTGGACACCGAAGCGGCCCTGAAGAATGCTGACGTGATGATCGATTTCAGCCATTTTGCGGCGCTGCCGGAGAACCTTGCGGCGGCGGTCCGGACGCACACGGCCTATGTGATCGGGACGACAGGGATCCCGGAAGTGACGCTTAAAAAGATCCGGAACGCTTCCAGGAAGATCCCAATCGTGCAGTCGCCCAACATGAGCGTCGGCGTGAACCTTCTTTTCAAGCTGGCCGCCGTGGCCGGAAAAGTTCTGGATGAAAGTTACGACCTTGAGATCATGGAGATCCATCACCGCATGAAAAAGGATGCCCCCAGCGGGACCGCGCTAAAACTTTTGGAGATTCTTGCGGCAGCGCGCGGCCGGGACATTCGCAAGGACGTGGTCTATGGCCGCCGGGGCGAGGCCGGTGTTCGAGAAAAAGGAAAAATCGGGGTGTTGGCGCTCCGCGGCGGCGATATTGTCGGTGAGCATACGGTCTCGTTTTTGGGCGATGGCGAACGCGTTGAACTCGTGCACAAGGCCTCCTCCCGGGAAGCTTTTGCCCGTGGAGCGATTTTGGCAGCAAAATTCCTTGCGAAAAAAGAGCAAGGTCTTTATCATATGCAGCATGTTCTCGGCATGGTTTAGCCGGACCTTACCTTAATCGTTTCAAGACGTTACAACAAAGGGAAAAGAACTGCGGGTGATGAAAATTAAAAAGTTATTAATACTTTTCGTCGCCGTTTATTTTTGCGGAAGCGTTTCTCTTTTTGCCCAGGAAAAAGAGCCGGCGGCCGCGCTCGCTCCCAACCCTTTTGTCGATCAATTCTATGCGCCGGCCTTCCAGAAGCTCGATCATAAGATCACCGAGGTCCGCGGTTTTTCTGTTCTGAAGACCCATTCCCGGCCGCAAAATGCCGAATATTCCATCGTGACGGATTTTGGCGGGGGCGTCGTCAAATCTCGCTATCTTCCGGGGCTGAAAGATCCGGAGGCGATCGATCTATTCATCAAAACGAATCTTCAGACCGCCAATTTTGAAGGGGTGGAGATTCGTCAGCTGCCCCTGACGGATGCCGCCGGCAAGACAACGAATTTCTATTGGGTCGGGGACAAATGTTTTACGACCCCCACGGAAGCGACAGCCGCGATCGTTTCGATCAAGACTGCCGTGGAAACGCAGGGCGGGAATTTCGCGCAGATCGTTCGTGACGCGCCTGTTTATGTTCCCCCCGTGGAAGCTGTCCCGGTGGTGGAGATCAAGACGCCCGCCCAGTACAAAAAAGAAGAAGAGCTGGTTCTCAAATTTACCGACCAGATGGACATCGGCGAAAAACTTTGGGGGCCTTTCCACGGAAACCCCTCCGGCGAGCCGCTGCTCTGGCAGTCCTTCGGTGAAACCTCCTGGCGTCAGACGAACTTGGCCGCAAAAGGCTACAAGAGTGAGGTGGGGTACTGGACGAACCGCCTTGTTTTTAAGGGCATTCGTTTTCCTCTTAATACCATCGATCCCTTCGTGGAAAGCACGGTCAGCATGGATTCCACCTCCAACCCGGGCAGCAACAATCTGATGCTTTGGGCCGGTCTGGAATGGTATCCCTTGATGCGGAACGCGTGGCTCCAGAATTTTCAGCCCTTCGGAGGCATCCCCATTCTGGACTGGGTCCGCAATTACAGGTTCTATATCAAATACGGGGATCGCTACCCGATCAAGAACGAGATCGAAAACAGCAGCGATTATGACCTCGTCTGGGGCGTCCAGATCTACTACGAGTGGGGCACGGAATTGCCGCCTCTGGAGCAGGGCAGGCCCGAAAAGTTCACAGACTATCTGCGGCAGTATGTTTGGGGAGAATACTACGGGGACTATTCCGTCCAAAAGACCAATTTCAGTTCCGAAAAAAGCTTCAACGCGTTCCTCGCGAATTCCTCGCTCATCGTGGGCATCGTGCTGCCGGGGATCCCGCTTCCGGAGAATCCGATCAACGACAAATTCATCCTTATGCCGTACCTGCGCTTTGAGCATACCAACAACAGCAAGTTTTCTTTCTGGTACCAGAACTATTTCTTTCTGGCCCCGGGGCTGAGGTGGATGCCGTTCCGGAACTACCGCTGGAAAGAGAACGAGTGGCTTTCGAAGTCCGCGGTTTTCGCCGAGTGGGTGGGGATCGGAACGGATCAGTACATGAAACAAGACGGCAGCCCGCCGGTTAAAGTCGATTATGATCTGAGGTTCGGCGTTAAATTCTCGCACCGGCGATTTTAACAAGGACAGGGGCAACGGTACCTGCTATATGATATCCAATAACAAGACCACAATAAGCAGCGGAAAGAATCGCGCGATCTTTTCGTGCGCTTGCTTTCTGGGGGTTTTCCTTGTCTTGGGTCTTCCTTCCGTTTTTGCCAACGTCCTTTCCAATTCCAGCTTTGAGGAACCTCTCGGAGAGGCATGGGCCTTGAACACCGCGAACCCTGGTTCGTACCCCACGCGAGTGACTAACGCGACCATGCCCGGAGGGTTTTCTCCCGTTCCGGATGGCGTGTATGCTCTGCGCTTAGTGGACAACGGGGGCCAATATACTTACCAAATTTTCAACAATGTTAATCCGGGTCAGGTGGTGACCTTCAGCGCTCTTGCCGAGTCCAACAGCGGGGGATTGGGGGCAGTGTTGGCGATCGAGTATAAAAAAATCAACGATGACGGAAGTGATACCACGATTTCCGAAACAGATTCTGGACTTGTCAATAATGGAACTGCTCCCGCGGGAGGGGGGTATCAGACTATCTGGGTCCAGGGGGTTGCCCCGGCGGGGACGCAACGTGTTAGTTTCGTTCTGAAATCGGTGGGGGGTGCCGGCGGGAGCATCATTTTTGATAAAGCTAACAGTGAAGTGAACCCGGCAAAACTTACGGTGTCGGCTTCCAAAACGAATGTCGCACCGGGAGATGCGATCGGGATCAATGCCCATTTCAATAATGCCTCCGGGAACACCTTCCCGAATTCCGAATTGCACGTCAAAATTCCTCACGGGTTTGATATTGCCGAAAAGTCGATCCGCGTGGACGGAAACAAGGCGGCCTACCGGGATGGTTCCCTGATCGTGTCGCTCGGAACCCTGGCGCCGGGCCAGCAAGTCAATGTTTCGTTCGTGACCATGGTGTCGAGCGGAATCCAGATCGGGAAAGAGTATTCGATGGAAGTGAATGTGGTGAGCGGCAGCAATCTTTCTGAGACGGCGAGCGTCAGGTTTTCTGTCAACGGGGATCCGGTTTTTGAGCAGGGGACGATCATCGGCAAGGTCTTTAACGACCTTAACCAGAACGGCGTCCAGGACAAGGGGGAAGAAGGCGTCCCCTGGGTCCGGCTTTATACCGAACAGGGCATCGGGATCATCACTGATGAGCACGGCCGCTATCACATTCCCGCGGTCGAGCCCGGAAGGCACGTTGTCAAGATCGACGGGCACAGCCTGCCGGACGGAACGAAGTTCATTACCGAAGAAGCTTATCTTGTGAAGACGACCGCCGGGATCATGAACAAGGCTAATTTCGCGGTCCTGCTGCCGCCGTCCGGCATTCCTGACGATTTCAAAAAAGACCTCATGGTGATGGTCACGCAGGGCGTGGACGTTTCCCGCCCGACGCTCGACGTGAATATGACGCCGAACGTCGTGAAGCTGGGGGTCGGGATTCTGGAAAAAGAACCGGTCTTCGCGTTCGATAACAATTACGGGAAATTCATCAAGAAATGGAGCCTGGAGATCCGTGATGAAGCGGGGAGGGCCGTCTGGACCGGTTTCGGGGTCGGCCAGCCGCCCGCCGAAGTGGTCTGGTCGGGGATGGCGGAATCGGGTCTTTTGATCACGCCCGGGATCTATTCTTATCAGCTCAAGGTCCGGGACGCCAAGAATCACGAGGACTGGACGGCGTTAAAATTTTTCGAGGTCTACTCAAAGCTTGATCCCAAGGCTGAAAAGAATTACCACCCCGAGATTCCGCCTGTCGGCGATTTTAATGTTTTCAAGGACGGGAAGCAGAGCATCCCGCTCGTGGCAAAACCGATCGTCCGCGTTCAGGGAAAAACCCAGCCCAAAAACCTCATCAAGATCAACGATACGCCGGTGGCTGTAGACCCGGAGAACGGCATGTTCCAGAAAGAGTTCTTCGTGGAGCCGGGGGAATATGAAGTGAACATCGCGGCGACCACACCTGCAGGGGAAAGCACGTCGTTCAATAAAAAGATCAAGGTGAAAGACAGCACGTTCTTCATGGTGGCGTTGGGGGAACAGCAGCTCGGCGAGAATTTTGCGGGCGGGTCCGTGGAGGCCGCGGACGCGGATGTCTACCGCGACGGTTTCCAGCAGGAGGGAAGGTTTTCTTATTTCCTAAAGGGAAAGCTCAAGGGGAAGTTCCTGATCAAATCTCATTACGACACGGCGGATAAGGGCACCGCGCTTTTCACCAATCTGAATCCGAACGACTATTATCCTATCTACGGCGACAATTCCACGCGCGATTACGAAGCGAAAGACACGGCCCAGCGGCTTTATGTTCTTGTGGAGATGGACCGTTCGTACGCGAAGTGGGGGAGTTTCAAGACCGAATTCACGGACACGGAACTGGCGACTTACAACCGCACGCTCTCCGGTCTCAAGATCAATTTTGACACGCTCGAGACGACGTCCTACGGCGATCCGAAGCGCGGATTCAAACTTTTTACCGCCGATTCCGATCACCAGGCCGACCACAACGAGCTTTATTCCACTGGCGGCTCGCTTTATTACACGCGCAACCGGAACATCGTGCAGGGCAGCGAGAAGATTCGCGTCGAGATCCGTGACAAGATCCAGGACATGGTCGTTTCCAGTTTTGACCTTCAGGAAGGACTCGATTACGAGATCAACTACCAGGAGGGCCGCATCCTGCTGAGTCGGACCCTTTCTTCCATGGCGGCCACGGATACGATGACCTCCACGGATATCCTGGACGGCAATCCGACGTACCTGGTGGTGGATTATGAGTATGATCCGGGACCGGAGGTCAGCAAGATCCCCAATCGCGGCATTCGCGGTTACACGGACGTCGGGGATCATTTCAAGATCGGCGCGACGGCCGTTGAAGAAAAGCGGTCAGGAGCAGATTATGAGATGCGCGGAGTCGACGCAACCCTCAAGATCGGGCGGAACACCAAAATGACTGCGGAGTATGCCGAGACCACCAACTCACAGATGGGCGATTCGGTCTCGTATGACGGCGGCATCAGTTACGCGGACCTTAGCCCGCTGCAGGGAAGGCACACCAAGCCGCGCAACAGCGCTTATTTGATCAAGGCCGAATCCAAACCGACGAAAAACTGGGACATGAGCGGCTACATCCAGGAAGTGGATCCCAGCTTTTCCAACGGGAACATGAGAAGCCAGGAAGGCCTGAAAAAATATGGTCTCTCAAGCCGTTACAAGTTCACGGACAATCTGTCCGCGCGCTACCGGTTTGACGATAGCGGCACGGTGTCGCAGTTGATGCCGCTGGAAGTGACCGGCAACCAGGCTCCTTTTAAGCAGAACCAGACCCATACCGCGCAGATTATTTACGATGACGGAAAATATCTCGCGGAGCTGGAGTACCAGCGCCGGAATCTTGACGCGGTCGACAGCTCTAATTTCACGTCACCGGCCCTTGTCAACCAGGTCCCCTTCAACAACGGGGTGACCGGCAAGGTCGG
>CAIJDY010000180.1 GCA_903819565.1 Candidatus Omnitrophota bacterium | reverse complement strand
CCAAAAAGGACCTGTTAGGATTGCGAGACCTTTCCGCCGAAGAGATCGAACTGATCCTGGACACCGCAAAATCCTTCAGCGAAGTTTCCCAGCGGGAAGTCAAAAAAGTCCCGGTTCTCCGCGGCAAGACCGTGGTGAATCTTTTTCTCGAACCCAGCACCCGTACGCGGGTTTCTTTTGAGCTTGCCGAAAAGCGTCTCAGCGCCGACACGATCAGCATGGCCAGCGGCGGTTCCAGCATGACCAAAGGGGAATCGCTTTGGGACACGATCGCCAATATCGAAGCGCTCAAGGTCAATCTGATCGTGATGCGCCACGGTTCCTCCGGCGCGCCTCATCGCATTTCCAATTACACCAAGGTCGGGATCGTGAATGCCGGGGACGGTATTAACGAGCATCCGACCCAGGGACTTCTGGATATGTTCACCCTCCGCGAGATCAAGGGGAAGATCAAGGGCCTCAAGGTCGTGTTCGTCGGGGACATCCTGCACTCCCGCGTGGCGCGGTCGAACGTCTGGGGCTTGACGAAACTCGGCGCCGAAGTGGTGATCTGCGGGCCGAAGACCCTGATCCCGTGGGGGATCGAGGAACTCGGGGTCAAAGTGGTACACGACGTGAAGAAAGCGATGGAGGGCGCGGACGCGGTGACCCTTCTGAGGATCCAGATGGAGCGCCAGAACGAAACCCTCTTTCCGAGCATCCGCGAATATGCGAGCACCTTCGGCCTGAATACCGAACTTTTCAAACTGGCGAAGCCGGACGCCATCCTGATGCATCCGGGTCCGGTGAACCGCGGCGTGGAAATCGAAAGCGCGCTTGCCGACAGCCCGCAGTCTTACATTTTGAAACAGGTGACGAACGGGATCGCGGTCCGCATGGCGGTCCTCTATCTCCTGAGCGGGGCGTTAAAAGATGAAAAATAAACTGAATGGGCAATCGGTCAAGAACCTCATCATACGGAACGCGCACATTGTCGACCCGGCCAACAAGGTCGACGAAGTGATGGACCTTCACGTAAAAAGCCATCGGCTGGTTAAGTGGGGCAAGGATCTGACGGCCGAGGACGCGGAGGTCTTTGACGCGAAGGGCCTTTATTTGCTGCCCGGGCTCATTGATATGCACGTCCACTTTCGCGAGCCGGGATACGAGCACAAAGAAACGATCGAAACCGGCGTTCAGGCCGCGATCGCCGGCGGGTTCGTTGCCTGCGTCACCATGCCGAACACCAAGCCTGCCTGTGATAATGCGCAGGTCGTGAAATACCAGATGGAACGCGCGAACGTGCTCAACTTCAATCTTTTTCCCGCGGGGACGCTGACGCAGGGCCGCGAAGGCAAGAAGATCTCCGAGATGGCGGAGATGAAGGCCGCGGGCGCGGTGGCGGTCACGGACGACGGGAATTGGGTGGTGGATTCCGGGGTCGCGCGCCGGGTTTATGAATACGCTGCGACCTACGGGCTGCCGATCCTTTCCCACGCAGAGGACCCGACCATCAGCCTGAACGGCGTGATGAATGAAGGGGTCGTTTCGACGAAGCTCGGGCTTCGCGGCCGGCCGAACGCGGCCGAAGACATCGCGACCGCGCGGGACATCGAACTGGTCCGGCTCATCAAATGCCAGTTCCACTTCCAGCATGTTTCGACTCGGGGGGCGGTGGACATGATCCGCCGCGCGCGGGCGGAGGGCCTGACCGTGACGGCCGAGGCGGCGCCCCACCACATCGCGTTGACGGACGAAGAATTCGTGAAGTACGACACTTTTTACAAGATGAACCCGCCGCTCAGGAACGAAGTGGACCGGCAGGCGGTCATCAAAGGGCTTGAGGACGGGACGATCGACGCGATCGCGACCGATCACGCGCCGCACGCCTTTGAAGAAAAGGACCAGGACATCGAGGTCGCGCCGTTCGGGGCAATCGGGCTGGAATCTTCGTTCGGGGTGGTGATGACCGAACTTTATCACGGACGGAAGTGGAAACTCGACGAGATCGTCCGGAAGATGAGCCTGGTGCCGGCGGAGATCCTGAAAAAGACCAGCTTTGGAAGGCTCAAGACGGGGGAGCAGGCGAATTTTGTCCTGGTCGACGTGGACAAGGAATGGGTATTCGGCGAAGAACATATTCACTCCAAGTCCATCAACTCCTGCTTTTATGGAAAAAAATTAAAAGGCAAGGTCCTGCATAACTTTGTGAAGGGTTTTCAGTACGCCCTCTAATGTCGGGTATCGGAGTCAATTCGTGACAAAAGCAATCTTAGCGCTCGAGGATGGTGTGTGGTTTGAAGGCGAGGGGTTCGGCGCCGAAGGCGAAACTTTCGGCGAAGTCGTCTTTAACACGGGCCTGACCGGCTACCAGGAGATCCTGACGGACCCTTCCTATAAAGGCCAGATGGTGGTGATGACCTACCCGCACATCGGAAATTACGGGATCAATCTTGAGGACGTGGAATCTTCGCGGCCCTGGGTCGAGGGATTCATTGTCAAGGAAGTGAGCCCGGTGGTCAGCAATTACCGGTCCGCCATGACGCTCGATGCCTATCTCAAAAAATTCAACATCGTGGGCATTGAGGGGATCGACACACGGAAACTCGTGAAGCACTTGAGGACCGTGGGCGCGAAAAAGGGCGTGATCTCCACGCGCGAAACAGACCCGAAGAAACTGGTCGCGATGGCGAAAAGATCGCCGAACATCGCGGCGAAGGACCTCGTTAAAGAGGTTACCAGCTCCCGGAGTTACGAGTTCACGGAAGTGATGCCCGCGGAATTCGGGTGGGGGGATTCCCGGAAAAAGAAATACACGGTCGTGGCGATGGACAGCGGGATCAAATGGAACATCCTCCGGAAGCTGAACCAGCACGGATTCAATGTGAAAGTGGTCCCTGCGACGGCGACGGTGGAGGAGATCCAGGCCCTGAAGCCGGACGGCCTTTTCCTTTCGAACGGGCCGGGCGATCCCGCGGTCGTGAAATACCTCGTGGAAACGGTCCGCAAGCTCATCGGCAAGCTTCCGATGTTCGGCATCTGCCTCGGGCACCAGATGATTGGGCAGGCTCTGGGCGGAAAGACCTCCAAGCTTAAGTTCGGTCACCACGGGAACAACCAGCCGGTGATGGACCTCAAGACCCGCAAGATCGAGATCACGTCCCAGAATCACAACTTTGTCGTGGACATCGATTCGCTTCCCAAAGACGAAGTGGAAATGACGCATATCAACCTGAACGACAAGACGCTGGAAGGGTTCCGGCACAAGAAACACCCGATCTTTTGCGTGCAGTACCATCCGGAGAATGCGCCGGGGCCGCACGACAGTGATTATCTCTTCGCCCGTTTTTATGACCTCATAGAAAAGAACAGCGAAAATGCCAAAAAGAACTGACATTAAAAAGATCCTGATCATCGGTTCTGGTCCCATCATCATCGGCCAGGCCTGCGAATTCGATTATTCCGGCACGCAGGCCGTGAAGGCGCTGAAAGAGGAAGGTTACACGGTCGCCCTGATCAACTCGAATCCCGCAACGATCATGACCGATCCGGAGATCGCGGACGCGACATACATTGAACCCCTGACCGTGGAATTTCTCGAAAAAGTGATCGCCAAGGAACGGCCCGACGCCGTGCTCCCGACGATGGGCGGACAAACGGGGCTGAACCTCGCGGTCGAAGCGTACGAAAAAGGCGTTTTTAAGAAATACGGCGTGGAAATGATCGGCGCGAAGTACGAAGCCATCAAAAAAGCCGAGAACCGCGAAGAATTCAAACGGGCCATGCAAAAGATCGGCCTCGATCTCCCGAAGAGCGATTTCGCTTATTCCGTGGAAGACGCGGAAAAGATCGCCGAAAAAATCGGCTATCCGGTGATCGTGCGGCCCAGTTTCACGTTGGGCGGTTCGGGCAGCGGGATTTGCCATAACCTCGAAGATCTTCGCACGACCGTCCGCATGGGGCTCGATTACAGCATCACGCACGAGGTCTTGATCGAGGAATCGATCGTCGGCTGGAAAGAGTACGAGCTCGAGGTCATGCGCGATATCCAGGACAATTTCGTGGTGATCTGTTCGATCGAGAACCTGGACCCCATGGGCGTCCATACCGGCGATTCCATCACGGTCGCGCCGGCCCAGACGCTGACGGACCGGGAATACCAGCGGATGCGCGACGCGGCCCGCAAGGTCATGTCCGAGATCGGGATCGAGACCGGCGGATCGAACGTCCAGTTCGCCGTGGATCCCAAGACCGGTCGCCTTGTCATCATTGAGATGAATCCGCGCGTGTCGCGTTCCTCGGCGCTCGCGTCGAAGGCGACGGGATTCCCGATCGCAAAATTCGCCGCGAAGCTCGCGGTCGGTTTCACGCTGGATGAGATTCCGAATGATATCACGAAATACACGCCGGCCTCCTTCGAGCCGTCCATCGATTACTGCGTGGTGAAGATCCCGCGGTTCGCGTTCGAAAAATTCGAAGGGGTGGACAACCGCCTGACGACCCAGATGAAATCGGTAGGCGAGGTCATGTCGATCGGCCGCACGTTCAAAGAGGCGTTCCAGAAAGGACTGCGGTCCCTCGAGACCAAGCGGTTCGGTTACGGCGGGGAGGGGAAGGACAAGGTTTTCGATCTTGCTCTCAAGACCCGCGAAGAATACCTCGACTTTATGAAAAGCGTTCCCGGCGACAAGGCTTTGCGTGAAAAGATCTTCGCCTACGCGAAGGTCCCGCGGGAAGACAGGATATTCTACGTGAAGTACGCTTATCTCGCCGGTTATACGACCGAAGAGATCTACGCGCAGACGGCGATCGACCCGTGGTTCCTGGCCCAGCTCAAGCAGATCATCGACCTGGAAAAAGAACTGCTCGGGGCGCGGGGGAATAAAAAAGCCCAGGAAGCGCTTCTGCGCAAAGCCAAGGAATACGGTTTCTCGGACCGGCAGCTCGGATTTTACTGGGACTTGAAAGAGGCCGCCGTCCGGACGCTGCGGAAAAAACTCGGGGTCTGTCCGGTCTACAAACTCGTGGATACCTGCGCGGCCGAATTCAAGGCCTACACGCCTTATTTTTATTCGACCTACGAAGACGAGAACGAAGCCCTCCCCAGCCCGAAGAAAAAGGTGATGATCCTGGGCGGCGGGCCGAACCGCATCGGGCAGGGGATCGAGTTCGATTATTGCTGCGTTCACGCGGTGCTCGCGCTCAAGAAGATGGGGTATGAAACGATCATGGTCAATTCAAACCCGGAGACGGTCAGCACGGACTACGACACCTCCGACAAGTTGTTCTTTGAACCGCTGACGCTCGAAGATGTCCTCAATATCTATGAGAATGAAAAGCCGCTCGGCGTGATCCTGCAGTTGGGCGGCCAGACGCCACTCAATCTTGCCAAATCGCTCAAGGTGAACGGCGTGAAGATCCTCGGGACCTCCGTCGAGGCGATCGACCGCGCGGAAGACCGGGACCAGTTCAAAAAACTTCTCGAAAAGATCCAGCTGCGGCAGCCCGCGAACGGTATTGCCACGAGCCTTGAAGAGGCCTGTGAGGTCGCCAAACAGATCGGGTACCCGATCGTGATCCGGCCGTCTTACGTGCTCGGCGGACGGGCGATGGAGATCGCCTACGATCAGACGTCGCTCAAGAAATATATGAAGCAGGCGGTCGAAGCGAGCGGGGAGCACCCGGTCCTGATCGACAAGTTCCTCGAGGACGCGACCGAGATCGATGTGGACCTGATCTCGGACGGGAAAATGTCTGTCGTGGGTTCCGTCATGGAACATATCGAGGAGGCAGGGATCCATTCGGGGGACAGCGCCTCCGTGATCCCGCCGTTCTCGATCCCGCGGGAGATCGTGGAAGAGATCATCTTCAAGACCAAACAGATCGCCAAGGAGCTTCATATTGTCGGGTTGATGAACGTTCAATACGCGATCCAGAAGGGTCACGTTTACT
>CAIJDY010000179.1 GCA_903819565.1 Candidatus Omnitrophota bacterium | reverse complement strand
TTTCGCGATATCGACCCCCCTGGCGGCGCCTTGCAGGATCGCAATGCGGAGCCCATCCCTCAAATCCCCGACAGATTCACTGACCAGACCCCGCAAATCTCTCAGAACATCAAGGCGGATCTGAAACTCTCCCGATTTAAGCGCCGCAAATAACCGGTTCACTTCTGAAACTGCTTTTTCGTTACTGAGAGTGCTTCGATCCCTACCCGCTGCTTGGGCGCTCGCGACCTCACGCACCGCGGTATTCGCTTCAGAAATTTTGACGCCCTCAAGCCTGTTTCCGAAAAACTGAGTGAAAAAGTCGGCAAGGTCCTTAAACGTCTTGCCCCGAGCCGCGACATCCAAAGGAACGGCGACACCGTTTTCGATCTTGACGGCCTCTAAAGTTTTATCTCCCCGCATCTTCACAGACGAGGCCACATCCTGGATAAACTTGCTGTCAAACTCGCGTTGCTGTTTCAAATCTCCTTTAAAATTGTTCTCCTCCCGGTATTTTGTGGCCATAAAATCAGTGTAACGGCTAAACGCCTCCAACTGGACACGGTCGATAGGAATCGGAAGATCTCCTAAAGGCTTCAAGCCCTCCGAGATCTGGCGCCAGAGCTCAGATTTCTCCACTCCGGTCCGCTCTTCACGATTCACGATAAATGCGGCAATGGCCCCCTCCCCCAATCCGAGACTGCGGCCCATCGCACGGATTAGATCGCGATTGATCGCAAGTTCCCCGAAACTGCCGACCTTCAGTTTTGTCTCGCCTTTTTCGACCGCGGATTTTATGGCTTCACGCGAGGAGTTGTTCTCAAGGAAATATTCGCCCAAGAACTGACGGAACGCTTCGGCATGGCTCCCGAACTCGGCAAAGGATGAACCGCTTGCCAGAAGATCGAACGCCTGCCGCTCTCCAAGCAAATTAATGGCGTGTTCGAAAACAACATCAAACCGGAAATAACAAGCCGAGAGTTCTCCGAAAACCGCGGGATCAAGTCCGGCCTGCACGGCCAGTTCCCCAAGCGTAAACTTTTCAAGATTTGTATCCTTGAGACCAAAAATCTTGGAAAGAGTATCGCTCCCCACATCAGACCTCTGGAACATGGCCTGTAATTCCATCGTGTAGATCTTCGCGGCAGCGGCCTTTAAGATCGCCTCACGTCCCTCGGCCTGGATCCCAAGCGTCTGCTTGATCAAATTAATATCGAAATTCCGTTCCAGAGCGCTCATTACCGCTTGTTCATTCGCGAGCGGCGAAACCCGGGCACTGAGCTCTGCCCTGATGGCCTTAATAGATAACTCGGTTCCATCCGCAAGCTTGACAGTAAGAAGACCTTCCGGCCCAGCGCTCTGGGCCTCGAGTGCACGCAACTCAGGCAGTGACATTTTCTGGACTGTTTCGATATGAGCCCTCTCTGCAGGATCGCTAACACCGGCCAATCGATCCGTCGCGCCCATTGCTTTTACATCTCTACCAACGGTGTCATACAACCGGCTCGCCGTCATGTGCTGCGGCAACATGAAGAAAAGCAGATCTTGAGCTCGGGCCTGAATCCCTGCTTCGGTCAAATGGGTCAGACCGAGCATGTTCGTCAACCTCAAAAGAGGCGCGAAAATCATTCCGCTCAAAAGAGGAACCATCTCTGTTACGGCCCACGCGGAACTCGCAAAGGAGATCGGGTTTAAAAACGGGTTAAGAAGATGGCTGAGAAATTGCCGGCCAAGCGCGCTCTGTTGCAGGAACCTCTCAAGCTGTGCGGCAGCAGTCTCCTTCCCCATCATCCTCATAAGTCCGGTCAGGCCAAAACCCGAGAAACTAAATTTGGATCCTGCGGCTTCGGCGCCGCCCTCGATCCAGGACGCCCATCCGCCGAGAACGTTGCGACCCATCCGCCCGAGCGCGCTCTTTTCTAATGAAAGTCCCACATTCCCGAAAATCGAAAGAAGGGGACCGAGGGAGAAACCCATCATGAATGTTCCAAAGACTCCTTTATCGTTTCCACCATCCCCAAACCAGAACTTTGCCGAAAAAATATCCTTGCCTTCGATCAAGCCGAGGAAAGCACCGAACTGCCCCCAGCCAAACCCCTGCTGGATTGCGTGGCTCGCGTACCCCAGAACCATATTCCAAGTCTTCGCTCCGATCCCTTTCGCGCTGTCACGGAACATCAGCTTCGCAAAGATAAGCCCGTCCTTTTCGGCTAGGAATTGCGAGGACATATTCTTAAGGTTATCGATCGGAGTGAATTTTGCGACCGAACCCTCCAGTCCGATAAGTTCCTTCAGACCAAGTTTTCCTTCCGCGCGAAAGAGGACGGCGTACCCGCCAAACGCCAGAAGAACACCCGCACCCAGCCCCATAGCACACAAGCCAATGGTTGCAAGGATTTTTCCGAAGCTCTCAGTAAATTCGAAATTCTGGAGTTGATTTCCCAGGACCATGAAAACGCCACCCGTCGCAAAGACCGCCTTCGCAACGGTTGTGGTTCTAATAACGCCGGCTTGCGCCCAATATTTCTGGAGAGCCGAAACGGGCGCCTCTTTTGTAGCACCCGACTCGAGGGCCTTCATCGCAGCGCTATTCAGTGCCTTACCTTCCGTACTGAAAGCCTTAATCGCTGCAACCGAAGCCAAAATCAAGAC
>CAIJDY010000178.1 GCA_903819565.1 Candidatus Omnitrophota bacterium | reverse complement strand
TTTATCAGTTGGGAAGGCGCGCCGCAGTTCTATTGGGCGGAACAGATGCCGGAAGCGTCGGGGATCTTTACGGATGAAAAAAGCCTCGCATCCTTTTTTGCCGTGGCGGACAGTTTGCGCGCAAGTCTTGAAAAAGCGGGAGAAGCCGAAAGAACGGCGGTCTTGCAGCAGTTGCTCGGCCACGCTTTACTCGAGTGGGCGATGCGCGAGGAAAAAGAACAACGTTCGACGCATTGGGAAGGTGTTTCCTTTAAGGATACCGCGGTCCCAGGAGATTATGCGGCAGAGGCAACCGCGCTTGCGCGGTTCGAGAACGGCGGCGAAAATGCGGCATCCCCGGGTTCCGGCTTTCCGTTCTCTGCGGCCTATTTCCAAACGAAACTGCCTGTCTATGACATCGGGATCCACTTGGAAAATCCAGACGGGTATTGGCTGAATAAGTTCGGTTTTTTACGGGTCAAGGAGCCAACTTATTACGTCGCGGGGAACGGTAAAGAACGGATGGTGGTCACGGAGAGGTTTGCGGGCATCATTTTAGAGATCGAAGAAGGGAAGCTTCTTCGCGCGATCACGGGGAAAAATACTTCGCCTTCAAAAAAGGAAATACTGATCAAGGAGTGCGGCGCTTCGAACGTGATCGATCTGGAGCAGTTCGGATTAAATGAGCCTAACATTCCTTATGCGTACGTCGCGGAGAACGGCAAATCCCGGATGCTGATCTCGAATTCGGTGACAGATGTTGTTCTGGAGCTGGAGGAGGGAGAGATCCTTCACGCGGTGATAGGGGCACGGACGTCCGCGGAACAAGGGGAGGCGTTGAAACGGCGCTGTGGGGACTCGAATGTGACGGACCTGAAAAGTCTCCACCTGCTCGACCCCGAGACGCCTTCTGTGTATGCGGCGGAGAGCGGTAAAACCCGGATGGTGTTGGCGGATGATCACGAGGATGTCATTTTTGAGATCGAGGACGCGAAGGTCGTCCGCGCGATCACGGGGAAGCGTACGCCGGTCGAGCGGCAAAACGCGCTGAAGCATCTATGCGGCACTTCCAACGTGATCGATCTTTCGCGGTACGGCATGGAAGGTCCCCATACGCCTTCCTTTTATGTCGCGGAATCCGGCAAGATCCGGATGGCGATCGCCAATGGTAACACGAACATCGTTTTGGAGCTTGAGGACGGAAAGGTTGTTCGCGCGATCTTCGGAGATCAAAAACCCAAGGGCGTGGGGGATACGTTTCCCTTCCATCTCGTGAAGGGTCTTACGGCGGAACTCGGCGAAGCGAATGTGATCAATCTGGCGCGGTACGGCATGGGAAGTCCCAGGACCCCTTTTTATTATGTCGCGGAGAACGGCAAGATCCGGACGGTCATCTACAGTTTTCAGGACAAAAAGCTTTGGACACTCGAAGACGGAAAGTTCCAAATGCAATGGTGGGAATATGAATGGAGAAGGAGGTATCCGCGGTCCGCGCAGAGCCGTTCCGAGGTGCGCTCGAATCAGGATTCAAGCACGCCTCAGCCGGCTTCTGGAGAGATCCGCCGTGCTGAGGTGCGTCACGAGGTCATGGCCACGGGAGAAGAGATCGAGGCGTCATGGCTCGCGCCTGTGGTGAAAGAGCTCGAAGCACAGTACCCGCTCCTGATGAAAGGGATGCTGGAATTTATCAGCTGGGAAGGCGCGCCGCAGTTCTACTGGGCGGAACAGATGCCGGAAGCGTCGGGGATCTTCACGGACAAAGCGAACGACACATCTTTTTTTGCCGCGGCGGAGAGTTTGAGGGAGGGTCTCGAAAAAGCGAATTCAGATGAAAGGACAGCGGTTCTGCAGACATTGCTTGGCCACGCTTTGCTCGAGTGGGCGAAGCACGGGGAAAAAGATCGCCGGTTGTCGGAATGGGAAGGCACGGAATTTAACGGCACTCTCGTTCCCGCGGGTTATGCTCCGGACGTCGCGGAGCTTTCGCGGTTGGAGAACGAGCCTCAAGAAGTAAAAGGCGAATTTGAGCTTCCGCTCGGCCCGAACGGGATTCGGGAAATAACGAACGACTTTACCGGTACTAGTTACCGGGTCTTTGAATACGATGCCGGGCATCACGCGGAAGTCGTGAAATCGTTCTTTCATACACTGGCTCACTGGATAAAAACCCCGATGCCGTATGTCCCTAGCGAGGCTGAAAGGACAACGATCGAACAGATGGGTTCCGTAGGCCGGGTTCTGTTCTGGGTCAGCCCGGAAGGCTTTTTGGAGGCTGTCGAACAAGATACGTCAACGGAGCATAAATTCGGGAACGTTTTCAGGCTCACCCTGGTTGAAGATTTCGTTCGGCCCGCTTCCCGCATGCGCGGGTCCAATGTTATGCATTTTGACAGTCGCTCTTACGGGATGTATCTGGAGGCACGCATCCGTGTCGAGGCCGAGAACGGGAAGATCAAATTCGTGATCCCCCCGAACGGCGCTTCCCGCTCTGAAATGCGCTTGAATCAATATTCAAGCACTCCTCAGCCGGCTTCTGGAGAGATCCGCCGTGCTGAGGTGCGTCACGAAGTCATGGCCACGGGGGAAGAGATCGAGGCGTCATGGCTCGCGCCGGTGTTGAAGGCGCTTGATGCGAAGTACCCGCTGCTGATGAAGCGAATGGTTGAATTTATCAGCTGGGAAGGCGCGCCGCAGTTCTACTGGGCGGAACAGATGCCGGAACCGGCGGGGATCTTTACGGACAAGGCGAGCGGAACCTCCTTTTTCGCCGCGGCGGACAGTTTGCGCGCGGGTCTTGAAAAAACGAAGCCGAATGAAAGGACTGCGATCTTGCAGTCATTGCTGGGTCAGGCTCTCTCCGAGTGGGCCGCAAGGTCGGATAAGGAGCACCGCTCGTCGGAATGGGAAGGCACGGAATTTAGCGGCACCGGGGTTCCCGCGGGCTTCGCCCCGTACGTCGCGGAACTCGCGCGGTTGGAGATCGCGAACAAGAAGCAGGCCGAAGAGATCAAGAAACAGGAAGAAGCGATCGAGGAGAGAGAGGATTTTGTCGCGCCGCGGGTCAATTCTGAAAACGAAGCTGAATTTTTTCTTTCGCTCGGCCGGAACGGTATCCGGGAAATAACGAACGATCCCGCTTACGCGGCGGCCATCAACACCGGCGGCGCTTCCTACACGCATCGCGGCGTTCGCGTCTTTGAATTCGATGCGTCCCGGGGAATGGGCGAAAATTATCGCGAAAAACTCTGGGTACCGTTTTTTGCAACGCTCGGCCATTGGCTCACGCAGTCGGAAAATCCGGACTATGATTTGGCGCAGATGATCGAAAGACTGGCTTCCGCGCGGCGGGTCCTGTTCTGGGTCAGCCCGGAAGGGATTCTGCAGGCTTTCCGCGAAGACGCTTCGACGCCTTATAGACCTGAGAACAACTTCGGGGTCGTGTTGGACCCGAACTTCCGGAATAAGGAAAAGTTCGTCAGCCCGGGACAAGGCACCGAGAATCTCTGGCAGAATATGGATGAGGTTCGCGTCGAGATCGTGGAGAAAGCGATCAAAATTTTAGTCCCCACGAACCCCGACACAAGCTACGGGGGTGCCCCCGCCTGGCAGCGCTCTGAAATGCGCGCGGATTCCGCGGAGGCGATGCCGCGGACGATCCCTGTCCGCTCCGGGGTCCGTGACCTGACGTTCCTGGGATTGATGAGCCTGGCGCAGGATGCCGTCAGCCATGTCGCCGGGGCCGGCAAAGCGCAAAAGATAAAGACGGACGTGACCAAGGATGCTCTTTACGAGCCGGTCCTTACTTATTACAAGATGCGGCAGATCATGATCGACGCGGTCCGGAGCGGCCACGCGGCAAAATACGAAAAATCCCTGGAGGCGATGGGGGAGGCCGCCCGCGAAGTCAACGATCTCAAGCCCACTCGGGATATCCTCGAGGCCATCACGGACCACCTGCGCAAAACAAGTCCCGCGGGCGTGGACGGCAAACTGATCGGCGATGCTATCGAGGTCACGCGCGTTTCCGAGGACGCCTTCACCGATCAGGAGAACCTGGCGATCCGGGAGGAACTGAACTCTTATCTTGAAGCTCTCGGGTATTCCGCGGAGGAAAAAGAAGATCTTTTGCGGGCGATCGGGCTTGTCGCTTACCCGATGACGGCCCTGAATCTGATGCCAAAAAGCATCCGGGAATTCCGTTTTATGCCGGAGTCTCTGAAGGTGGTACTCGAAGTTTTCGGGCATTTTGCCACAGCCGCGGCTAATGGTCTCGGCGGATTTTTAGTGCAAGGCGCCGTGCTCGATCACGATCTCGGACTTTTTCTGGTTCGGGACGCTGACGTCAAGAGCGAAGCGGCGCTTCTTTCCAATGCCGTTCATGAGGCCACGCACTATTTGGCGAGGATCAACGAACTTCCTTTCGATGTCGCTCATGAAATGATCACAACCGCCGTGGGGGTCGCGTGTTTTCTCGCGAAGGCAGGCGAAGCCGCGTATTTAGAGGATATTCTCCGCCAAACCAACCAGGAGTCTCGCGATCTCTACCGGGATGCTCTGCATGCAGGGATGGAAGACGCTCAAAAAGGCCGGGCGCTTCCGAAACCCGAAGTGGTGGAAGCGCGTATGCGCAAACTTATGGAATTCCGGGTCCCAGGGGGCGACGTCGTGAGTCCGGACGCCGTTCAGCGTTTTGCCGGTGTTTATCTGGCGGGGTATGCCGTGACGCTCGGGGAAACACAGAAAGATGTTCCTCCTTATAAATGGGTGGTGGACTACGGGAAGCGGTATTTGCCGCGCGTCCGGCACGTGGATGTGACAAGGAAAGTGACGGCGCGTGACTGGCAGTTTATCGATACGGTCCTTCCGGAGTTGCGCTCGATCCTGCGCATGTTGATGAAATGGAAACACGAACCGGACCTTCAGGCGAAAACGCGCCGGGACGTGCGCTCGCTTGACCGGACGCGCTGGGTCTATAACGGGGAAACGGACCGGTTACATTATTTGCCGTGGGACGTCATTGAATACGGCAGGGAAGGGGCGAAAGGACTGACGATCCAGGAGGTGTTCCGGCACGAACACTCCGACGAGCAGGAGATCGAAAAGGCCTACGACCTGACGCCGTTTAGGATCCTGTACGGGATCGCGGAGACGAAACGCTTTACGGCCAAGGGGATCGCGGAATATTCGGGCCGCGAGGAGGAACTGAAGACTTTTTACCGGAAGAAATTCCGCGTTCGCGACATCGAGATCGAAAAAGAAAGAGCGGGCCAATGGCCGCTTTTCGTGCAATTCATCGAAGGTCTTTTTTACACGCTTGCCATGAGCGACCGCAGGCTCGAAAAACCGGAGTGGGACCCGCGCATCACGAACCCCGAGGTGACGGAGCGGATCCGCAAGGCCGTGCCGTTTTTGGCCAAGGCCTTGGACGCCTCCGGAAAGGATTTCTACAAGACCGTCCGCGATGATGTCTGGCCGCTCGCCAAAGAACTTTTCGATAAAGACCAGCAGAAGGCGATGCGTGACGAGGTCGCGAACGACAAGATCAACGAGATGATCGAAAAAGGCGAATTTGATATCGAAGGCCTGAGCCCCGAAGGGGAAAAGACTCCGGGAACGGAAGCGGAGCCGGAATCCTCGGAAGAACAAACGACCGGGGATCAAGAGCAGAACCCGCAGGACATGCAGCAGCCAGAAATGCCCCCCATGCCGCAGATGCCGGGCATGCCCAGTCAGGGTCAGGGGAAACAAGAAAAGGGCAAGCCCTCTCCGCAATCGCAAAGGGGTCAGGGAGGCAAAGGTCAGAAGTCTTCCAAACCCCCGATGCCCCAGGACGGTCAGAGGATGAAAATGTCCCTTGATTCGGACGGGGACGGGAATGTTAAACCCGAGGATCTAAGCGACAAAGCCCGGGAGATGCTCAATAAAAAGATCGAGGAGTTCATGAAAAACATGACTCCGGAAGAACGCGCCGAGTATGAACGCCGGGCGCGCGAAAAAATGGAAAAAGAAATGAAAGAAGAGGCGGAGGCCATGGCGGATGTTACGGGCCAAAAACCCCAGCCGCGTTCCGCGGGGATGCCCGGAAAATCCGGTAAGTCGCAACAAGGACAGGAATCCAGCGGCACGCAGGGGAAGGAGAATGATAAGGATGCGTCCAAGACCGGTGGAGCTTCCGGAGATCAACAGTCGGAGCAGAATGCCGCGGATAAAAAAGCGGCCGCCCAAAGAGCGCGTGAGGCCTTGAAACAGCTTGCGGAAAAGGGTAAGGAGATCGAGGAGAAAGCCCAGGAGATCGAAGGGAACGCAGGGGAGGCTTCCGGCGAGGCCGGCGAGGTTTCCAAACAAGCCGGGACCGTGGACCGCAAAGGTCAGGCGAGTGCCGGGGAAGGGACCCATATCCGGGAGTCGATAGAAGACCTGACTGAAAAATTAAAGGCGCTCCGCAAGGCGGCATCCGAATTCAAGGATAAAGCGGAGGAAGCCGCAAGGGACCTCGACCAAGCGACGGGCGGTCCGGATCAGGAGGAAACAAAATCCGGTTCCGAAGATGCCGCGGCGGAGAAGCGTTCCACGGAAAAACTCCAGAAACTTCAGGAAGATCTCGAGAACAAGGCGGACAGCATGGAAAAGCAGGCCGCGGAAGCGGACAAGGCTGCGGAGAGCGCTTTGGAAAGCGGCGAGGAACTGGCCGACAAACTGGAAAATGAGCCTGATAAAACAGATTCGATCAAGGGACGCGCGCAGAAGATCCGCAAGGACATGGAAGAGATCCAGAAAATATTGAAGCAGGTGGAGGACGAGGCCCTGGAATCCCAGGATCAAGCGGAAGAGCTCGCGGAGGAAGCCGCGTCCGCGGCCATGCCGCAGGTCGGCGACAATGAAGAGAACGCGGAGGATCCCGGAACGGAATCAGGCGATCCGGGATTTCACGCGGGCGGCGGGATCGCGACGGGAAACAAAGACTTCAAGAAAGTAATGGCCCGCGACCGGAAAGGGAGCGAGCGTACGCCCAAGCATCATTTTGATCCCGAGATCGAAAAAGCGGTCCGGTCATTGGCCGAGGGCGCAGGGAAAACCGTTGAGGAGGACGAAGCGGTTGCGGCCAAGGAAGCGGAGAAGGCCCTTCAGCAATTTACCGGGCTCAAGGCCGGTCAGCGTGCCTCTTATCAAAAGCTTTTTGACGCGGTCCGGGAAGAGGTTCCCGTACTTCGCCAGGGGATCCTGAGCCGTCTTGAGGCGCAGGAGGCCGCGCAGTGGATCGGGCGTCAGCGCAAGGGGCGTCTGGACGCGCGGCGCCTTCCGATCGTGGGGGCCGGGGTCCAGGACGTATTTCAGCGAAAAGTTGAGCCGGGCGACAAGAAACTCCGGATCTCGCTTGTCATCGACGGCAGCGGCAGTATGTACGGGGACGGGAACAACCTTGATCTCGATAACGTTACAGCAGGTATGCTGAAAGCCGCCAGCCGGATCAATAACGCGGTCAAGACGGCGGTGCTCTTTATGGAATCTTTCCGCGATGACGCGCACGTGGAGCTTGAGATCGTGCTGTTCGCGACCAAGCAAAAGGTTATTAAGCGTTTTGATGAAAAGATCACGATGGAGGTCATCTACCGCGTGATGGACAAGATCCTGAACCATGATCTCGGCAGCTCTAACACCGATCTGGATGCGCTGCGACTCGCGCTCAAGAGCCTCCGCGCCCGGGAGAGTGCGCAAGGCGTTTTCCCGAAGATCATGGCGATCATCGCGGACGGCGGGATCAATTACTCCGATAAGACCGGCATCGAAAAGATCCTGAAAGAGAACGAAGATATCGCGTTCATGCCCCGCGGGATCGGCCCCGCCAGCGGCGATGTCAAAGAGGCTTACGCGCCGTACGGAAAAACAGAGCCCAGCTTGAATAAACTGGCAGAGAATTTCGGGGAAGACCTGAAGGAACAGGCCTCGGCCCTGACCGGACGGTCGGAAGTCCGTGATTCGGTTCGCTCAACCCAAGGCCGCGAGGTCATGGCCACGGGAGAAGAGATCGCGGCATCATGGCTCGCGCCGGTTATCAAGGAGCTCGAAGCACAGTATCCGCACCTGATGAAGAAAATGATTGAATTTATCAGTTGGGAAGGCTCGCCGCAGTTCTACTGGGCGGATCAGATGCCGGAAGCATCGGGGATCTTTACGGATGAAAAAAGTCTCGTATCCTTTTTTGCCGTGGCGGACAGTTTGCGGGAAGGTCTCGAAAAAGCGAATTCGAATGAAAGGACCGCGATTCTGCGGCCATTGCTCGGGAGCGCGTTCTTCGATTGGGCGGCGCGGGACGGTAAGAAGGACAGCCGTTCCTCAGTATGGAAAAATGGCGCGGAATTCACAGGCACTGAGGTCCCGGCAGGATATGTCCCGGATGCGGCGGAAGCGGCACGTCTCGAAGCTATAGCTGACGCGGAACTGGAAGCCGCAAAACGGTCCGGGGCCGTGATCCCGAAATCGCGATTTCAAAAAGTTGACGGTATCAAAAAGATCTCCTCGCTTAAAGAAGCGCTCGGGGGAGAGGTCAGGTCCCTTCTTGATCTCGGGGGTGGGTTTATCCTCGCCGGGACGGGTTATGGTTATGGAGATAGTGATAATAAAATCTATGTTCTGAAAATTCGG
>CAIJDY010000177.1 GCA_903819565.1 Candidatus Omnitrophota bacterium | reverse complement strand
GATCATAAGAAAAGAGATTGTAAGGAAAAGGCGGTTTCATGATGACAAGTTTTTTCGCGCCGGTCTCCTGCGCGAGACAAAGCTGAAGCGGCGCGAGACCGGAACCCGCCGCGATAATAAAATCGGCGTTCGCTTTTTCAACGGCCCGCTGCGTCTCTACGGTAAAAAAAGGCCGGAGCCAGTGGAGGCGCCCCTGGATCCAGGACCTCATGAACGGCGCTACAATAAAAAAAAGTTTCCGGTGCCACGCGGAGCGGTATTCCACGCGGAGACTTTCGGTTTCAAACTCCAGCCCCGGACGGCCGTGAAATTCCTTGAAACCCGCGAGAAGTTCGGCCACGGCCTCCGACTGTTTGAAATGCCCGGCCTTGCCGTCCGAAAGAATGACGATCTTGCGGTTCCAGCTGTATTTCCAGCGCTTGTTCTCCCAGAGCCACTGGTTCGGGAACTTCCGGATGAAATCTTCCAGAAGCGTAAGGTACTGCTGCACTTGGGACGCCACGCGGGCTTCCGGCTCCAGAGTGGGGTCCTCTTTCAGCGGTTCCTCGACGTAGATCTCATGCTTGACCCCCTGCGTCCTGACCATGAAGCTCGGCAGGATGGCGGCACCCGTCCGCTGCGCCAGTTCAAAAGCGCCCGTGGGTACCGAAGTTTTCCGGCCAAAAAAAGGAAGGATCACGCCCTCGGTCTTTCCGGCGGACTGATCGCCGAGCACACCGATAAGTTTTTTCTCGCGCAGGGCGCGGATGAGCGACCTGACTCCCGCCCCCCGGCTGATGGCGACCGAACCATGGCTTTCGCGCAGTCTGTTCAGAAGCCTGTTGAGACGCGGGTATTTTTGGTCGCGGGCCAGCACGTGGATCGGAGACCCCTTCAAACCGGACACGACCTGCAAAAGCTCCCAGTTCCCGAAATGCCCGGTGATCAACACGCCGCCGCGGCCCGAATCCAAAAGGGCCTGGAAACGTTCCAAACCGTGGACCTTGATGTTCTTGTCAATATGTTCGCGCGTCATCCGACGGAAAGACATGACCTCCACGATCGACTGGCCTACATGGCCAAAGTGGTCCCACACGGCCTTCCACCGCTGGCCCGGGGTCAGCTGCTCGCCCAGGGCCGCCTTGAGATTGATGTAAGCCACGCGGCGCTTGGAGGAAAAAGCGCACACAAGACGCCCGAGGCCGTCCCCGAGGCGAAGCCCCGCCGGCAAAGGGATCCTCTCGAAAAAGAAAACGAGTACCCAAGCGATCCCGCAAGCGACCCGATCCTTCCATTCCCCCATTACTGCCTCACTCCCAATAACCGCAAAAGCCGGTCCGTTAACATTTCTTCCCCTGAAACGATCCGCAGCCGGGCCGCCAAAACGAGCGGGTTCAGCACGCGCGAGATCAGCTCCTTGGAGCGAAAAAAATCCTTTTCCGTGGTGATGATCTCTTCCGCGTTCGCGGACAAGCTTACCTGCTTGATCTGCTCCATTTCTTTTTCCGTGTACTCATGGTGGTCCAGGAACTCGAAATTCCTGACGGTCTTCATGTTCGCCCGCTGCAGCAACAGCTGGAAGGACCGCGGGGTCCCGACCGCCGCGAACGTCGTCACCCGTTTTTTCGCCATTTTATCGAGGAAAATGCGCGTCTTGGTCCTGGCCCGGTAAAGGAAGAGCGGTTCCATGAAGGTCTCGAGGACCTGCGCCTGGGGCGCCAGCACCGTGATCTTTTTCTTCAGCGCCTTCAGCTCTTCGTCGGTCACAAGGTTCACGTGGGTGAGCATCACGATCGACGCTGTTTTCAGGACCGTGACGGATTCGCGCAGGATCCCGCGAGGGAGAAGCTTCCCGTTGCCAAAAGGGTTCAGAGAATTGACGGCGACGATCTCCGCATCGCGTTCGAGGACGACATGCTGGAAACCGTCGTCCAGGATCGCGACATCGACGTGCTTTTTTTCGCTCAGGACCTGCGCGGCGACTTTCGCGCGATCTTTTCCGACGCCCAAAATGGCGGTGGGAAGATGATGCTGCAGCGCCTCGACCTCATCGTGGCTGTACCCCCGCGTGAGGATCAGCGGAACGCGTCGGTGAGAGCAGATCCTGCGGGCCAAGTACTCCACGAACGGCGTCTTGCCGGTCCCTCCCCAGGTCAGGTTCCCGACGCTGATCACCGGGAAAGGAAGCTTTTTCCGCTTCAGGATCTTTTTTTCATAAAGCCAGCGGAAAAGTCTGACCCCCTGACCGTAAAACCAGGCGGCAAGCTCCAGGAGCGGGTAGAGGAAAGTGCTGGGAGCATCAACGGGTTTGTCCTCCGCCAACAGCCGAAAGTAATTCTTGAGATTGTCCATTCAAACGAATCCTTTCTCGCGAGGGCCTGCCCTTAAGGAACGTCAGGATCCATCCGGCCTGGCGTTTGCTGGCACCCCGTAAACGGTTAATAATCTGAAAAGCCTTCCGGCCCATCTCATGACGTCTGTTCTCGTTCGTGAGAATCTCCGCCGCCGCGGACGACAGTTCGTCCTGGGCCGAGACCTCGAGAGCGCCGCCGTCACGGTCGAGTTCGCGATAGATCTTTTGGAAATTGAAAACGTGAGGTCCATGGAGGATCGCTTTTTCGAAACGCGCGGGCTCGATCGGGTTCTGCCCTCCGTGAGGGATCAGGCTCCCGCCCATGAACACAAGGTCCGCGATCTGGTACAAATTCCGCAAAATACCCAGCTGATTTAAAACCAAGATGTCAAAAACGTCCCCTTCCTTTCTTTGGGTTGATAAGACTGTTTTAAATGAAAACCGGTTTGACTGCTTCAGGAGGGCCGCCGCCCGTTCGATGTGCCGCGGCGCCAGAATCATCTTCAGCGCAGGAAACCGCGACCGCAGCGCGGCGAAAACCTCCGTCAAAATAATTTCTTCTCCCGGGTGCGTGCTCCCGGCGATCCACACGTGGTCCTGCGGCTCACAGCCCCACACCTTCCGCAAACCTGCCACGTCCACGGCGCCCGGATCCACCCATCCCACCTGATCGAATTTCATGTTCCCCATCTCCCGGACAGCTTCGTTCAGAACTCCGAGCCGGCAGAAGCGCTCCGCGTCCTCGAAAGTTTGCGCCAGAACAAAATTGACCCGCTCCCACAGGGGTTTGAAGACCCACGAAAAGGTCCGGTATCTTTTCAGGGAGCGCTCCGAAAGCCTGGCATTGATAATGCCCACCGGAATACCACGCCGGCCGGCCTCCATCAGAAGGTTCGGCCAGATCTCCGTCTCCACGAGCAAGAGACAGACCGGGTTGAAAACCTCGAGAAAGCGTCTCACCACAACCGTCAGATCGAACGGAAAGTAACAGACATGGACCTTCTCGCTCGCGAGCTTCCGGGCGATGCGCTGCCCGGTCGGTGTCACGGTCGTCAGCACGAAATCATATTCCTGAGAAGCCTCCTGCCACTCCTGAAGGAATTTCTCGACGGCCATCACTTCGCCCACGCTGACGGCATGAAGCCAGACGACTTTTTTTCCCCGGAATTTTTCGGCCCACGATACGGGAAAAATGCCGCGGCGCTCGCGCCATAGGGCCGCCGGATCCTCCGCCTGGCGGAGCTTCACGAGAAAGACCGGGAAGTAGAAGACCGCGAAGACCGCAAACGCCAGATTGTATAAAAATATTCTTAACATCGGTTCCTCTAGGCCCTTGGATGTGCCGTCGCGTAGGCTTCTTTAAGCCGCTGGGTCGTCACGTGCGTATAGATTTGGGTGGTCGAAAGATTCGCGTGCCCGAGAAGTTCCTGAACGCTGCGCAGGTCCGCCCCGCGGTCCAGCATATGCGTCGCGAAAGAATGGCGCAGGGTGTGCGGCGAGATCTCTTTGCCAAGCCCCGTACGCCTGACGTACTTCAGGATCATCCGGCGAATGCTGCGGTCGGTCAGACGCCCGCCGAGCCGGCTCAGGAAAAGTGGCTTTTTGATCGCGTGGGCGCTCTCCTTCGGCGATTTTTGATCCAGATAATCCCGCAGGCACCGGAGCGCCACCTGTCCGACAGGAACGATGCGTTCTTTCTTCCCCTTGCCACGGACCCGCACCAGCCCGCCGAAGAAATCCAGATCGTCGTGGTTCAGCCCAACCAGTTCGCTGACGCGGATGCCCGAGCTGTAAAGCATCTCGAGGATCGCCTTGTCGCGTTTTTCTTCCCAGCAGGGTTTCGCCGGCGCTTCCAGCAGCGCGGTGATCTCATCGGGATTTAAAAAGGACGGCAGCCTTTTTTCCTTTTTTGGGGTTGCGATCCCGGCCGCGGGATTCTGGTCCAGGATATTTTCGCGCGCCAGATATTTAAAAAAGGAGCGGAGGCAGGCCAATTTCCGGGAAATGGAGCTTTTGCTGAATTCTCCGGTCTTCAAAAAAGCCAGGAAGGACCGGATGTCGAGATAAGTGAGGTCCTTGAGGTCCTTTTCAGCCAGGAACTTCTTGAAGTCGCGGAGGTCGATCCCGTAGTTCTTGGTCGTATGGTCCGAGGCGCCTTTTTCGGTCGTCAGAAAATTTAAAAAATCTTCAACCCGTTTTTCAGTGCTCATGGAGTTCCGGGATTCAGGTTTTTTTCCGCGGCGATTTCCGCGCCATCCTCTTTTTTCGGCAACTCGTTCACGACATGAGTGCATTTGGGATAATTGGAACAGCCGTAAAAAGCGCGGCGGCCCTTGGCCTTGCGTTTCACCAGTTCACCGCCGCAGCCCGGTTCGGGACAGAAAAAGCCGGTGGGGAGGGAACGCGTGTACTTGCATTCCGGAAATCCGGCGCAAGCCAGGAACTTCCCGAAACGCCCGAACTTGATAAACAGCTGTTTCCCGCAAAGCGCACAGATATGCTCCGTGGGGATCGGGTCTTGCTTGACGCTCTTCATTTCTGTCTTGGCCCGTTCCAACAGTTCGCTGAACGGCGCATAAAAATCCTTGAGGACTTTCACCCAGTCCATGACCCCGTCCTCGATCTCGTCCAGCTCCGCTTCCATGAGCGCCGTGAATTCCGTCTCCAGGATTTTCGGAAAATGCTGTACCAAAAGACCGACCACGGTCTCGCCGAGTTCGGTCGGGACGAGCGCCCCGCCTTTCCGTTCGGCATAAACCCGGTCCAGGATCGTGGAGATCGTCGGCGCGTAAGTGCTCGGCCGACCAATCCCTTTTTCTTCGAGGATCTTGATGAGGCTGGCATCGTTAAAGCGCGCGGGCGGTTTGGTGAAATGCTGTTCCCCGAGCAGTTCGTTCAACTTCAGGAGCTGGCCGGTTTTTAACTCCGGGATCTCTTCCGCCTCCGGAACTTCGCCTTCCGTTTCTTTGGAATTTTCCTTTTCGCTCTTGATCTCCCCGAACGCGGCTGTGAATCCCGGGAAAAGATTCCGCTTCCCGGTCGTCCGGAATCCGTATTTCTCTCCCGCCTGGATCGAGATCGCGGTATGCTCGTCCACCGCCGGCACCATCTGGGAAGCCAAAAATTTCCGCCAGATCAGCTCGTAAAGTTTCAGCTCATCCCCCTCCACAAAGGCCTTGACCGAATCCGGGGTGCGCAGGACTGAGGTCGGACGGATCGCCTCGTGCGCTTCCTGAGCGCCTTTGCGGGACTTGTAAAAAGGAGGTTTTTCCGGAAGGTATTCCGGACCGAATTTCTCTTTAATGTAGCTGGCAGCTTCCTGCTGGGCCGAAGTCGCGATGTTCACGGAATCGGTACGCATATAGGTGATCAGACCGACGCTTCCTTCCCCACCGAGCTCCACGCCTTCGTAAAGCCTCTGGGCGATCCGCATGGTGTTCGCCGCGGAAAAACCAAGACGGCTGTAAGATTCCTGCTGGAGTTTGCTCGTCGTGTACGGGGCCTGCGGACGGCGCCGCTTCTCGGTCTTTTCGATCGTGGCGACCTGGAAAACCGCCGCCTGGAGCTCCTGTTTGATCTTTTCAGTCTCCGCCTGCTGCGTCAGCGCAGGTTTTTCATTCCCGACCCGGTCCAGGCGCGACAAAAATATCTTCTCCGCGGACGGTCCCTCCGCCGCGGACAACCGGGCGTCCAGGGTCCAGTATTCCTGCGGGACGAATTTCCGGATCTCGCCTTCGCGGTCCACGATAAAACGGAGCGCTACGGACTGCACGCGACCGGCGCTCAGCCCACGACCGACATTGCGCCAAAGAAGCGGGCTCAACTGATACCCGACGACGCGATCGAGGATGCGACGCGCCTGCTGGGCGTTCACAAGGTTGATGGCGATATCACGAGGATGTTCGAACGCCCTTAAAACGGCGTCCTTCGTGATCTCATGGAACTCGACACGATAGATCTTGGGCCCCTTTTCCTCTCCCGAAAAAATGTGCGCCAAATGCCAGCTGATGGCCTCGCCTTCACGGTCAGGATCGGTCGCGACGTAAATGGCTTCCTTCCCTTCAGCCATTTTTTTGAGGTGCTTGACCGTTTTGGAAGCGCGCCGGATGATAATATATTCGGGGGCAAAATCGTGATCCAGATCCACACCCATCCGGCTCTTGGGAAGGTCCCGGACATGACCCATGGAGGCTTCCACGTGAAAGTCCTTCCCTAAAAACTTGTTGATCGTCTTGGCCTTCGCGGGAGACTCCACGATTACGAGGTTCTTCGGACCTTGTACCGTCTTCTTACTTGTTTTCTTTTTCGTTGCCACAAACCCTCCCCCAAAATGGTATTAAGACATGGGCTATTTGAGCGAGGATTCTAAACAAAATACGGAAGGTTGTAAACGCTAAGTTTATCGGACGCTTCTAACTCTTTTTAAGAAAAGGGGTTATGAGATCTGTTCCCAAGGATCGTCCTTTCCCTTTTGCGGAGAGGCGGACGTTTTTTTGGGGGTGGGGTGCGACAAACTGTATAAGGACTCTAATTCCATGATTTGGGAATCCCGGAAGACTTCCTTCTCGATTCTTCTGACAAGCCGCTTGAGAGTCAGAGCTCGTATGCCAAATTTTTCAATGCAAAGCGTTGTCAACAAACGAGTTAGAAGATTGATGTGAATCTCAATATCCAGAAGGCGTTTTTTGGAATGCGTGTGCGTCTCGCTACTCTTGAGGACCTCTTTTTTGAGGTCTGCAAGCTCCGAGTAGAACGTAAGGGTCTCCTTCAGGCCGGGGGTGTCCTTTTTGGAGACTTCCGGGTCTTTCCTTTTTTTTCTCGCCACGATGGTTCCCTCGCTCATACCGTTACGTTAACCCATTAGTGAAACGGAGACCGGTACTAGAAAAAGCTTAACATGACTGTCCGGAAAATCCAAACGACCCTGCTAAAGTCGGGCTTTGCAATCCAAAAGGTCGCAGTCCGGATAAAGACGCGTCACATACGTGAGGGCAAACATCCTGAAAAAAACAGAAACCGGCAAAAGAACCATCCCGATCACCACGATAGCGGCAAGGATCAGCCCCAGTCCTAAACCCGCCCCGAGGACCATCAGAGGTATTTTGATCAGTGGGATTATTTTGATCAAAATAATGCCCGGAACCGCCAGTACCCCGCCAGCGACCAGTCCCACGAGCACGATGACCACGCTGACGACGGACTGCAGGACCGACGCGACCAAACCGAGTCCCATCATGACAAAAAAATATTTGACAATCGCCTGAACGTAAAAAGTCTCGGCGCGGAGGAATCGGCCCCAAGCTTCTTTCGCGGAGATCTTTTCACGGTACATAATCGGCGAGACAAAATCGCGCGCGACCATTCCGGTAAAAATCATCAGTAAAAACAGGGCTAACGTCACGGATCCCCCCCCAACTCCGATAAGGATCCTTAACCCCACCTGTCCCTTCAATAAACCGACGAGAAACGCTGTCGCCAAGCCGGCGCACACGATCATTCCAAAACCTATCGCAAGAAATGCGAGGGACCACTTAAAGTAAGAATTACCTGTTTCCTTGTTTTGACGGAACGGCTCCCGGATGGAGACCGACCGCGTTACGAGGACGTCCAGCAGTACAAAATTGAACCGGCAGCTCAGCCAAACGAACAGGAGCCCGAGGCCGGCCACAAGAAGAACCCCTCCTGCCGCCAAAACCCATGCAGCCCCGGGATGACCGGCTTTGGGGGGAGCAAACAGTGCAGCTAACGTGTCCGGCGGCTGCGGCACAGGAGAAATCCTCTCGTCACGAACCGCGCCCCCAGTCTCCTTTTTGGCTCCCGGAGAAAAAACCCCTCTAGAAACGGAAGCCTGCAGAATACTCGGGATCGATATCTTTCGAGTCTTGGGCGGCATTTTAAAATTCGAAGCACATCCCTGAACACCGGCCGCCGCGAGCCAGACAATCACCAGGATCTTGAACCAACGGTTAAAATGGAACGGGAAAAGCATCTCCCTGCTTGTCTTCCAGGAAAACCCGATCATGGCCCCGAGCGTCGGTCCCTTATCCATACGTCTCTCCCTCTTGGGTTCCTTCCATAAAATTTCAGGTCCCTCCCGCATGGAGAGAGTGCCTTAAAAAAAAATCCTCCCCTGCGGTTTCCCGCAAAGGAGGATCTTCAGAACTTCACGATCGCCGAAAAACCGTTAAGCTTCAACGACCTGGGTCTTCGCCCAAACATCCGCCAAACGGTGTCCTTTCCAAACAACGAACACGATCTCAAGGATGTAGCCGATCACAAGCACGAACGGAACGATCAACAGAATGTTTCTGATCAGGGCTTGCACCGCCGTGACCTTCCCTCCTGTCAGGCTGGCAAGTTTGATCTTAACCATCGCCCTGCCCGGAGAAAACACGGAATCACGGACAACCAACCAAATGATATTGACGAGCACAAGCACGATACTGCGAACGGCATCCGGTACCGCCAAAAGAACCAGGCCAATAACGATCCCTAGAACAATAGGGATCACAATGAGATCGACCAATCCGGCCGCAAACCGTTTTCCCTTGCCCGCTGGTACCAATCCTTCCATCTTGAACTCCTTTCATTTAGAAAAGCTCTCGTTTAAACAAGCCCTCACCGAAAAATGGCGGGAAAACCTGCCTCCCCTGTGGAAAACTCTAACTGGGAAAGACCTCGATGTCAAAACCTTTATGAGTAACGGCCTCCCCCGTATGAAGTTTAGTGCTTTAACGCGGCATATTTCCCATCAGCGTTTTTTTTGACTTTTCGCGCTAATTCCAGCTGAAGCAACAGTGCCGGAAGTCTCAAGAGCTCCAACCCGCTGAAATCCAGGATCTCGTCCTGGGTCAGAGGGCCTTCTTCCTTCAAAAGTTCCTCGACGGTCACCGCACTCTCGCTTAAAGAATTGCCCTCGTTCGGCCGCAGGACCGACTCCATCCCTTCCGCATGAAAACTGGATACTGCCTCATCGGGCGTCATACCGCAAGGCGGGACATTTTCGGGAACGTCCGCCGCGCCAGCAGCCACCAGCTCAAAACCATTTTCCCGTTTCAGATATTCCGCCAAACCCTCGAAAATATCTTCGGGATTCTCGACCAGACAAGCTCCTTCTTTGAGGAGCCGGTGTGTTCCCCGGGAAGTCAACTGATCGACCGGCCCTGGAAGCGCGAAAACTTCGCGGCCCTGTTCAACCGCCTGATGGGCCGTAATGAGCGAACCGCTCCGCGAATGGGCTTCCACAACAAACACCCCGTAAGAAAGACCGGAAAGGATGCGATTGCGGCGGGGAAAATTTTCTGGCAAGGGCGGCATCCCGAGAGGGTACTCGCTCAGGACCGCCCCTTGCGCCGCGATCCTTTCATAAAGCCGCTCGTTCTCCTTCGGGTAGATCACATCCAGTCCAGAGCCCAAGACCGCGAGCGTCCGCCCAAAGGAAATTTCGAGCGCAGCCTCATGGGCGGTTTGATCAATCCCCCGCGCCAAGCCCGAAATAATCGTAAGCCCTTTGGCGGCGAGTTCTTTCGCAAACCGCTTCGTCTGCGCACGTCCATAAAAGCTCGGATGCCGTGTGCCCACGATCGCGATACTGTTCTGGTCCGCCTTCTCTATCGTCCCCTTCACGTAAAGAACCAGCGGTGGGTCGGATATCTCTTTAAGAAGCCCGGGATATGCGGGATCCGAAAAAGTCATTAGGCCGACCTTTTTTAAGGCACAAAGTTCGATCTCTCTTTCGGGAAGAAAAACCTGCCCGCCCGCCTCCTGACCTGCAAGTTCTTTGAAGATATCCTCGGCGATCATTTGTTCCAGGATCTCTTGCGCTGTCTTTCCTTCCGCTAGCAGCGTCACGACCCTCCGGCGCCCGTCGATCTTGAGTCGGTTCAGCATCAAGAATGCTTTAAGATTTTGAAACTGGAGAGAATCCATCATAGGGAGCACTTCATTGCGAATGAAAACCAATCCGATGCTTGGGAGGCCCGGGCGAATTCATCAGCTGCCTGATAGCGTTCAAAATGGCCCGGATCTCTCCATCGTGCTGCTCGAATTGCCGCTCCAGTTTCTCCAGCCTTTGAACGATCTCTTGATGTTTATGGAGAAATTCCTTGAACCGGACGAAAGCCCGCATGATCCGGATGTTCATTAAAACAGCCCGGCGGCTTTTCAGAATGCTCGACAGCATCGCCACGCCTTCTTCCGTTAATACGAACGACCGATATCGCGAGCCCCCCCAACTTGAGGTGCCAAATTGGCATCTCAAGATCTCGATCTCTTCTCCGGTAAGGCTGAACATGAAATCTGACGGGAAGTACTCGTTGTTTCTGTTCACCTGCCTTTTAAGATATTTTGTTTCCACCCCGTAAAGACGCGCAAGATCAGCATCCCAAATGACCTGCTGCCCTCGAAGAAAAAATATCAAGTTTCCAATACTGTTTACGCGTATTAAGGAAGATTTTTTTTTCATGAAGCTATATTATCATAATATACAAATATAGCAATATTATTTTTCTTTTTTACCATAATACGGAGAAGGAATTGTCCTGCCGATAGCTTGGAAACTCATAAAAAGGCCGCTATTTACCGGCCGCCGGCGAGCTGGATAACTTTGCGGACAAGTGGGAGCGGGATGTTCTTTTCGACAGATACCTGTCCGACACGGCAAGGAAGAATGAAACGAAGGGATCCTCCCTTTTTTTTCTTATCGCACATCATCACTTTCAG
>CAIJDY010000176.1 GCA_903819565.1 Candidatus Omnitrophota bacterium | reverse complement strand
TGCGGAAGAAGATCAACGAAAAAGAAGCGGGAACCAAAATCGAAACCGTTCGGGGAACGGGCTATCGCCTCGCCAACCAATGATCCATATACGCTCCTTCAAGCTCCGTCTGACGCTGTGGTATGCGTTGATGCTGACGGTGTTTCTCGCCGGCTCCGCTTTTCTGATGTATGCGGAGTTGTCGCGGGCCCTCTACCGTGATGCGGAACAAAGCATGCACAGCGAGGTTCAGAATATCGAAGAGGGGCTCCTGGCGTCCTTCCAGGAAGCGAAAGACCTCAAATTTTTGCAGCCTCCCAAGATCGAAAAGGGGTCCCTCGCTTTTTCTCCGGATTTCCAGGGTCTTTTGACGAAAACGATCCGGGAATTCGAAAGACGTCAGCGCCGGATCGCGCGGAGCCTATTCCTGGTCCGAATCGTGGGGCTTGACCATTCGATCGTTCTGTCCAATCTGGGAGGATGGGAGAAGGAGGTTATTTTTCCGAACTATGAGCGTGACTCGGTTTTCATGGAGAAAGGGGATTCCTACCAGACCATCCACTTTCAGAAAAACCCGATCCGCTTGTACTATCACCTCGTTCGCTTCCAAGACAGGCCTTTTTTTATCATTCAGGCGGCCAAACCTCTTTCCGAGATCGAAAAGACGCTCATGCGGCTTGCCCTTATCATCTTTGTGATCATTCCGATGGGTGTGGCCGCCGCCTGTTTCGCGGGGTGGTTTTTGGCGAAACAGTTTCTGAGCCCCGTCGATCAAATGATCCAGCAGGCACGGAAGATCACGGCCGCCTATTTAAAAAGCCGTCTGCCGCGCACCCATACCAAGGATGAACTTGACCGTTTGGCGGAGACGCTGAATGAAATGATCGACCGGCTCGAGGCTTCGATGCGTGCTGTTCAGGAATTCAGTTCCAATGTGTCGCATGAATTTAAAACACCACTCGCGATTATTCGCGGGGAGATCGATCTGGCTTTGCGACGTGCCCGTTCGACCGAGGACCTCCAGCAAACCATCCATGTTATCAATGAGGAGGTGAACGGGCTCATTCGTTTGGTGGATGATCTGATGTTGTTGGTTAGGAGTGATGCCCGGCAGCTGAATCTCCAGCTCAAGAATATTTCACTCGTTCACGCTTTGGAGCATGTCTTGAAGCTCTATCATGAGCGAGCCCGCCAAGAGGAGATCGAGCTGATCTTTGAAGCTCCCCGGGAAGTCGAGATTCTTGGGGATGAGGTTTACCTCAAGCGCCTTTTCACAAATCTTCTGGATAACGCTCTTAAGTTTACCGAAGCGAAGGGCAAGATCATCGTCCGGGTTTTTTCGACCGACGCAAAAGCTGTCGTTTCGATCGAAGATTCGGGGATTGGGATCGATGATGAGACGTTGAAGAATTTGGGGACCCGTTTTTACCGCGCGGATCAGGCCCGTTCCCGGGAGGGCGCCGGTCTTGGTCTCAGCATCGTTAAGGCTATCTGTGATGCCCATAGCGGTGATTTGCTGATTGAAAGCAGCCCAGGGCGGGGCACGCGGATATTTGCCGAGTTTCCTCTTATGGGAGCATAGAATATTTTTTTTGTCTCAAATAATGAGTTCTATAGGTATTATAGTTAAAATGTTTTAATCTAATTTTAATCTGCTTTTAATCTCTTCCTGCTAGCATGTAGTCAGTTCTGATAGAGATAATAAACACGAAAAGTTATTAATTTTACGATTTTGAAAAGGGTTTAAAAATGGAAATCAGCGTTCAGCTCTTAAGACCCTTTGTTGAGAAGATGGAGACCGAATGGCGTGAATTGTATGCGGAGGTTTCCGGCCATGTAAGCGGCGAGGCAGCGGCCATGGCTCCCTCTATTCAGCAGAGGATACGGCAGTTGGAAAAGTTTCGGATGTCGGCCATGTATTTCGAGCAGAACGGAACGGGCTTGGACGAGTTTCCGAACCTTCGCGAGGCACTGCGATTTTTGAAGCTTGATCTCAGGACGTCACGGCGTAAATGGCGGCGTCATTTGGTTTCGAAAGTTCGGACCCAGAAACGGCAGGAAAGGGCGAACCATGAGGCATCCCTTGTTGCGTGAAGAGAACGTTCTCGCAGGGCTCGAGGCTTCGGACTGTAAGGAAGCTTTAAGGAAGATCGTCGATTTTCTGCCGGAATGGATCTTGTCGGCAGGGGAAAAGAAACGAATTTTTCAATTGCTTCTTTTACGTGAGCAACTGGGGACGACCGCGGTGGGTGGGGGAATCGCTTATCCGCATTGTTTTTCTTCTGAAGTTCGGGAACCGATCATGGCTTTCGGCGTCAGCCCCGGAGGTGTCACGTATCCGTCGCTGGACGGCCGGGCCGTTCATTTTATTTTTGTCCTGATTCTTCCTCAGACGGAAGCCGCAGAACAGCAGAAACGTCAGATTCTTCAGAATATCAAGTGGTTCCTCTGCGATCGTCACCTCAAGGATCGTCTACGGACAGCGAAAACGGCTGCGGATATTTGTCATTTACTGGCACCCGATGCGCAGCAGCATCTTGCGATCGGGGTTTAAGGTTTAGCGGGCTTCTAAGAAAAGCAAAGCGCCCTGGTCTAAGAACGGTTGGAAGGCGGGGGGTCTGACAACTGGGCTGACCAGGGCATTTGTTTTTTAGACTAACGGTTTTGATAATTTATACCTCTAGACACATAATTCTGAGGAAATCCAGAACGAGAAAGCTTTTTTGACTCTAAGCTCGCGAACGATCGCCTCGGACGGGGAGGCGGGGCTCGAAAAAAGTTTTTTCCGTGCTTGAATTCTTTTTTTAAAAAAAGTAAGATAGTCCTCGTTCGTTTGCTCATGAATTTTTACGAGAAAAGAATCGATTTTAGGGGACGGCGGTACGCTTCGGGATGTGAACTTTTCGCTTTAATATCTATTAATGTCGCTCCGGGGTTGCTGAGTTTCTTGTCCTTTTGATTTCGATCTCCTCAGAACGGGATTTGCGCGCATGCCATTTCTGACGCGAGAAGCCATTCAGATGCGTTTCAAGAAGCGCATTGACGACATTGAAAATGGCTATCGTCAAAACGTTGGGATTACCGGCCCTTCAGGGGTTGGTAAGACCCGTTTGCTCTGTGAATTTTTTCAATCCATTTCCCGCAGCCCGAAATTGCTGCCTGTCTATGTCAAAGCGGAAACTATCGACGGCCGGCAGCTGACGCAGCAGTGGATTGGCGCCGTGCTCAGCGCTGTTTTGCTCGACCGCACCCTGAATATTCCGAAGACCCTCAACGGTTTGTTGCGGGAAGCCGAGATGATCATCCCGCAGACCGTCGCGGCGGTGAAGCACCTGCAAAAACTTATTCGGCAGGAAAAAAATTCACTGGCCGTCAAAGAGTTGCTGATGTTGAGCGGCACGCTGGCGCGCGAGACCGGGAAAAAAGTTGTTTTGATGATCGACGAATTTCAGGCCCTTGAAAAATTACCCGGGACGGATCCTTTTGTTCTTCTCGGAAAGCAGATGATGCTCGACAAGGACGTTTTGTACGTCGTGACGAGTTCTGCGATCGATCGCGCTCGCGAGATCTTCCGGGATAAGCTCTCGCTTCTCTTCGGGAATTTTGAGGTGCTCGCCTTGGCGCCCTTCGGCTTCATGGAAATGGACCAGTACCTGGCAACGCGGATGCCGACGCATCGCTGGCCCCTCGAACTCAAGCGATTTCTCTTTCACATGACGGATGGCGAACCTAACTATCTGGACTTTCTTGTGCACCGGCTCGAAAGTCACGAGGTCCGTGAATTCCCTCAGGCCGTTTGCACGGCGGAACTCTTGGATGTTTTCTGCCAGGAACTTTTTGATCGCCGGGGGCGTCTTGCGCTCCTTTTTGAACGCCAGCTTGAGCAATGCGCGCACCTCGCTAAGAACAGCGGGCCCTATGTCCGCGCGATCTTGGCTCTGAGCCACGGACGCCACAAACTGATCCCCATCGCGGCCTTCATCGAAGAGACCGTCGCCGAAACCAAAAAGATCCTGAAGCGGCTGGTGCAGAGCGGGCTTGTGGTCAAAAGCGGGTCTTTTTTTCAAGTCCCGGATTTTCTTTTCCGTTTCTGGTTGCGGGAAGTTTATCTGAAGAGGCAGGGCCTCTTTGTCCCGGAAGAACGCATTCTGAGGAAGCACCTGTTCGACGAAATGAACCGTATTCTGGACCTTTGCACCCGTATCACGGAAGAGGACCTCGGGAACCGCGTCGAGGCCTTGCTGAAGGAATTCCGCAATGATACCGTCGAGGTCGATCAGCGGCGGATCCAGTGCCCGCAGTTCTCGGAGACTGTCGTCTTGCGGCATTTGCCTCATTCGATGTTCTCCATTCTGGGCCGCGGGCCGCGGGGCCGGTGGCTTTTTTATTTGAGCTCGGAATGGATCACGGAGTCCGAGATCGAAATGGTGGTGGCGGACGCGCAGCATTTGCGGAAGATCCAGCGCAAAGTCCTGATCTCTTTGGGAGGCATGGACCAGAACGCGAAACTGATCGCGCAAGAAGCGAAGATGCAGCTTTGGGATCTGAGGGACTTGAATTGTTTGCTGGACCTATACGATCTACCGAAAATTATTTTAGACCCGAGGAAAGGGATCCATGAATTCCAAGGAAATCACGAGCCGCTTGTGGGCTCCGTGGCGCAAGACGTACCTGCGCTCGAGTCCCGGTAAGCGGGCAGGCTGTCTTTTTTGCAGCCTTTTGAAAGCGACCGAGGACAAGAAGAATCTAGTCCTTGTCCGCACCGTCCACCACGCCGTGATCCTCAATCGCTACCCTTACAATAACGGTCACCTGATGATCGTCCCGAAACGGCATATCGCGCATATCGCGCAGCTGAACTTTCGGGAGAAGAGAGAGTTCTTCGAGGTTTTGATCCGGATGCAACGGGCCCTTCAAAAAGCCATGAGACCGCACGGTTTTAATTTGGGCATGAATATTTCGGATGTCGCCGGCGCCGGGATCCCGGGTCACTTGCACTGGCATATCGTGCCTCGGTGGAAAGGGGACGTGAACTTTATGCCGGTGGTTTCCGGTTCCAAAGTGATCTCTGAGTCGCTGGAATCGGCTTATGAGGTCTTGACGCGTACGCTGGCGGCGCAGAGCCGCGTCCGGAAAGGTGGAAAAAAGAAATGACGGCCACGGACGCAGCGCTTTCCGTAAAAGGTCCGAAAAGCGCCAAAAGAATTTTATCGCCGCTGGAGCGGTTCCTGTTGCCGAACCCCCAATGGCAGGAGGGCTACGAGGCTTTCGCGGTGGCTTTCGGAAAACCTCTCGGCTGGATCGTCCTTTTCGAAGAGCAGGGCAAGCAACATCTCATTCGCCTGGACCGGAAACAGAACTGTTCTTTTTTCTGCAAGTCGGGGGACAACCATCGCGGGTGTGAGGCTTTCCTGACGAAATTCACGGATCAGCTGGCGCATAACGAAGATTCCCTGGAGAGGCTGCCACTTTTTTACCGCTGTTCTTTCGGGAAAAATTCCATTGTTTTTCCGCTCCGGTATCTGGGAGTGGCCAAGGGTTTTCTGGTCTTCTGTTGTGTGAAGCGTCCTGAAAAAGAGGTCCGCCCGCTGATCGCCCCGTTTTACTATTTCCTCGCGACGCACGTCGAACTGGCCTTCAAAAATTTCGAGTTGAACAATTTCTACGAGACGGTTCACCCGCGCGCCTTGGCGCTTTCAACGATGCACTCCGTGCACCGCGTGATCAATTCCTCCCTGCGTCTGAAGGAGCTTTTGCCGCGCATCGGGCGTTTGAGCGCGCAGATCCTCAAGGCTCAGGGCTGTTCGATTATGCTGACGGATCCCCAAAGACAATACCTCATTCCATTCTTCTCGTTCGGGAAGCACCCGAAGTTCATTCATTGCCAGCGTCTACGCATCAGCCGGGGCCTTGAGGGGCGTATCGCGGAAACTGGCGAGTTCTGTCTTCAGAAACGGTATATCGCCGTGCCGTTCATTGAGGACGACGTGGTCGGGGTCATGACGCTTTGGGACAAAGTTGACAGACAGATCTTTACGCGGACGGACCTTGAGATCCTCAAGTCCCTGTCCGAACAGGCAGTGGTCGCGATCAAGAACGCGCAGCTTTTTGAGCAGACCGAAGAATTGACGCTCGGCAGCATTAAGACGATCAATGAACTTTTAGAGAAGCATTTCGGTGAAAAGCGGAGCCATCTGGAGGTGGTGGGCGAGATCGCCGTGGAGGTCGGGAAACTTCTGGAGCTTTCGGGTCAGGAGCTGGTGCACATTGAACGGGCCATCCTCCTTCTGGATACCGGACAACTGGCACTGACCGACCGGACCTGGCAAAAAAAAGGGACGCTGACCAAAAAAGAGCTCGAGAACGTCCGCAGCATTCCGATCCGCGGCGCGAATCTGCTCAAATCGATTACCTCGCTGAAACCGGTCATTCCGATCATCATGCACCACCACGAACACTACGACGGCAAGGGATACCCGCAGGGGCTGAAAGGCGAGGAGATCCCGATCGGTGCCCGCGTCGTTTCGGTGGTCGACTCCTTTATGGCGATGATTTCCAAGAGGCATTACCGCCAGCAGCTGTCGGTCAAGGAAGGGCTTGAAGAGATCGTGAAGTTCCGGGGTGCCCAGTTCGACCCGCGGGTGGTGGATGCTTTTCTCAAAGTGATGAAGGACCGGACGATCCAGGAGAAAATTGTTTTTTGCGTTCAGGACGAATGATCATCCTGATGGATGAGCGGAGGAAAACGTGGCAAAAATAAAAATTGAGGTCAGAAAACCCCAGTATGAGGTGGGCAAACAGAAGGCTGCTCCCGAGAGCACCAGAGGGGGCGCCGGAAGGATGCCGTTCTTTTTCCAGGTACTGCTTCTCGCGACCTATGCGTGTTCGGCGCTGGCGCTGTGGTTTGTTTTTTTGCGGATTCGGGCGATTTAAGATGGGGCATGTCCGGGGGTGGGGGCTCGGAATTTTGGCGGGGCTTTTGTTGAGCGGATGCGCCAGCAATGATGATCAAGCGCTCCGGCAGATCAACCGCCAGCAGGCGGCCACGGTTGAGAGCCTGAACGCCGAGGTCGTGAAGCTTAACCGCGAACTGGAAGGAACGGCCGGTTCCTGGGAGGACTTGCGGGCCGCTGTCCCGGGGCTTGAAAAGGCTCTGGCGGAGGAGGTTTCCCACGGGGATGCCGGTATCGTGGTGGACCGGGAAGGTCTCGTGGTGACTCTGCGCAACGGATACCTTTTTGATCTCGAGGAGAACCGTCTTTTGCCTGCCGCGGAAGAATCGTTGGATAAGGTTGCCGCGGTTCTTTCCGGTGAACTTTCCGGACGGAAGGTTGCCGTGGAAGGGTATACGGATAATCAGCCCGTCGAAGGTCCGGAAGGGATCACGAACTGGGAATATTCGGTGGACTGCGCGGGGACGGTGCTGCATTATTTTGTGGATTCCAAGGGGTTGTCTCCGGAGCGATTCAAGGTTTCAGGTTATGGGGAGTTCCGCCCTGCGGCTTCCAACGAAACGGAAGAAGGACGCGACCAGAACCGGCGCGTCTCGATACGGGTCTTGCCCTGAGGGCTGCTGGATGCGGACGAGGGCTCGAAACATGAAAGGAATATGCTCAGAAAATTAGTGGCTCTTTTGGCGACGGCGGCGCTTATTGCCATGCTGTCCCTGGGGGTCAATTACTGGGCCTATACCGAACTTCAGAAGAGGCTCGGGGTCCAGTTCGTTGGAAAGTACGTTCCCGCTTTTTTCATTCCATCCTTTGAGCTGAGGCATGGGCGCTTTTCCTGGGAAGACCGCGTCCAACTGGTGGACGGTAATTTTAAGGTCACGTTCGATCCCCTGACGCTTGTTTCCCAGCAGGGCCTCCGGATCATTGTTTCGAGCCACGATAGCAAGATCAAATTCCTCGGCAGCTGGGCGCTTCAGCAGGGGGTCGAGTCCGCAACCGTGGACTCCATGATGGCGGATATTGTTTTGGGCCGGCACGGTCTTGCCGGGATCAACGAGGTTGAAGTGATGTCAAAGAGCTTTCAGTTTTCTCTCGGGAACGCCGATAAAATAAAGCAGAAAAAACGCGAGGTTTCCTAGAATTTATGCGCAAGCGTCTTGAGGATCTATTTAAAGGCATTTCCGTTCTCGAGAAGTATCACTGGGATCCCAAACGGATCTTCCACAAAGTCACTTCCGATTCCCGCGCCGTTGAGTCCGGCGATGTTTTTGTCGCTTGTTCCGGCACGCGGATGGACGGGCATGATTTCTTGGGTCAGGCCATCTACGCGAAGGCCGCGGTCGTTGTTTTCGAAAACGAGCCCGAGGTCACGATCCCTCCGCACGTCACAGGCGTTCGTGTTCGCGATTCCCGCGCTGCGCTTTCCGGTCTTCTCAACCGTTACTACGATTGTCCGGACCAGAAGATCAAACTGGTCGGAGTGACCGGCACGAACGGGAAGACCACCATCACCTATCTCTTGCACCGCCTTCTGCGCGAAAGGGTTCCGACGGCATACCTCGGGACTTTATGGTATGAACTTCCTTCCGGCAGGGTGACCTCCGTCAACACGACGCCGGGCCCGGAGGTTTTGGCCCCCATGTTCCATCAAATGCATGAGGAAGGTGTCAAGTATTGCATCATGGAAGTTTCCTCGCATGCGATCAGTCAAAAACGGGTCCATGGGCTCGAGTTCGATCTCGGGGTTTTCACGCAGCTGACCCAAGACCACCTGGATTATCATCACAGCATGGAGCATTATTTCCAGACCAAGCGGAGTTTTTTTGCGGGCAATCCCGCGCCGCGCAAAATGCTTTTCAACAAAGATTGTGCCTACGGGCGGCGCCTGATCGAAGAATGGCCGGAAGCCAGGACCTACAGCGTCCTGAACGAGGCGGATTATTGCGTGAAAGACCTCCATATGGGATTCCAGGGAAGCGGTTTCCAGATGTCGTATCGCGGCAAGGCTCTTCCGTTCCAGATCCGTTTGCCCATGCGTTATAATGTTGCGAACGCGTTGACAGTTCTTAGCGCCATCGATCTGCTGGGTTTTGACCTCAATGATTTTCGCGGGGCCTTGGAAGAGATCCCGGCGATCCCCGGACGCATGGAGCGGATCGGGACCGGGACGGATTACACGGTGTTCGTGGATTATGCGCATACCCCCGACGCCTTCGAACAGGTGCTTCACGATGCCAAACATATGGGGCCCAAGCGGATCATTACGGTTTTTGGCTGCGGCGGGGACCGTGATCGCGGAAAACGTCCGCTGATGACGGCCGTCGCCTGCTGTTACTCCGACGTCTCGATCCTTACCACCGACAATCCCCGTTCCGAAGATCCCGAAGAGATCTTCAAGGACATGCGGGAGGGGTTCCCGAAACCTCTGCCGCCCCAGGGCAGTATCTTTGAGATCCCGGACCGGCAAGAGGCTATCGAGAAAGCCGTCTCGCTGGCCAAGCCGGGGGATGTGGTATTCGTCCTCGGGAAAGGCCACGAAGATTATCAGATCCTCGGGGACGGGAAGATCCCTTTCAGTGACCGCGAGGTCGTTGACGCAGCGCTTAAAAGACGCAGCCGTGTTTTCTTATCCTGAGGCGAGTCGGCTTCTTCAGACACCGCGCGAGTTCCCTTCGGACCCTTCCACGATCCGCAGTTTTTCGATCGACACCCGGAACCTGGCCGCGGGAGATCTTTTTGTCGCGCTGAAGGGGGAGCACAGCGACGGACACCAGTTCCTTAAGACCGCTTTCGAGAAGGGCGCCTCCGGAGCTCTGATCGACGCGCGTCAAAAAGTTTCGGTCCTTGCGGACGCGGACAAAGGAGGCTGGAAGGTTCGCAACCTCCTCGCCGTATCCGATCCCCAGCAGGCGATGACCGCGCTGGCAGCGGATTATCGCCGGAGCCTTTCCGTGAAGATCGTCGGGATCACGGGGAGCGTGGGAAAGACCACGACAAAGGAATTCCTCTATTATCTTTTGCGCCAGCAATTCGCGGTGCTTGCGACGTCGGGGAATTTAAACAATCACCTGGGAGTTCCCATGATGCTCTCGAGGCTCGAGCCGGCGCACAAGTTCTGCGTTCTGGAAATGGGCGCCAGCCACCCCGGAGAGATCCGCTATCTCGCGGGATTGGCGGGGCCCGCGGGCGGGATCCTGACGCCGATCGGTCCTGCCCATCTGGAGGGGTTCGGTACTCTGGAGAATGTTTACCGCACGAAGCTTGAGCTCGCGGAAGGCCTCGAAAAGAACGGTCCTTTGGTCGTTTCCGCGGACGATCCGCACCTTCTGGAGTTGATCGGTCAAAGAAAAATGCATCCCGTGTGTGTTGGAGCGTCGGAACAGGCGGAATACCGGATCAGCGAAGTTTCCGCGGAGAAAGGAACCGTGAATTTCACGCTCAATGGACGGTGGAAGTTCTCCTTTCCTGGGCAGGCGTCGTTCCTCGCGCTCAACGCGGGTCTGGCGATCGCGATGGCGCGAAGCCTCGGGATGCCGTGGGAGGCCTTGCCTCAAAAATGGCAGGATGTTGGCTTTGCATCGGGGCGATTCCGTGAGACAATACTGCCCAACGGTGTCCGGGTCATCGACGACAGTTACAACGCCAATCCTGTTTCTTTCGAAAACGCCTTGAAGGCGTTTCATTCACTGCCGCGTACGGGACAAAAGATCATCGTTTTCGCGGACATGCTTGAAATGGGCGCAGAGGAAGACCGTTTTCACCGGGAACTCGGTGAAAAGATGGCGCGGACGGATGCGGATCTCGCCCTGGCTTTTGGAAAACGGACACGCGCCAGTATCGAGGCGGTCCTGAACGCGAAGACGGGGTGTGTCGCAAAGCACTTCGACGATGCCGCCGCGCTGGAATTATTTCTCAAAGATATCTTAAAACCCGGCGATGCCGTGCTTTTCAAAGGCTCGCGGGGCATGCATGTTGAAAAAGTTTTAGCCGGTGTCACGGCCATGACCTTTAAGGGCTAAACAAGGCTTTCGGGAACTTCACTAAAAATGCTTTATTTTTTGCACTGTTTTAAAGACAGCTCCATCCTTTTCAATCTTTTTCGCTACATCACGTTCCGCTCCGCCGGGGCGAGCATCACGGCTTTTTTTCTCTGCTTGTGGCTCGGTCCCGCGTGCATCGCGTGGCTCAAGAGGCTTCGCGCGGTCACGGACCAGGAACGGGCCTACGCGGAATCCATTCACGAGCACTTCAAGCACAAAAAAGACATCCCCATGATGGGCGGCGTCCTCATCGTCGCGAGCGTGGTCATCGCGACGCTGTTGTGGGGGAATCTCGAGAACCGTTTCGTCTGGATGATGATCCTCGTGATGCTCTGGTTCGGATTCGTGGGTTTTCTCGACGACTGGCTGAAGATGCGCTCCAAGAGCTCTTCGGGTCTGAGCTCGCTGACAAAATTATTGGGACAGCTTCTGATGGGACTTGCGATTGGGGTGTACTTGTACACGGATCAGGGGTTTGACAAGTGGCTCTACCTCCCACTTCTAAAGAAAGGTGTTTATTACCTCGGGGTTCTCTTCATCCCTTTTGTGATCCTGGTCCTGGCTGGGACGTCGAACGCTTTGAATCTTACGGACGGACTGGACGGGCTCGCGATCGGCTGCACAATGTTCGCGACCACGGCCTTCGCTTTGATTACTTACGTGACGGGCCACGTTGATTTCGCCTATTATTTGGCGATCCCCTTTGTTCCTGAAGCGGGAGAGGTGACCGTTTTTTGCGCAGCGCTGGCCGGCGCCAGCGCGGGATTTTTGTGGTTTAATTCTTATCCCGCCGAAGTGTTCATGGGGGATACCGGTTCGCTGTCCCTGGGCGGCGCCCTGGGAGCGATCGCGGTGATCACCAAAAAAGAGATCGTTCTTGTCATCGTTGGCGGCATTTTTGTCTGGGAAGCGCTTTCGGTCATTTTGCAGGTGGCGAGCTTCAAGCTTCGCGGGAAGAGAATTTTCCTCATGTCGCCGTTCCATCATCATCTCCAGCGCAAAGGCTGGCCGGAATCCAAGATCACCGTGCGTCTCTGGATCATCGCGTTCATTCTGGCGATCGTCGGTCTCAGCACATTGAAGGTGCGTTGATATGAAGCGGGAGCCGGGGAAAAATGTCTCGATTCTGGGGCTGAGGGACACGGGATTTCTGAGTGCGCTCTGTCTTCATGAGAAGGGCTATCAGGTCTTTGCTTCGGACCTTTCAGCCCAAGAAGAGATCGCGGCAAATGTCGCGAAACTCAAAGTTCAGGGCATCGATGCGGAATGCGGGAAACATTCTTTCGAGAGGATTCTGGCAGCCGACTGGGTTCTGATTTCACCCGGCGTCCCGCCCCGGTCCGAGATCTATCAGGCGCTTCGTGCGGCTGGGAAACCGATCTACAGCGAGATCGAAGTTGCGAGCTGGTTTTCCCCGGCGAAAACGGTCGTGGCCGTGACTGGTTCCTGTGGAAAGACCACGACCGCGACGCTTATCGCGAAGATCCTGGAGGCGAGCGGCCGCCCGGCAGTTCTCTGCGGAAATATTGGGAACCCCTGGATCGGCGAACTCTCCAAACTCACGTCGGAAACGGTCGTGGTCCTTGAGGTCAGCTCGTTCCAGCTGATGCATTGCTCGAGTTTCGCCCCGTCGGTCGGACTGCTGCTCAATATTTATCCGAATCACATGGACTGGCACGCCGACATGCGGGAATACGCGGAAGCCAAACTGAACCTGTTCCGCTTCATGAAAGCCTGCGGTGTGATGATCTGTCGCAAGAACGAAGAGACGGCGATCTTTCCGTATTTCAAAATTCCAGCCAGGAGGGTCTATCTGGATGCGGACGCTTCGGTTAATCTGAACGAGGCGGCATTGTTCTGCGCCGCGGATGCCTTAGGGTGCCCGCGGGAAATGGTCGGCAAAGTTTTGGGCGATTTTCGTGGGCTGGAGCACCGTCTTGAGAAATTCATTGAGTGGAATCGCATTTCGTTCGTTAATGATTCTAAATCGACCACGCCTGCTTCGCTGCTTTGGGCACTGGAGCGATATCCGGACAAGAGCGTCGTGTTGATCGCGGGCGGAAAGGCCAAGGTCAAGGATTTCGGCGATCTGCAGCCTGTCATCCGGCGGAAGGTCAAATGCGCGGTGCTGATCGGCGAGGCGCGCGGGATGATCGGAAAATCGTGGGAAGGGGCGACGGAGATCGTCGAGGCCGCTGATTATGACGCCGCTTGCGATACCGTAGTCGCGCGGGCCGCGGCGGGGGATACCGTGCTTTTGTCGCCGGCGTGCGCGAGCTTTGACATGTTCAAGAATTATCAGGAGCGGGGAAGGCTTTTTAAGGAAAAAATCCTGAAGATCCTGAAGGCCCGGGGGCAACTTCTGAAAGCGGCAAGTGCCTGCGGGTTTGCGGAGAAAGGGGAGTCTGGCGATGTCTAAGGATGCGCGCATTTTATTTGTCGTGACGTTTCTCCTGGTCAGCATCGGGATCGTGATGGTCTACAGCTCGAGCGCGGTGCTTGCCCATGATTGGCACGGGAACACCCAGTTCTTTTTGATCCGCCAGTTCTTTTATGTGATGCTCGGGACGATCGGATTTTTTATAGCGGCCGCGCTGCCGTTGGATTTTTACAAGCGGCACGCCCGCGCGTTCATGCTGCTGGCGATCATGCTTCTCATGACCGTTTATCTCCCCATCGTCGGTCATGCGGCGGGGGGCGCACGCCGGTGGATCCATTTCGGGGCGTTTCAGTTCCAGCCCGTAGAGTTTGCGAAGATCGCGTGCTGCATTTATTTGGCGGACTATCTCGGGCGGAAGATCGCCAGAGTCCATAAAGGGGAGATCTTTGTCTTCATTCCGCCGCTCATTTTGATCGGGGTGGTTTGCGCCCTGACGCTTCTTGAGCCGGATCTGGGTTCCGTCGCCTTCATCGTGATGATGACCTCGATCGTGTGCTTCGTGGCCGGGATCCAGTTGCGCTACGTGTTCGGGGCCGTAGCCCTTTTTATTCCCGCGCTCTATTTCCTCATTATCCGCGTGCCATACCGCCTGAGCCGCCTTGAGGCTTATCTCAATCCCTGGGAAGATCCGCTCGGGTCGGGGTTCCAGATCATCCAGTCCTTTTTGGCGTTTGCGTCGGGCGGTTTGCGCGGGGTCGGCCTGGGGCAGAGTACGCAAAAACTTTTCTATCTTCCGTCCAGTCATAACGATTTTATTCTCGCGGTGATCGGGGAAGAGACCGGTTTTCTCGGACTCATGGGCGTGATCGCTCTTTATGTGATCTTTTTCGTTTGCTGCATCCGGATGGCCCGTCGCACGGAGCAGCCCTTCGAAAAACTGCTGGTCACCTCCCTGACGCTACTGATCATTTTACAGACGGTGATCCACATGATGGTCGCGACCGGTCTTGTCCCGACCAAGGGTCTTCCGTTGCCTTTTATCAGTTACGGAGGAAGTTCCATCGTGATCAATCTTGTGGCGGTGGGGATCCTGATGGCGGTCGACCGTCGTGCACATCACAATGCATGACCCGGTTGCGTCCGGCGGTTCCCCCGTTTCCGCGTCCGGAACGCGTCCCCTGAAAAAGCACCGCGTGGCGGTCTTCGCGGGTCCCACAGGCGGACATCTTTTTCCGGCCCAGTCCTTTTGCGAAGGCTTCCGCAAACGTTTTCCCCAAGCGACGATCGAACTTATCACCAGCCACCGGGCCCAAGACCTGATCGCGAAAGTGCCGGCGGGGATCTTTGACCGCGTTCATTACCTCCCGGAATTTGGTTTTGCTGCCCGTTTTTCACTCGCGACGCTCAAGCCTTTTCTTCTGGCGCCATATCTTTTTTTGAAATCATTTTTTTATCTCACGAAATCCCGGCCGGACATTTGCGTCGGGTTCGCGAGTTTCGCTTCTTATCCCGGCATGATGACGGCCCATGCGTTCGGGATCCCCACGCTCATTCACGAACAAAATCAGGTGCCCGGCAAGGCCACGCAATGGCTTGCGCCGCATATGGACGTCGTGGCGGAAAGTTTCCCGGGAACCCGGTTTTCTGCGAAGGTCAAGACGGTCCGTACGGTCGGCCTGCCTTTGCGTGCCGGACTCGTTAATGCCGGGGGAAAGGGAAGTGCTTTAACGGCGGCCCGGCCGATCGAGATCCTCGTGGTCGGAGGTTCGCAGGGCGCCTGGGGACTCAACGAAGCGGTCGTGAGCGCCCTCGGCCAATTATCTCCTGAAGAAAGGTCCAAAATTGCCGTTACACATATCACGGGAAAGCGTGATCAGCAGCGGGTCGCCGCGCAATACCGTCAGTGGGCTTTGGCGGGCGAGGTTCTTTCTTTTTGTACCACCATGAACGATCTTTTTAACAAAGCCGACCTCGCGATCACACGGGCCGGAGCGAACACGCTTTTTGAACTCGCTTTTTTCGGGATCCCAGCTCTCGTCGTGCCGTATCCCCACGCGGGAGGACACCAGGAATATAACGCGCAATGCTTCGCCGCAAAGGGCGGGTTGTTGTATCATAAAGAAGATCCGCAGGCGGCGGCGTGGTTGTTGGATCAATTAAGGCAATTTATCGGTACCCCCGAGGAGTTGGACAGGTTTTCCAAGGCCATGGCGGCGCTGGCGCGGCCTCGGGCCACGGATGACTTGGTGACGCTCGCTGAAGGATTGATAAGGAAATCATGAAGATCATTGACCAGAATCTTATTCAGGACAGTCACGAAGCCTATCTCATCGGGATCGGCGGAGCCGGGATGAGCGGTCTCGCCCGCATCTTGAAGCATCTCGGGCTGGCGGTGTCCGGATCCGACACCAAAGAAACACGGGTGACCCAGGTGCT
>CAIJDY010000175.1 GCA_903819565.1 Candidatus Omnitrophota bacterium | reverse complement strand
ATTTGACTGACCACTCGCGAGGTAAACATCGCCAAAAACCACATTGTTGAATTGAATATCCCCATCGCCGGGAGATGAAATCAGCAGGACATGCGGCAGACCTCCGTCATTCGCATGCATGCCGATATGCGCCAGCCACTTGCCGGCGGAAGAAACTTGCCCGTCTTTCCCGCCAACCTCGCGGATCTCAAAAACCGTCAGGCCGCTTTCCTTCAGCCGCAGCAAAAGCTCCTGGCGGCTCGCGGCGTCCGCGACAGCCGTGACCTTTTTTCCTTCCGCATTCTGGGAGACGTAAGTGAATTTTGCCATATTTCAAAGAGCCGCGGCTCAGACCGCCGAACCGGCCAGGCCCCGTTCCCGCGACATCATGGTTTCCAGTTCCTTTTGCCGGGCCGTAAAAAGAAAGGCCTCTTCGCGCGAGATCTTGCCTTCTTTTAAAAACCCCAGGAGAGACGTGTTCATGGTCGCCATGCCTTCTTGCGAACTTGTCTGGATGACGGAATAGATCTGCTGGAGTTCGTTTTTCCGGATCAGGTTGCGGATCCCGGCAGAAGCTTGCAGCAATTCGGTCGCGAGAATGCGCCCCGGCCGGTCGATCCGCGGGACCAGCTGCTGGACAAGAACGCCGATCAGGGAAAGCGACAACTGGACGCGCACCTGCTGATGCTGTTCGGGAGGAAAAACGTCGACGATGCGGCTGATGGCCTGCGTCGCGTCCCCGGTGTGGAGCGTGGCAAGGACCAGATGGCCGGTTTCCGCGAGACGAAGCGCCGATTCCACGGTTTCATGGTCCCGCATTTCGCCGATCATGATCACGTCAGGCGCCTGACGGAAAACGGACCTTAGCGCCTGGGAAAAGGAATGCGTGTCGCGGCCGACTTCGCGCTGTTCGATCGTGCACTTCACGTGGGGATGGACATACTCAATGGGATCTTCGATCGTAATCACATGGCTTTTTTTTCGATGGTTCAAAAAATCGATCATGGCGGCCTGCGTCGTGGATTTCCCGCTGCCCGTCGGGCCGGTGATCACGATGATCCCGTGCGGGAACGCCAGCCATTCCTTGACGCCCGCAGGAACTCCCAAGGCGTCCAGTTCCGGTATCTTATAAGGAAGCATACGGATCGCCATGCCCGCGGCGCCCCGCTGCTGAAAAATATTCACGCGGAGCCGCGCGACCCCCTCGACACCGAATGACGCGTCCACTTCAAGTTCGGTCTCGAATTTTTTCTGGAGGTCCGCGCTCAGAACCTGGCGCGCAAAACGCATCACATCTTCAGAAGTTAACTTTTTTCCTTCCACCGGCAACAAATCTCCCGCGATCCTCATCATCGGAGGCTGCCCCTCCGTAAAAATAAGGTCCGCGGCGTTCTTTTCAACCATCATGTCAATGAGACGCTTGAATTCCTGGTCCATATTCACCCCGTTAGAGATAGGCAGCGCCTCTCAGCGCTTCCGTTTATTTTCGAATGAATGCTCGCATTCGTCTTCGCATCTATCGTGAACCGTTCCAACGACCTACTACTGCAACGATCTCGAACGGGGCAGTCCCTCTACTCCGCTTGGAGAACTTCGCTTTGGGTCGAGCAAATGCTGAAGGCTTCTTCCACGGTCGTTGAACCGTCGGCGGCCTTGTTCAACGCGCTCTGGAGCAGGCTCTGAAAGCCCTCTTTTCTGGCGGCCTCCAAGATGCGGCTCATCGGCGCCTTTTCCGTGATCAACTGGCGGATAAGATCGCTGATGACGAACTGCTCATAGACCGCGACGCGGCCCGAATACCCGCTATGCCCGCAATGAATGCAGCCCCGTCCCTTCTGGAATTTCCAGGGCTTCAGGGCCCCCTTGCCGTTCACCGTGCGCGTGACGCGTTCCAGAATATTCTGGGGCGGCGTCCACGCTTCCGAGCATTTCGGACAGACGCGGCGGACAAGACGCTGGGCCATCAGTAAATTCAGCGTGCTCGCCAAAAGATACGGTTCGATCCCCATATCGGTCAAGCGGCTGACGGCGGAAATCGAGTCGTTGGTATGGAGCGTTGACAGGACCAGATGTCCGGTCAGCGCCGCGCGAATGCATATCTCGGCCGTCTCCTGATCCCGGATCTCGCCGACCATGATGATGTCCGGATCCTGACGCAGGATCGAACGCAGGCCGGCCGCGAACGTCAGCCCGATCTCGGGCTTCGCGTGCACCTGGTTGATCTTGGTGATCTGATATTCGACCGGGTCCTCGATCGTGACGATGTTCTTGGCGGTATTCTTGTTAAGAAGCTTGATAGTGTTCAGCGCGGCATAAAGCGTGGTGGTCTTCCCGGAACCGGTCGGGCCGGTCAGGATGATGAGCCCATGCGGCAGGATCAGCGTCCGGCGGAAGACCTCATGCATCAGCGGTTCGAAACCCAGGGCCTCCATGTTCAGGATCAAATTGGCCCGGTCCAGGATCCTGAGGACGATCTTTTCACCGTAGATGGTCGGGAGAGAAGACACGCGGACATCGATCTGTTTGTCAAAAACCTGGAATTTGAAATGACCGTCCTGCGGCAGCCGGCGTTCCGCGATGTCGAGATTGCTTAAAAGTTTCAGGCGGGTCGCGACGGCCTGGAACATCGCCTTCGGCGGCGACGTCATTTCACGCAGCTGCCCGTCAATGCGGAAACGGACGGAGATGCTGTTCTCCTCCGGCTCGATGTGAATATCGCTGGCCCTCTCCTGGACGGCCCGCATGAGGGTCAGGTTCACGAACTGGACCACCGGGGCATCCGAGGCCTGGAGCTTGAGCTGCTCGATACCTAAGGAGTTGGCCTCAAATTCGACCATCCTCTGCGCGCCGGTCCCCGTAACTCTTTCCACATCCAGCAATTTATCAAGAGACTCCTCCAACCGGTCAGGCGCATGATAATGGCGGTCGATCGCGCTCTGGATGGCCGAAGGACTGGCCACGGTCTTGCGGACACGGCACCGGGTCTCCAGACGGACTGCGTCCACCGCGCGCACATCAAGCGGGTCCGCCATGGCGATGGTCACGGTGTTGCCTTCCTTGTGGGTCACGATCAGGGAATAGCGACGGGCCAAAGCCTCCGGGATCAGTTCAACGGCGGTGGGGTCAAAATCGGTCTCCCGGCTCAGCTCCACGAACGGGATCTCAAAATACTTCGCGAGGAATTTCGCAAGCTCCGTATCCGACACGAACCCCAAGGAGATCGCGGCCTCTCCGAGGCGCTGTTTGCTTTGGGCCTAGACCTTCAGCACCTGCTGCAATTGATCCGGACTGATCAGCCGGGTCTCGACCAGGGCGGTGCCGATCATGAGATGAGCGTCGTTCATAGGCGTAAAAGTCTCATTTTTCGCTTTGGAGCTTACGGAGTCCTTTTCCAAAGGCATCGAAAAAATCCTCTCGCTGGATTGGGTGGAACTTACGTTTCTGGTAATAGATAAAAGACAACTTCTTGTCTAAAAACGTCATGACGCACACCCACACCCCAACTCCAGAATAGTTATCCGTCTCATACGGACAAAAATCCCCAGTTAAATCGGGGCGTGATTATAGATAACTTTCCCTGATCTTTCAACAGTCAATACCTGCAAAACTTACCACCCGATATTCGATTTTGCAAGGGGCCGGTCCATAATATAAAATAAATTTTTTCCAAGATAGGAATATGCTTTTTGAAATTAACTGATGAAATACAATGCTATTTCTTGATAGCTTTCGATATTAGAATATGTTAAATTTATATCAAAGAATTGTTGGGGAGTCTTAAGTGCAGTAATGAGCGGTTATTGTAAGATGCCGCCCTCGAAAGGGACCCATGATTGGCAGAACCGACCCCACTAGACAGGCAAGTTCTAAAACGGGTTGGCCTTTCGAACGTCGGTACTCGGGCGATACCGGGACCTTGCAAGGCTTAGGTACCCTATATCATTTATACGAACAAAGGGCTTTCCTGAGGAGAAAGAGATCCCCCCCCGTTCACTAACCAGCCGGCGGCTTGTTTCGGGGCAGGGTAAAAAGAAACCGCGAGTATTCGCGCTCTTTGGATTCGACGCTAATCTTGCCGCCGTAGGAATCGACAATCTTTTTGGCGATGGCCAAGCCGAGTCCCATCCCCCCTGACTTGAACTCGATGGTCCCGGAGGTGTGACTCATGGCGTCCTGGACCTCGTAAAAACTCTCGAAGATCGCGTCCAGCTTTTCCGGGGGGATGCCGATGCCGTCGTCCTCGATCACGACGCAAACGCCGTCTTTTTGGTCCTTGGCGCGTATCGTGATATTGCCCCCGTCCTCGGTGAATCGTATGGCGTTGATAAGGATATTGAAGACCACCTGCTTGACCTCGTTCTTCACGACGCTGACCGGGGGGATCTCCGCTTCGATGTCGAGGCGCAGGTTCTGTTTCCTCTTCTCGAGGAAAAATTCCACGTCACGGACGGTCTCCTCGATGACTTCCCCGATGGAGACCGGCGCAAACCTCTCCTGGAAATGCTGCGAGGCACTCAGGTAGAACCGTTCCAGCCCGCTCAGGATCTTTTCCACCCGCGTGATATTCCCCATGACCTTGGCGAGCGCGCTTTTCTGTTGCTCGTTGAACTCCCCCCACATACCCTCGCTCAGCATGTCCAGATAGCCTTTGATGATCGTGTAGGGCGTCCTCAGCTCGTGGGAAGTGATCGCGATGAACTTGGTCTTCATTTCGTTGACAAGCTCCCTCTCGTCATAGAAGGCCCGGTTGATGTCCCGCGCGGAAACAATGCCGACCAATTTTCCGTCGTCCACGACCGGGATGTGGCGGAATTTCCCGGCCTGCGTTAGCTGAAATGCCTCCGCGATCGAGGTCTGGGTACTCAGGCACTTCGGACCTGGGGTCATGACCGCGGCGACGGTGAGGTCCTGCGGAGACATGCCGGAGGCGACGACCTTGAACGCGAGATCGCGCTCGGTAAGAATGCCGGTAACTTCGCTTTTTTTCCCGACCACCACCACGGCGCCGATCTCCTTGGCCGCCATTTTACCCGCGATCGCCGCCAGGCCCTCGTCCTCGGAAACGGTGATCAGGTTCCGGCTCATGATGTCCGCCAGAACCAGCTTGGCCGCTTTCTCGCTCATGCCCGCCTCCTTAACCTATACCGTAAAGTGGTACCGGGTACCTCAAAACGGCAACTGATTCCCTCTAACAGGGTCCTTCTTTGTCATTCCGGGCTCGACCCGGAATCTATGATGCTCATCTTCCCTGGATGCCGGATCAAGTCCGGCATGACATACGTTATCAAAACGAATGCCTCCATCGCGTCTCACATTTTATCGGCTCAATGTCCCATATGGTAAGGCATATTCTTCAGGATCGTCAGTGCCCGATAAACCTGCTCGGCGGCGACCACCGCGGCGAGTTCGTGCGGAAGGGTCAGCGGGCCGAAACTCCAGAGGAAAGAAGGCTTCATCGCCCCCAGCTCCTGCGCGGTGAAACCGTCGGGGCCACCGATCACGACCTGCAGTTCCTGCGCCCCCGAATTCATCACCTTCTGAAGTTCCCGCGCGAGGTCCCGGGAAGAGACGGCGACGCCCTTTTTTTCGCGTTCGCAAACCCAAAGACAGGACTTGCTCTTGGATGGATAAGAACCGATCTCACACGGCAAAAAAAGGGAGATCCGGGAAGAGTATTCCTGAAGGAGAGAAAAAGCGGCCGCGAGCTTGAAGGCCTTGGCTGCAGATTGAGCGGGCTTGATCCAGGATAATGAAAACCGGACGCGCATGGGTCCCCCTGTTGACGAAGGGGATTATACTTCAAACTAAAGGTGCCGGGTACCTCAAAACGGTACCTTTCCTGCGGTCGTCTGCCATGCCGGACTTGATCCGGCATCCAGAAAATGGATCCCGCACTGAACGACTTATGAAATTTATGGGATGTTTAGTGCTGCACTAGCTTCCGATTGAATGTTCAGCGAGAGCCAGTGCGGCTCGTGGGCCGGGATGACAAGGGACGGATAGCCTGGCATGACCTCTGATGATCGGGCCGGCATGACACAAACCGTATTTTTCACTTCTCAAGCCGGCGATCACCCGCTACCATGAGGGCCATGGTCCCGAATTCCAGCCCCAAAATTGAACATCTTTACGTCGACGCGGACGCCCGGGAGACGCCGCTGGCCGGGCGCATCCTGAAAAAACTTCGCGGCGTCCCGGTCACGGTGGTGACGGACAAGGAACGGTTCCTCGAAAAGACGGCAAAACTTCCGCTCAGCACGGGCAAAAAGAACCTGTGGCTCACCCGGTTCAAAGGCGCCTTCCTCAAGCCCTGCCCCGCCACCGGCCCCGACTACCTCTGCTGCCGCTACTGGGTGATCAACGCCCAGTCCCACTGCCCACTCGAATGCACCTATTGCATCCTGCAGCAGTACCTCAACGTCCCTTTGATCACGGTCTTCGTCAATATAGAGAACGTCCTTGCAAAGATCGACGCGCTCGCCGCGGCCCATCCGGGCCGCCTGCTGCGCATGGGCACCGGCGAATTGACCGACAGCCTCGCGCTCGATCCCGTCACGCGCTTGAACGAGGACCTGATCCGCGGCGTCGCCGGAAAAAAATTGCTGCTGGAGATCAAGACCAAAACCGCTTTCGTCAAACATCTGCCGGAGGTCTCCCAGGGCAACGTCCTCGTCTCCTGGTCGCTCAATCCCGATCGCTTCATCCGGACCGAGGAATTCAAAAGCTCGCGGCTGGACGACCGCCTCCGGGCGGCCCGCGCCGTGCTGGAGAAAGGATACCGTCTCGGTTTCCATTTCGATCCGCTCCTGATACTCCCGGGCTGGGAAAAACAATACGCCACGCTTCTCCGGAAGCTTACGCGCTCCGTCCCGGAAAAAGATGTGCTGTGGATCAGCCTCGGCAGCCTGCGCTTCCCGCCGTCGCTCAAGAAGACCCTGGCCGCGCGTTTCCCCAAAAGTCTCATCACCTCCGCCGAATTCGTCAAGGGGCTGGACGGAAAGATGCGCTATTTCCGCCCGGCGCGCACGGACCTATACCGGAAGGTCTACGGAATGCTCCGTGAAAAGTGGAAGGATGTTTTTGTTTATTTCTGCATGGAGAATAAAACCGTTTGGCGGGACGTGATGGGCTCTTCGCCGGAAGATAACGCTCACCTCGATTATCTTTTCCACGAGAGCGTCGCGCGCCGCTTTCCGGACCTGGCGCTGCCGGCGCCGCGCCGGGAAAATTACCCCGCCGGCGACTAAGCGCCAACGGTACTGGGCACCTTTAACTTCCCACGGGCGTTCCCCCGGTGCAGCCGGTGTCGGTCCCGAGACCGGTCTCGCTGGCTAAGACGATGACCCCCGTCGCGTCCACGCAATAGAATCTCACGCCCGTGACCCCCGGCATCAAAGGTCCCGCTTCCAGGGAATAGGATGTCCCGGGATCGCCTCTTTTATAGATGAAAGTATATCCGTGCTTGTTCCCGGGATTCAGCCAAGTGCTGTCAAGGTACCGGTCGTTGATCAGGTCCGGAATGTCCGGGGCGTAAATCGGCGGGACGTGGATCGCGCGATACGACTCGTTCGAGGTGCTGAAAGTCCGGAGGTCGGCACGAATACTTTCCTCGTTGGCGTTCATCCTGACCCGTAAAAAGTTCGGCACCGCCAGGGAGGCCAGAAGACCGATGATCGCAATCACGATCATGATCTCGATCAGCGTGAAACCGCGGGAAGCTCTTTCGGGGGACTTGTTTCTCATGAAGTAGTTCATCGGTCAGTTCCCCTCTTCCCTTGACAAAAAGTTCCGGAAGCGCGGTAAACTTTCTGAAACCGGCCGGCCGTTTTTGGATCCAGGCGGTAGAGGTTGTCGATTAATTTTTCTTTAAAGCTCGCGGGACCCTGGGCCAACGCGGCCGCGCGCTCCGCGGCAATCCCGAAACAAGCGAGGCCCGATGCCGCCGCCAGCGCCAGGTCCTTTTCGACAGCCGCGAATGCACCGATCACGGACGCCGCCATGCAACCCGTCCCCACGACCCCCGACATCAGGGCGTGACCGTTCCGGATCAGGTACGTGACCGTTCCGTCGGTCACGACATCCTCCGGACCGGTGATCACCACCGTGCATTTCCGTTCCCGGGCCAGCTTCACGGCAAGCGCGACCCTGTCCCCCTCCACGCAAGTCGCGTCAACCCCCCGGGTCCTCACAGCCTTGCCGGCAATCCGCGCCACTTCGGAAACGTTCCCTTTCAAAATGTCGATCCTCACTTCATTCAGCAGCTCCAAACTCTTTTGATCCCGCAATCGCGTGGCCCCTGCGCCGCAAACGTCCAGGAGCACGGGGATCCCTTTTTTATTCGCACTTTTTGCCGCCAGTTTCATCGCAACGACAAAGTCCACCGTCAGGGTCCCGATGTTCAGCACCAGCGCGGAAGCGATCCCGGCCATCGCGGCCGCTTCTTCCGGGGCGTGGGCCATCACGGGCGAGGCGCCAAGCGTCTTCGTGACGCTGGCACAATCGTAGATCGTGACCCAGTTGGTCAGATGGTGAACGATGGGGCTCTCTGCCCGGACCCTGGCAAGCAATGTTCCCGCGATAATCTTGATCTTCATTTTTCTCCGTTCGATGAAGGCGACCGCATCCGTCTCCGGATGCGCTTCGGTGCGTATTATAGCGATGATCCGCAGAACTCCAAACGCAAACTGGCGGTGCCCATATGTCGAACCCCGTTCCAACCCCGAAGGTTGGAACGGTTGATGTCGCCTGTTTGGATTGTTTACAAAAAAAGCCTGTGTTAGGATACCATATAGGCGCTTCGGTACCGCACACAGGAAACATGAAGGCGGAAACATCATGCCCCCGGAACCCTATAAAAAGTATACCGTCGTGATCGCTGCTTACAATGAAGAATCCACGCTCGCGGAACTTCTCCGGCGCGTTCAGGCGGTCACGGTCCCCGGCATGGCCCAAGAGATCGTGGTCGTCGATGACGGCTCCACGGACCGTACCGCGGAGATCCTCCGCAAGATCCCCGGCGTCACCACCCTCTTCCACGAAAAGAACCGCGGCAAAGGCGGCGCGCTCAAGACCGGGATCGCCCACGCCACGGGAGACATCTTGATCCTTCAGGACGCCGACCTGGAATACAATCCGGAAGACTTCGTTTCGCTCGTCCGTCCGATCCTGGAGGGCCGCGCGGAACTCGTGCTGGGTTCCCGGTTCTTCTACCGCGGGCCGCGCTTTCTCACGAAGAACGGCGATCCTTTTTTATCCCACTACATCGGGAACAAGCTGATCATCGCGATCACGAACCTGCTGTACGGGCAAAAGATCAGCGATTACGAGGGCTGCTACAAAGCGTTTACGCGCGCGCTCGCGCAAAAAGTCAACGTCGGCACGGACGGATTTGATTTCGACAACGAACTGGTGTGCAAGAGCCTCCGGCACGGGTACCGCATCACGGAAGTTCCCATCCAGTACCAGCCGCGGCTGTACTCCGAGGGGAAAAAGATCTGCTGGAAGGACGGCTTCCATATGCTCTGGACCATCCTGAAGTGGCGCTTTCTTCCGCTTCCTAAATAGCTCCTGACAGCATACCGTCCCCATCCCGGCTTTGTGTTCCCGGGTTCTTTCTTTGTCATTCCGGGCTTGACCCGGAATCCATTTTCCGGATGCTCGATCGAGTCCGGCATGACAGACATTAACGAAACCGGCTTATGTCCGCAGTTCCCGCAGGAGAAGCTTCATGATATCGACCTGCGTTACGATGCCGGCCAGGACATTGCCCTCTTTCACGATGGGAAGACAGCCGTATTTATTGCGCGCCATGATCTCGACCGCGCGGCTCAAGAGATCCTCCGGCCCCAGAGTTGTGGGGTCCGCGGCCATCACGTACTTCAGCGAGAACTCGTCCATCGCCCCCTTGTCGTAGGCGAACCCGTCTTCCGTTCTGCGGGGGGCCAGACACCGTGCGAGATCGTTGCGCGTGAACATCCCCACGACCCGGTTCTCGTGATCCACGATCGGGACATGCCGGATCCCGCGGATGCGGAACTTTTCCTCCACCTTGCTGAGCGGATCCTCTTGATTCGCGGTAACGGGATGGGTGATCATAATCTCTTTCAGCGAAATGTCTTTCATCAGCGTGTCCCCTTCCTGTTTTTCCGTTACCTGGACCGTTCCGGAAATTTCAGAATTCCCCGAAACGATCCGGTCCGTCTCTGGATCTTTCAATCCGACCCCCGATAATCGCTTTACTGGGGTCCCTGGATCTGCACGTCCATTTGAGGCGTTTGTTTCAGGACCTTTTCGACGCTCTGGAGCATTTCTTTCGCTTTATTATTCTTCGGGTCGAGCCTGAGAACGTTCTTCAGGGCCTCTTTCGCGTTGACCGGGTCCTGGAGCCCCAAATAAACCATGGAGAGTCCGAGATAGCTCTCCGCGTTGTTCCAGTCCTTGGCGATCGCCATCTGGAATTCTTTTTCGGCGGGACTGTACTGCTGCTTCTGCACCAGGATGTACCCTATATTTTTGTAGAATTTGGCCGCGGTTGCGTTGTCTTTCGCGTAGCGTAGTCCTTCCCGGAACAATCCGATGGCACCCTCCGCGTCCCCCTTTTGCATGACCACCGTCGCGAGCGTCCCGTAAACATCCGGATCGGTTTTATCGATCTGAAGCACTTTCGCGAGCACCTGGAGGCAGTCGTCCCACTGGCCAAGTTCGTAATGGATCTGGGCCAGCCCCTTCAGGCAGCTCACGTTCATGTCCATGGAACAGGCCTTGCGGAAATGCTCAATCGCCTGGGGCTGTTTGTTAGACTTGTAATAAATCCTCCCGAGGGCATTGTGGATCTCGATGACCTCCGAGCTCTTTCCCGCCAAGGGAAGCGCTTTATTCAGCCACCGTTCGCTTTCGGTCAAGCGGTCCATCTGGGCACAGGCGATCCCGATATTGATCAGGACCTTCACGTTGTTCGGGTCCTTGGCAAGGATCTTTTCGAACTCCCGGCTCGCGTCGGCGAATTGTCCCTTTTTCATGGAGATAATCGCGAGTCCCGTTTGGAGGTCCGTGTCCTCGGGTTCCAACGCGATGCCCCGCATATACGCCTGATACGCCGCAACGAAATTGTCCTGCCCCATGTAGATATCCCCCAGCGTCTTCAGGGCGAGGACCTTTTGGGGATTCTCGCTGCGGAACCGCGCGCACTGCACGCACTGCATGAGCTCCCGGATCGACTCCGTTTGGGATCCCAAACGGTAGTAGAGCATTCCGAGATCGTAGTGGATGCGCGCCTGGGTCGGAAGGATCGAAGCCGCCTTTTTCCAGGCGCTCATGGCGTCATCATATTGCCCCAGGTTCGCGTAAAGGATGCCGAGCGAATAATAGAAATCGAACGGCTGATCCGTTGCGGCAAGTTTCAGATAGGACCCCAGAAGATTTTGAAGGACGTTGGACGGAAGACTGCCCAACCCACGCCGGAAATCCATGGTACGGGTCCGCGTGATGATCTCGTGATTCTCCGCGTCGAATTGCGCGGGCAGTTGCCTGTCCACGACGGGATAAAGAATGCTGGCGGAATCGGTGGTGTGAACGCCGCCAAAGAGATGCGCCAGTTCGTGGACAAGCGCCGTCTCCTCCTGGATCTTGTACATCCGGTTCTGCGGGTAGCGTAGGACCAGATATCCAGAAAAGGGCCGGGCCAGTCCCAGAACATCCGGGTCCCGGATGGGCCCCTTCGGAACAACCGGAATGCGCGCAAGGCCGATCATGATGTCCACGTCCTTGAGCGGGAACCGCGACATCAGGTCTTCGATCATGACGTGGGACTCTTCGCGCCCCACCGTCGTCGGCCATTCGTACCATTTGAAAGGAACGAAGCGGAGCTGAAATTCTCCCTCGAAGATCCGGGAGGCGTAAGCGAGCCGCTTTTCGAAATCGGCGCGCCAATTAGGGACCGTCTTAAAATCGGGCGTGACCGCGATCCCGACCCGAATCGTCCGGGGGACGCCTGCCCGCGACAGAGGCGGGGCCGCAAGAAAAATAATGCTGAGGGCCAGGACAAAGCTGAGCGCCTTCCGGAGAAGACGCCGCACGCCTTTTCTCTCCCGAAGATCTGCTAGGCTGATCAAAAGGTTGTCCATACGAAGCTATATCGACTTCCTGGGAGCAAACTAAATTCGCAGTAAATGTTCCATAGCGTTAATTTAACAGTTTATCCCTGACCCAAGGGGCTGTAAAATGGTTTCTAGAATGAACCCGGACCCCGATCCTTTCTATCGTAAAGCCTTTGCCGTGACCGCGACGATCAGCTGCGGTCTGATGGTGTTCCTTTCTTTCAATTACGGCATCATCTGGGACGAATGGATCCAGAGCCAGTACGGAAAACTGGTCCTCCGCTTCATTCTAAGCGGCGGCGCCTCGCGGGAGTGCCTGACCTTCGGGCAGACGATGTACCTTTACGGCGGTCTTTTCGACACCCTGACCGCGACCGTCTACGGCCTTTTGTCCGGCAACCTCCCCGGCCTGGCCGCGTCCTTCTCCTTTCAGGACCTTGTCCTCCCTCATTATTTCGAAACGCGTCATGTGATAAACGCCCTTTCCGGATTTACCGCGATCCTTTTCACCGGACTTCTCGGCAAAGAGCTCCGCAATTGGCGAACCGGATTTTTGAGCCTTTTGTTCATCCTCCTGAGCCCCCGATTCTTCGGGAACTCCATGAACAACCCGAAAGACATCCCTTTCGCCATGGGCTATGTGATGTCTCTTTACGCCATGGTCCGCTATTTCAAGTCCTGGCCCCGCCCAAAACCCGCTGCGATCCTTTTCCTGATCGCCGCCATCGCGATCGCAATCAATGTCAAAGCCGGCGGGATCATGCTGCTCTGTTACTTATTCCTGTTCGGCGGAGGATTATGGGCCTGGGAGGTTTCTCAGCATCGCCCATTCCCGTCCCCCGCCCGTTTTTTCTCGTTCCTGATCGGAATCGCAGCCGCAGCCTATTTCGCCGGGCTTCTCTTTTGGCCTTACGGCCTGCTGGACCCGCTCCATCATCCCTTAAAAGCTTTGGCCGAACATTCCGTCTTCACCGGCGCCCGGAGCACGCTGCTCTTCGAGGGCCGTCTCATCTTCAACGACCTGATCCCCTGGTATTACCTCCCGAAGTGGATCCTCATTTCCGTGCCCCTTTACGTGCACCTCGGGCTTCTTCTTTTTCTGTACTTTGCCGGCCGCATGCTGAAAGCGCCGGGGGCGCGCTATATCCTGATGGTCCTCTTCGCCCTGCTGTTCCCGCCCTTCTACGCCATCGCGAAACATTCGATCTTGTATGACAGCTGGCGGCATTTTCTTTTTATCTTTCCGCCGCTGGCCGTACTCACGGCGCTTTCGTGGGATCTTCTTTTCGCTTATGTCCAGCGGCGCGCGGTCAGGATTGCCGGGCTCGCTCTTCTTGCGCTGACTCTTCTGGAACCGGTCGGCTGGATGGTGCGTTTTCATCCTCATGAGTATGTTTATTTTAATCCGCTCGTGGGCGGGCTCAAAGGAGCCTACGGACTCTATGAAACGGATTACTGGGGAAATTCCCTGCGCATGGGTTCGGAGTGGATCGCTCAGTATTACAAACGCTCGGGGCTCAAGCGGCCCATCGTGGTGCGCGCGGACGGGGAAGCGATCTCTTCGGCCTATTACCTGATCCGCGAAATCGGATCGAACTATGTCATGAGTCCGAAGGGTTACCCTTATTGGGATTTCTGGCTGGCCCTTTCCCGGGGAGTGGATCCCGAAGCTCTGCGAAACGGCCAATGGCCTCCCCCGGGGACCCTTCACGAAGTCCTCGCGGACGGAGTTCCGCTTTGCGCCGTGGTCAAAAATCCGGCTCGATCATGAAATCCTTTTTTCCGCTTCCTTCTTCTCTTTCCCGTTTCAAAGCGAACCCGAAAGCGATTTTCATTATTTTAAGCGGACTTATCGCCGTTTGGATGCTCTGGATCAGCAGGGATTACGGCATTACCTGGGACGAGTGGTCCCACGCTTTGAACGGCACTTTTTCTTTGCGGTATTTACTGGGGGACGTAAAGGACCTGAGCCTTTTGAACCAATTAAGCCCGCAACTTTTTTGTGATCCCCTTTACATGGCAACCGGATTCGTGTACGGCCTGCTTCACGGCTCGGTCCTGGACTTCGCCCGCCAGGGTCTGACGCAGGCGTCCAACTTTGAGGGCTTTTTCGCCGCGGCACACCTGTTCAACGCCTTCGCCGGATTCCTCGCCATTCTTTTCTGTGTCGATAATTTCCATTGATTGAATTTGAGCTGGTGAAAGGGCTTCTTCTACAAAGCGCTTTGGATCTTCTGACCATTCGATGATGTCGATTTTCTCACCGCCAAGTTCACTCATAACAGTACTAACACGGATACCACGCTGGCCTACCATGGCTCCTACAGGATCTACATGGGAGTCGGTGGTCATAACAGCAACTTTTGAACGTGAACCAGCTTCACGGGCAATAGCCTTAACAACAACCGTGCCGTTCGCAACTTCAGGAGCTTCAATCTTGAATAATTCTTCCAAGAATTTCGGATGTGAGCGAGAAAGTTTCAAGAAAATGCCTCGCGGGGTTTCCTCTACGCGATATAGATATGCACGAACACGTTCTCCTTGCTTGTAACGTTCACCAGGAATCTGTTCTTCGTAAGGAAGAATGGCTGTTGCACGCCCCATATCGATAAATATATTTCCGCGTTCCATTCTTTGAACCGTCCCGGCAACAATTTCGCCCTCACGTTTTCCATATTCAGCAAGCACAGAAACTTTTTCTGCTTCACGGATTTTCTGAATAATAACTTGTTTTGCTGTTTGTGCTGCGATACGACCGAAATCGTCTTTACCCT
>CAIJDY010000174.1 GCA_903819565.1 Candidatus Omnitrophota bacterium | reverse complement strand
CCTGTGCCAGCTGCCAGGGTGTTTTGTTCTCTTTGTAAGAGTTGGGGCGATGGAGATTGAAAAAGAGCTGGTAGGCCGTTGCTTTGGCCATGAAGTCATTCCTGTTTTTAAAATCCTCGATTTCGTAAAACTCCGGCTCCATAAGGTTGTGAATCGTTTCGACATCGGCCTGCATGCGGTGTGCCCCCGGGTAGATGGTGTAATGGCGTTGTCCGGATAGAGATTCGATGGCTCTTGTGTAGGCCGAAGGTTCTTTGGCGTTCCAGGAGCCGATGTATTCGCTGCCGTTATCGGTCTGCCGGATGGATCTCTCAGGAAGGGCCTTGAACTTCCTCAGGAAGTGGTTGATATAGGTGGCGAAGAGCTGGGCGTAGGTCAGAGAGATGCTTTCGGCAAAGCCGAGGAAGAGGATGCCGCAGGAGACCTCACGAAAGGTGTATTGAACCTTTGGCAGGTGGCGCGTTCTGGCCTGGAAATAGTATTCCGGGATGTCCATGAGGTCTTTGGTGTCCTCCATGGACTGCTGGAAGAGCTGAAAGCGCATCTTTACGGCACGGAGGTTGTTTTTGGTTACATGTTTCTTGGGTCTTTTTCGTGAGGGAATCTTGGCCTCTTTCCAGATCTTGCGGATTGTTTTGGGTGCAAGGGGCAGATTTTCGAGAATACGCACTTGCGCAGCCCCTACGCGCTTGTAGATGGCCTTGAGAGCGACGACGTGGTCTTTGACATGCTTGGGAGTTTCGTTTGGGGAGTGGCGAGGCCTGTGAGATTGGTCCTGGAGACCGGGATATCCTTCGGATTTGAATCTGTTGAGCCATTTTCTGACGACAGACGGGCTGGTGTGAAAGTGCCTTGCCGCGGGCTTAACACCCTTCGCGAAAGCGTACTGGACCATCTGGTAACGCCACGGTTTTTTATCTTTGCTCTGTTTCATGACATGGTAGTATTGATAGGGGCACATGTTGTTATAGAACCTCCTTTGATCGGCTAGGATCTCAAGAGTTCTATTATGTGCCCTTTTTCATTTTCCCTGTGGTTGTTTTCAGTCTCTGTGAGATCGTTAAACCATTCTTTGACGCGAACCCAGCGGCGGTGGTCAGCATCGTTACATCGGATGGCGTTCGTGGGTTCGTAGGCTGTTTGGCATTCATTTTTCGCAACGCCGTTAGCTTTGGGACGGGAAGCTTGCTCCAGAACCTTCCGGGGTGCTGGTCCTTTGATCAATCTCCGGAATGCTTCAAAGGCTTGATAAATCTCGCCCCAGACCTTGGGTGTAATACATAAGATCTTTAAAGCCCCGCTTGCACACAGGGGGTAACGATCAATGGTATCATTCCCACTCGCGGACGAAGACTTTCTTGACAAAAAGATTTCGGGCGTGTATCCTTCCTCAGCGTTAACGGTAGTTTCAATCCTTTTAAGACGGCGCTGAGACGCCGACAAAGGTGCAACGATGGATCTGAAGACAGGCTCTCATAAGAACCCCGCGCACAGAGGCGGGGTATTTTTTTGCCCGCGCGCTGCCACGTTTTCCGGGGAGGTCCAGCCGTGAGCGCCGACGAAAAGTTGGTCCTGGATGCGGGCGGCATTGAACGGGCCCTTGCCCGGATCGCCCACGAGATCGTCGAGCGCAACCAGGGCGTTTCCCACCTTGCCCTGATCGGGATCCGCACCCGCGGCGTTTATTTGGCCGAACGCCTCCAGCAGAAGATCTACGAGATCGAAAATAAAGAGATTCCCGTCGGCATTCTGGATATTACCCTCTATCGCGACGACCTGAGCGAAGTCGGCCCCAAACCCGAGATCCACGAAACCAACATTCCTTTTAATCTCCGGGGCAAGGTCGTGATCCTGGTGGATGACGTGCTGTTCACCGGAAGGACCATCCGCGCCGCGCTGGATGCGCTGATCGATTTCGGACGTCCGAAGGTGATCCGCTTGGCGGTCCTTGTGGACCGCGGGCACCGCGAGCTTCCCATCAAGGCGGATTACGTCGGCAAGAACGTTCCCACCGCTTTTCAGGAGACGGTCATCATCCGTCTGAACGAAGCGGACGGAAGGGACGAGGCCGTTATTTCCGGAGGGGACGAGAAATGAACCAGGCCGTGAAGACACAGTGGACCAAAAAAGATCTCCTGGGGCTGCGCGATCTTTCCCCGGAGGAGATCGAACTGATCCTGGATACGGCCAAATCGTTCTCCGAAGTCTCCCAGCGGGAGGTGAAGAAAGTCCCGGTCCTGCGCGGCAAGACCGTGGTGAATCTCTTCTTGGAGCCCAGCACTCGGACGCGGGTCTCCTTTGAACTTGCGGAAAAGCGGCTGAGCGCCGACACGATCAGCATG
>CAIJDY010000173.1 GCA_903819565.1 Candidatus Omnitrophota bacterium | reverse complement strand
TGTTGGCATTCGGTGCTTTCCTTTCGGCGATCGTGGCCTTGCTGCTGAATGTCCTAATGACGGCCCGTTTCGAGGCGGAACGGATGGTGAAGCTGCGGACGGATGAATTGACCCGGGAAAAGGAATCCTTGGCGGGGAACCGGACACGGCTGGAGCTGGCGATCGAGGGGTCGCAGGCCGGCGTCTGGGACCTGAATGTCCAGACCGGCGAAATGGAAGTCAGCGAGCGATGGGCGGAGATCACCGGCCACACGCTCGCCGAACTTGCCCCGGTCACACTTCAGAAGCGGCTCCGCCTGATGCATCCGGATGACCGGGAGAGATCCGAAGAGTTGCTTCAAAGACACCTGGACGGGAAAACGGATTTTTATGATTGCGAGGTCCGGATAAAACATAAGAACGGTCAGTGGGTCTGGACGCATGATCGGGGCCGTGCTACCGGATGGGATAAGACAGGGAAAGCTGTCCGCGCGTCAGGAACTCTGATCGATGTCACCGAACGCAAGCTGGCCGCGGAGGCGTTGCAGGCGAGCGAAAAAAGATTTCTCGATGTGATGTATGCCTCGAAGGACGCGATCCTTCTGATCAGCGGGAACAATTTCGCGGATGCTAACGAAGCGGCCGCGCGCATGTTGGGATATGCGAGCCGCGAGGAGTTCCTGACGGTGCATCCGTCCAAGCTGTCGCCCTCCCATCAGTCCGACGGAAGAAGTTCTTTCGAGAAGGCCGAAGAAATGATCCGGCTCGCTGCCGAAAAAGGGTTTCATCAATTCGAGTGGGTGCACCGCAGGGCCAACGGCGAAGACTTACCGGTACAGGTATCCCTGACGCCGATCACGCTGCAGGGCAAACACGTCCTTTACTGCGTTTGGACCGATCTCACCCAGCGGAAGCGGGATGAAAAGAATTTGTTGGAGACGCAGAGCCGCCTCCAGGAGCAGTCCGCACAATTGGAGGGCGCCCTGAAAGAATCGCGCAATTCCCACGAGGTCCTCGTCAGTATGCTGGATGACAATAACGAAATGAGGGCCCGGTTCGAGGAGACGGCCCGCAGGGTCGAGTTGATCCTGTCGTCCACGGGCGAAGGCATCTTCGGTCTGGATAAGGAAGGGCGGCACACCTTTGTCAACCCGCAGGCGCTGAAAATGCTCGGGTACACGGAACAGGAGATGGTCGGGAAGGTAAGTCATCCCCTGATCCATCATTCTCATCCCGACGGCAGTCCCTACCCCGGCAGTGAATGCCCGAACCTCAAAGTATTTTTTGGGGGAAAACCCAATCACGGCGAGGAATACTATTGGCGGAAGGACGGTACCGGTTTTCCGGTGGAGAGCAGCGCGGTGCCGCTTGTGGAGAACGGGGAAACGGTCGGCATCGTGGTTTCTTTTCGCGATATCACCGAGCGCAAAAAAGCCGACGAAGAGTTGCGGAAGCTATCCCGCGCGGTCGAGCAAAGCTCGGCGACGATCGTGATCACCGATCTGACGGGTGCGATCGAGTACGTCAACCCGCAGTTTACCCGAACGACCGGATATACATTCGAAGAAGCGAAGGGGAAAAATCCGCGCGTCCTGAAGTCTGGTGAAATGCCGCCCGAAGGTTACAAAAAGTTATGGGACACGCTTCTGGCGGGCGAAGAATGGCGTGGCGAATTCCACAACAAAAAAAAGAACGGACAACTTTATTGGGAGACCGCGGCCATTTCACCGATCCGGAACGTCAAGGGGGAGGTCACGCATTTTCTGGCGGTGAAGGAAGACATCACCGAACAGAAAAGACAGCAGCAGCAAATGGACCTGCTCGTCGGCGAGCTGAAGTCTTCCAATGCCGAGATGACCAAGCTCGTCAAACAGCTGAAGGACGCCAATTTTCGGGTGGAGATGGCGATGCAGGCCAAGGGCCAGTTCCTCGCCAACATGTCGCATGAGATCCGCACCCCGATGAACGCGATCCTCGGGTTTTTGGAACTGCTGCGGAACACGCCGCTCAACGAACAGCAGAAGGATTATCTGGAGACGGTCTCTTCGAGCGGCGAAGTGCTCCTGGCGATCATCAACGACATCCTGGACCTTTCGAAGATCCAGGCCGGTGAGGTCAAGCTTGAGAATATCGATTTCAACCTGGAGCATTTGGTGGAGGACGTGGTCCGGATGATCCGCCCCAAAGTGGCCGGCCGTTCTGTCCAGTTGCTTTACCATATCGGCGAAGGGGTCCCTCACAATTTGAGCGGGGATCCCACGAGGCTGCGGCAGGTCCTGCTGAACCTTCTGAGCAACGCTTCAAAGTTCACGGAACACGGAGAGATCGAACTCCGGGTCGAACTCGAGAAGGTGGCGGACGGAGCGCCGCGGCTCCTGCGCTGTTCAGTCAGGGATTCGGGGATCGGGATCCCCAAAGACAAGCAGGAGTCCATCTTCGACCACTTTACCCAGGTGGACGCGTCGACCACGCGCAAGTATGGCGGTACGGGTCTCGGTCTTTCGATCTGCCGGAATCTCGTCCAGCTACTGGGCGGGAAGATCTGGGTGGAGTCGTCGGAAGGCAAAGGAAGCACATTTATTTTTACGATGAAGTTTTCGGAGGGAAGCGGTGTGGCGAAAACCGCCGTCAATCCGATAAACATCGAGGAGCTCCGGGGCCGGAAGGTCCTGGTCGTGGATGACCAGCCGAAGGCCGTCCAGATGCTTCGCCTGATCTGTCAGGAGAACGGGATGATCGTCATGGAAGCCTTGTCGGGGAAGGAGGCGCTGGAGAAACTGTCCCAATGCGACGCCGCGAGTACCCCGGGACTCGCCCTGCTGGATATTATGATGCCCGAGATGGACGGCTACGAATTGGCGCGCAAGATCAGGTCCCATCCCGAGTGGGGTAAAATGAAAATTATCGCGGCAACCTCCGATGTCCGTGTCGGTATCGCGGAGGAGCTCAAGAAGAACGGCTTTGACGCGTTCCTGCCTAAGCCGATCACCAAACGGGAACTTCTGAGCGTGATCCGGACGGTGCTGGGGGACCAGCGGGAGGGCGGCGGGGTCGTCACGCGGCATATGGCGCAGGAATTTGCCTGCAAGGGCATGAAGGTGCTCGTGGCCGAGGATAATCCCGTGAACCGTAAGCTGATGCAGGTGCTGCTCAAGAACCTGGGATGCGAAGCGGAATGCGTGGAGAACGGGCAGGAAGCGGTCGATAAAGTACGGGCGAACGACTATGATGTCGTCCTCATGGACCTTCAGATGCCGGTCATGGGCGGGGTCGAGGCCACGCAGTATATCCGGAAGGACGTCGCGAAGATCGTGCCGATCATCGCGCTGACGGCGGCGGTGCTGCAGGAAGACCGCGACAGGAGCCTTAAAGCGGGGATGAATGATTTTCTGACGAAACCGGTCAAGACCCAGGAACTCAAGGATGTCCTGTTGCGCTGGGGAAAGCGGGGAAACTGAGATTCCGGAAGGCGTCCTAAAATTCGAGTTCTGAAAAACAGGCTGAAATTGTATTACATTCGAAATTTTACTCTGTTAAAACGGCATTTAGCTGGGGTGCGGATTTAAAAAGCCCCCTTCCAACCCTACCCACAAAGCGGGAGGGTAGTCATAGAAGGTTAAGAGGGTCAGGTAATGATGGGAGAAAATGATGACGTTTATCTTTCCCCTCCCCTGGTGGGCGGGGTTCGGGGAGGAGCCCTTGGGCGAATTTACCGAGCAACGTATTAGAATCTTTAAGCTATAATAACCAAACGTCGCTGTGAAAGGATGACCATGGAGTTGGATAAAGAGAAGATACTCAAGGAACTAGGCTTCGAGGATTCCTTCATCAAGGAACTCTTTGACCTTTATTTGAAGGACGCTGCGGAGACGATCGGGAAGCTGGAGGCCGCGATCGCGGCGGGGGATATCGAGGCGGTTAAGAGCCTCGGCCATTCGCTGAAGGGGTCCTCCGGGAATTTGCGGATCACGGAGGTCCAGCAAAAGGCGCTGGCCGTCGAAATGGAAGCCAAAGGGGCGAAGGACTCGCAGGTGCTTCTCCGCCTGCTCGGGGAGCTGAAGTTCCAGCAGCAGGAACTGGAAAAGATCGTGGCGGGTTGGTGATCGAAGATTTAAGGTCGTAGGCCCCCGTATTTATTTTTACTCTGAAGGGACGGTTCTCTCATGGAGAGCCGTCCCTGTCAGACAGACATATCAGTTCATCGTTGGAGAGGAAGCGTATGGCAAAGATCTTGATCGTTGACGACCAAGGCGTCAACCGCGCCGTTTTAAAAGGCGTTTTAGGGCAGGCCGTCGCGAGCTATCAATTCCTTGAGGCGAAATCGGGTACGGAGGCCCTCGAAGCTCTCCGGCAGGATCCGTCGGTGGATATCATCCTCCTGGACGTCATGATGCCGGAAATGGACGGATTCGAGGTTTGCAAGCGCCTCAAGGCGGACCCGAAGACCAAGGACATCCCGGTCATTTTTGTGACGGGACTGGAAAAGACCGAGGACAAGGTCAAAGGGTTCCAGGCCGGCGGGGCGGATTACATCACCAAACCGATCAATCTCGAAGAGGCCACCGCGAGGATCGCGGCTCATTTGAGGATCCGGATGGCCGAAAAAGAACGGCTCGAGCTTGAAAATATCGAGACCATCAAGAACATGGTGGTGACGTATAACCACAATATGAATCAGCCGTTGATGGCGTCGCTGACCTACCTCGAGATCCTTTTGACGCTGACCGAGGAAACGGACAAAAAACACGCGACTTTGAAAAAAATGAAAGTGGAGCTTAACAATCTCTCCGCGATCCTCAAGAAGATCCAGGCCATTGAAAAGCCGAAGCGGACGGATTATGTCGGCGACATTAAAATGATCGATCTGGGAAGTTAAACTTCGGGGAAGGGGCCCCTGACCAGGGGCGGTGCGGCCGGAACGAAAGTCAACAAAATGTGGGGCGTGCGTGGCATCTCAGGAAGAATTGCTGAAAGAGATCGAAGAGCGCAAGAAAGTGGAGGCGGCGCTCCGTGAGAGCGAAGAAAAGTTCCGCAAGATCTTCGAGAATTCCGCGGTGGCGATCATGTTCGCCGACGCGGATGAGCGGCTCGTATCTTGGAACAAGTTTACCGAAGACCTTTTGGGCATGACCCCTGACGACCTTAACGGAAAAACGCTCCAGTCCCTGTATCCGGCGAAGGAATGGGAGAAGATCCGGGCGCTGAACGTCCGGAAGGTGGGGATGGCGGAGCATTGCGAAACGGCCATTCTCCTTAAGAACGGGGAGCTCCTCGATGTCGATATTTCCTTGAGCGTCCTCAAGGATGCCGCGGGCAATGTGACGGGATCGATCGGCATCGCCCGGGATATCAGCGAGAGGAAGCAATCGGAGTCCAGGATCCAGAAGAAGGTGAATGAGACGGTCGAGAAGCTGATGCAGGCCGAGTACCATCTCATCCAAACGGAGAAGATGAACGCGCTCGGGGAGCTGACGGCCAGTATCGCCCACGAGCTGAACCAGCCTCTTAACGTGACGAAGATCATTTCCCAGTCGATCCTGCGCGACATCGAAAAAGGCCGGTTCAGTGCTGAAGACGCCCAAAAAGACCTTCCCGAGATCGTGAAACAGATGAATAAGATGGCCGAGATCATCGTCCACATGCGCAATTTTGCCCGCGGCATGGCCAACGCGCGGGAAGTCCAGGACCTTCGCACGGTGGTCGGCAATGCTCTGGTTCTGATGCGCCAGCAGTTCTCCAACCACCAGATCGAATTGCTCGAGAGCCATTCTCCGGAGGCCCCTCAGGTCAAGATCGACCCGATACAGATCGAGCAGGTTTGCATGAACCTGCTCAACAATGCCCGCTACGCGGTCGAAAAAGCGCCCAAAAAAGAGGGCATGCGGGTGACGATCAAGACTTATTTCGCCCCGGACAAGAAACACGTGGTCCTGGAGGTGTCGGATAACGGTCAGGGCATCCCGGAAGCCGCCAAGCCGATGATCTTCCAGTCATTTTTTACCACTAAAGAGCCGGGGAAAGGGACGGGCCTCGGTCTTTCCGTGTGCCGCAAGATCGTCGAAGACCATCAGGGAAGGGTTGAATTCGACAGCCGTGAGGGAGAAGGCGCGACTTTTCGCGTGTTTTTGCCAATGTTCGGGAACGGGACTTTAGACGCTGCTTAGAGGCATGTGGGGCGTGAGCCCTCATGCGCGCCGCGGCATGGAATTTTTAATAACCACAGAGGTGGGATTTAGGATCTGCAGTGGTAGAATGAACACGGTTTATCCAACGCTATGAAAGGGGTCGTCCATGTCGCAAAAACTGATAAGAATTTCAAATCTGTTTTTATGTCTGATCCTGATCGGCGCGGGGATCGTTTCGGCGCAGTCTGAGAAGAAGCGGATCTTTATCGTCGATAGCTACAGCCGCGACTACCTCTGGTCGCAGTCCCTGCAGAAGGGTCTGTGTAAAGCGATGCTTGATTCCGGTTATCTGGACAACGAAGAGCAGGCGGCCGCGTTCACCCGGGACGATACGGTGGAAAGCTCCAAGGCGATCGTCAAAAAAGAATGGATGGACTCGAAAAAGAAGAACAACACGCTGGAATTGGCCCAGGCGACGGACCGGGTCATGGGCTCCCTCAAAGAGTTTCGCCCGGACCTCGTGCTTCTCGGGGACGATAATGCGGCGAACTATATCGGGAACCAGCTGTTGGACACTCCGATGCCCGTGGTCTTTTGGGGCGTCAACGGGCTTCCCCTGAAATACGACCTGATCGACAGCATGGACAAGCCGGGACATAACGTCACGGGGGTGTGGCAATCCGGATACTATAAGGAAAGCCTCGACCTTCTGAAGAAACTGGTCCCGGGAGCGAAGACTTTTGCCATTCTGGCCTGCGATTCCGAAACCACGCGGGCCAAGATCAAGTTGGTCACCGCGATGGACGAAGATGGCAGCCTGCCCCTGAAGTTGACGGGAACGGTGGCCACCAATTCGTACGAGGATTTTCAGGAAAAGGCCGCCGCGCTCTTCGGGAAAGTGGACACTTTTCTGGTGCTTAATCACGATACGCTGAAGGATCGCGGCGGAAATCCGGTGTCGATCATGACCGCCGGAAAATGGTATCTGGAGAACAGCAAGACCCCCGAGGCGTCCGATGAAGAGCAGTTCGTCCGCGAGGGAATGCTTTGCGCGGCCGATGACTCCGCGGTCAAACAGGCGTCCACGGCGTTCATGATGGGAAAAGATATTTTAGAAGGGCGCATCACGCCGGAAATGACAAAGCCCGTGGCCCCGACGCGCGGTCCGCTTCTGGTCAACCGCGCCCGTGCGGAAAAGCTCGGGATCCCGCAGGAACGGGTCCAGGAAGTTGCCGAGGAGCTGATTGACGGAATGGTCGCGTTGAAGTAGACACGAAGACGGTTTGTTCCATGGAAATAGGATTTTCTAAGATGACGGGGGAAGGGGGCAGGCAGTCAATGAACACCTGTCCCGGACAACCGGCCTTGGCGGCGGTTGATCTCCGAGGCAGGCAGGAAGCCCGTTTTAGTTTTGGTCGAACAGAGGGAACGATTTCATGACAACATTTTCGAGACTTCTGAGTTCTTTCGTCGGCATGGCCGTCCTGGTCTGTCTTTGCCTCCTGATCCCTATCGGTTTCTTCGTTAAAAGCTCCATCGATTCGCGCGTCCGGGAAGGGATCGCCCAGCGCATGACGATGGCGCAGAATTCCTTCGATGATGTTTATCAGCAGCACCTGGACTCGAGCCTTCATTTGCTGGTCACATCGTCGGCTTTAAACGAATACTTGCTCGGGTCAGAAGTGGAAAAGCCGATCCTCCGGAAGCGGGTTGAAAAAAGATTCGCGGAGGTCCTGGGGGGCAGCTACGGTTTTGAGACGGTCCTTTATTTCAACGGCCGCGGCCAGGCAGAGATCGGCGTGACGGGAAAGCGGAGCATTCCTTCTTTTGCATCGTTTCGGCTCGAGCAGCCCGAAGTGGCCAAGGTCACCAACAAGCTCTTCGCGGCGCTTCCGCCGGCCGCCCGGGGCGCTATCGGGGCGGAAGGGCCTTACCTCACGGAGTTGGGGGAGATCTTTTTCGTGGCCGGGATGGCCAAACTGGACCCTTCCACGGGGCGTGACGGCGGGGCGATCGTGATCGTCGCGAACCTCCAGCCGTATTTCGACCGGCTGAACGAGATCCGGTTTTTTGGTAAAAATTCGCTCTGGGTCATGTCCCCGACCTGGGGCATGCTCAAGACGCCTCTGGATCCCGAATCCGCCTTCGATCCTTCGCGCCACCTGAAGACCGTCGACAAGCGAGAATCCAAGATCATCAGGACCCGGGAGGGCGTGATAGCCTTCCGTGATTTTTATGTGACTCCTTCGTCGCCGATGCTGCGGATCGCCATTACCGTTCCCTATTCGCTCCTCCTCAAGGACGTAACCCCAGCGATGCTGTTTTTCGTTCTCCTGTTCGTAGGAGTCGTTTTGCTCGCGACGGGAGTGTCGTTCGAGATGGCCCGTTATCTGACGAAGCCTTTGGCCGGTCTTGCCGCCGCTTTCCATAATATCGCGAAAGGCGACTTTAATTTTCGCTCGAAGGTCAAGGTCACCGGCGACCTGAAGGCCCTGATCGACCAGTTCAATGATATGGTCGAGCAATTGCAGCAAACCACCGTGTCGCGCGACCTGCTTCTTTCGGAGATCGACCAGCGCCGACGCGCGGAAGGGACCCTCGCACAGCGGGAAATGACGCTGGAAACGATCACCAACGCGGCGCATGACGCCATTCTGATGATGGATGCGGAAGGGCGGATCTCTTTCTGGAATCCGGCAGCCGAACGGATCTTCGGCTGGACCAGGAACGAGGTGATGGGGCGGGACATGCATGCCTTATTGGCTCCCGCGCGCTACCACGAGTCCATCAAGAAGGGTTTTCCTCATTTTCAGAAGACAGGTCAGGGCGCCGCGGTCGGCAAAACGCTGGAGCTTTGGGGGATCCGGAAAGACAAAAGCGAGTTTCCGTTCGAACTCGCCCTTTCGTCCATCAAAATCGACGACAAGTGGTATGCGGTCGGCATTTTGCGCGATATCGCCGAGCGGAAAAAAATGGAGGTCCGGCTCAGCGAAAGCGAACGGCGGCACAAGGCCCTCTACGAAATGTCCGCGGACGCCATCATGCTGCTGTCCGGGGATAAATTTGTCGCCGGGAACCCGGCTTCTTACAGGTTGTTCGAATGCAAGGACGAGGAAGCTTTTTTGTCCCATACGCCCGCGGATTTTTCACCGGAATACCAGCCGGACGGGGTCCTTTCCTCGGACAAGGCTTCGCAGATGATGGCGATCGCCATGGAAAAAAGCTCCCATCTTTTCGAATGGACCCACCGGACAGAGCGCGGGAGGGATTTTTTTGCCAGCGTGCTGCTGGCGCGGGTCGAGGTGAACGGCGTGAAGATGCTTTTGGCGACGGTTCGTGACATTACCGCGCAGAAGCAGGCGGAAGAGCGGCTCGTGAAACAGCACAAATTCCTGGAAACGATCCTGGATTCCCTCACGCACCCTTTTTACGTGATTGATGCCAATGATTATAGGATCCTGCTGGCGAACGCCAGCGCGCGGGCACTGACTTCGGCCGATTCCAAGGGCTCGACCTGCCACGCGATCTCTCACCACAGCGACAAGCCCTGCACCGGGGATCACATCTGCCCTCTGGAAGAGGTCAAGCGGACCAAGAAGGGCGTCATGGTGGAACATCTGCATTATGACGCGCAGGGGAACCCCAAGCAAATGGAAGTCTATGGATATCCCATTTTTGACGACGCCGGGAATGTCGCACAGATGATCGAATACAGTCTCGACGTCACGGAGCGCAAGAGGATCCAGGGAGAGCTCGAAGAGACGCACGCGAAACTGAAAGAATCGGTGGCGCAACTGGTCCAGGCGGAAAAACTGACGGCGCTCGGGGAATTGACCGCCGGCATCGCGCACGAGCTGAACCAGCCGCTCAACGTCACCAAGATCATCTGCCAGGGCATCCTTCGCGACATTGAAAAGAACCGGTTCCAGGTGGAGGAGGCGAAAGCGGACCTGCCGCAGATCGTCACCCAGATGAACAAGATGGCGGAGATCATCAACCACATGCGGATCTTCACCCGCCGCACCGACGGCTCGCAGCGCGAAAAGTGCGACCTGAACGTCGTGGTGACCGATGTCCTGCGGTTCGTCACCCAGCAGTTCAAGGACCAGAACGTCGGACTCGTCAAGAACCTTGCGTCTGTTCTGCCGTTCGTCCTGGCGGACCAGATCCAGATCGAACAGGTGGTCATGAATCTTCTGACGAACGCCCGGCACGCGGTGGAGAGCGGGGGGAAGGACCTGAAGCGTATTGAGATCAGGACCGCGGCGGACCCGAATGGCATGGTTTTTATCGAGATAGCCGATAACGGGATCGGGATCCCCGAAAAGCTGAAGGTCAAGATGTTCCAGCAGTTCTTCACCACGAAGGAGCCGGGGAAAGGCACGGGCCTCGGGCTTTCGCTGTGCCGGAAGATCCTTGAGGAACATCGGGGGACGATCACGTTCGAGAGCGTCGAAGGCGAGGGAACGACGTTCCGGATGAGCCTGCCGGCCCTCCCGGACGTTAAGGAAGCCTGACGACTGGACGAAAATACGAGGACGCGTTCGTTAACAGGACGCCGTCCCGTTCCTTCCCCTCCCGCGAGGGTAGGGGGAAGCAATGATATTTAAGTTCAGCTTTTTTTACAAAACGGTGTCCCGAAGGCGTAGGAAGCTAACTAAGGAGGAATTCCATGGCAAATCTCAAAGTACTGATCGTGGAAGATGATGAGACCGCGCGGCGGATGCTGGTCAAATTCATCCAAAAAGAGGATTTCGATGTTGTCGAGGCGGACGACGCGGCCGTAGGGATTCAAATGATCGACAAGGAGCTGCCGGACCTCGTCATCAGCGATTTTAAAATGCCGAAGGGGAACGGGCTGGATATCATCCGTCACGCGAAAAAGGCCAACCCCTTGTGCCAGACCATTCTGATCACCGCGTTCGGCGAACTGGACACGGCGATCCTGGCGCTCCGCGAAGGCGTGCTGGATTACCTGAAAAAGCCGCTGGACCTCGACGCCCTGTCGCTCGCGCTCGGGCGGGGAAGGGCCCGGCTGAACGAGCTCAAGAATTTCGAGGCGCTCCCGACCCTCTTGATCGTCGAGGACGACGCGGACGCGCGCAAGATGCTCGTCAAGGCTATGTCGAAAGAGGGCTGGCGCGTCGAGGAGGCGGAGAACGGGGACGCCGCGCTGGTGAAATTCAAGCAGAAGAAGTTCGATATTGTCGTGCTCGACATCCGCATGCCGGGGAAAGACGGCCTGACGACGCTCGCGGAAATGCGCGACCTCAGCAAGGATTTCGAGGCGATCGTCGTGACGGGGTACGGGGATGAGCAGAGCGTGCTCCATGCCCTCAAGAACGGCGCGATCAATTTTGTCAAGAAGCCCGTGGACATCGAACAGCTGGAAGTGTTCCTTCGCAAGGCGATGATGGCCTTAAGCCTCAAGAGGGCGATCCGGTACCGGACCCGCGACCTGGAACTCGCGCAGCATGTGATCGCGCGGATCGCGACCCGCGAAGGCGTCGTCGTGGACCTGGTTGCCGCCGACGAACATATCTCCCGGGGATTGGTGGCCGCGATCCTCGACCATGTCCCGATGGGATTGATCGTCGTGAACGGGAACAAGGAGATCCGGTACGCCAACAAGCCCGTCGCTGTGGCCGTGCAGGGGTCGCAGCTCAAGATCGACGCATCGTTCGTCCAGGGTCTGGAAAAACTGGGTATCAAGGACCTGCCGCTCAACACGCTGACGGAGGCTATCGACAAGGCCCTGAGCAGCGAAGCGAACGTGATGGAGACGCTGAAAGTCGGCCAGTGGGCATATATCAATTTGGTCAAACTCGTGCTCGTGCAAAACGAGGTCCGTGAAGATGTGGTCCTGATCCTGACCCGGGGCGAAAGGTCGTAACGTGACAGACAAGAATCTCCCGCCGGCAGTTCCGCCGCCCGGGAATACGGACGTTAACCAGAAGAACGTGCTTGTCATCGATGACGACACGGTGGTGCGGGTCCTTTTGGAGGCAGTGCTGATAAGGGCGTATTACACGCCTTTTTTCTGCGCCAACGGCAAAAGCGCCCTGGATTTTCTCGAACAGTCGAAGATCGACATCGTGCTTCTTGACGTGAAACTGCCGGACATGGACGGCCTGGACCTCCTCTCGACCATCAAGGAAAAACATCCCTCCTGCCAGACCATCGTGATCACGGGCTACGGCAGCGAGCAGATCGCCGTGCAGGCTCTCCGGCGCGGGGCGCTGGATTATATCGAAAAGCCGGTGAACGAGGACGAGCTTGTCGCGGCGCTCGGCCGGGCGCATGAAAAGCTGGTGAAGGCTAACGTCCTCACCGACAAAAACTCGGTGCTGGTCGTGGATGATGACATCGAGGTCGTCGACCGCCTCAAGAGGTTCCTTGAAAAGGAAGGGTTTTTGGTGTACCCGAGCACCAAGTCCGAGGAAGCGTTGGAGGTGATCGCCCTCCACCAGATCGACGTTATCGTGACGGATTTTCAAATGGGAAGCATGGACGGCCTGGACCTCCTCGAAAAAGCGAAGAACCTTTACCCGGACATTGAAGGCATCATCGTGACGGGGCATACCACCGGCGATGTTCTGGTCAAGGCCCTCCGCGTCGGGGCGTTCGACTACATCAGCAAGCCTGTGGACCTTGACGCGCTGCTCTTTGCCGTCACCAAGGCGATCGAACGGATCCAGCTGAACCGGACGCGTCTTTACCGGTCGCGCGAAATGAAGATCACGACCGAGATCATCACGAAGATGAACGAGGAACTGGAACGGCGCATCGATGAACGTTCGAAGGAATTGAACAAGACCCAGACCCAGCTTTTTCAGACTTCCAAGCTCGCGACGCTCGGGGAAATGGCCGCGGGGCTCGCCCATGAGATCAACCAGCCTCTTAACGGGATCGCCCTGATCAACACGAACATTCGCAAGCTGTCGGAGCGGGACCGGCTGACCCCGGAAGAACTCAAGAATTCCCTGACGGAGATGGACGGTCTGGTGCGTCGCATGAAAAGGATCATCGAGCATATCCGGACCTTTGCGCGGCAGGAGGCCCTGAAATTCGAAGCCGTCGAGATCCCGAAGACCCTCGAGTCGGCCATGAGCCTGATGGGGGAGCAGCTTCGGCTCCACGAGATCGAGGTGGACATCCAGTGCGAGGACGGGCTGCCGCGGATCCAGGGCGAGCCGTATCAGCTCGAGCAGGTGTGGATCAACCTCGCGTCGAACGCCCGGGACGCCGTTGATGACAAGGGAAAGCGGATTGCGGAAGGCCAGATGAAGGCTGACGGGTACCGGAAACTCATAAAGATCACGGCGACCTTAGAAAAATCCTCCAACCGGGTCATCGTCACTTTTACCGATAACGGGGTCGGCGTCAGCGAGGAGCAGAAGAAGAAGGTCTTCGAGCCTTTTTTTACGACGAAAGAGGTCGGAAAATCCACGGGCCTGGGCCTGTCGATCAGTTACGGGATCATTGAAAATCATAAAGGCACGATCGACTTCGATTCGGTGGCCGGTGAAGGCACCACGGTCAAAGTATTTTTACCCGTAGGAGGGGGCGAGTAATGGCGAAGATCCTGGTAGTGGACGACGAGAAGATCATCCGTGAAAGGATGAAGAGCCTTTTGGAACTGGAAGACTATACGGTTTTTATCGCGGCGAACGGTCTCGAGACCCTCGAGATCTTTTCCCGGGAGCATCCCGAGATCGCCATCGTCGACGTCAAAATGCCCGGGATGGACGGGATCGAGGTGTTGGGCCGTATGAAGGTCCTGGACCCCGATTGCGAGGTCTTCATCGTGACCGGTCATGGCGGCGTCGAGACCGCGGTGCAGGCGCTTCATAAGGGTGCCTTCGATTATGTGACGAAGCCCATCGAATTCGACGAATTGACCCTCAATATCAAGCGGGCGTTCGAACGGCAGAAGATGCACGAACAGCTCAAGTCCCAGCAGGCGCAGATCGTGCAGGCGGCGAAGCTCACGGCCGTGGGGCAGCTGGGAGCGGGCGTGGCGCATGAGATGAACCAGCCGCTCATGGCGATCTCGGCGTACATGGAATCCGTTCTTTTGCATAAGGCCATCAGCGAGAACGGCGACCTGAAGGAAAAGCTGATCAAGCTCAAGGACCAGCTGGTGCGCCTTGGCACCATCGTCAAGCGCATGCACGAATACGCCGGCAACCGGCACGCGCAGATGAGCATCGAGGACGTGAACCGGCCGGTCCAGGACGGCTTTTTTCTTTTCCGCCAGCAGCTCGAGGACCGCAATATCCGCGCGAAAGTGGACCTTGAGGAGAACCTGCCGAAGATCTATATGGACCGCTATCAGGTGCAGGACGTGATCATTAATTTCATCGTCAATGCCCGCGACGCGCTGGAGGAACGTTATCACCAGGACGGGGGCAGCGAATTGACGCTGATCACCCGGAAGCTGCCTGGTGAAAGCGGTGTTTTGATCGGGCTGATCGATAACGGGATTGCGGTCAAGGCGGGGACCGAGCAGGATCTGTTCAACCCGTTTTTCACCACGAAGGCGCCGGGGAAAGGGACCGGGCTCGGGTTGTCGGTGAGTTACGGGATCATCAAGAACCACAACGGCGTGATCTCGTTCGCGCCGCTCAAAAATGACCGGAAGATCTTTTATTTCACACTGCCGTTCGACAAGGACAAACCGATGGCCGGCGATAGTGAAGTCGCGGAGCAGGTCAAGGCGCTGATTGAGACGCTCTAGTTTTGCGGGCGCACTTTTCTATACGGAATGCCCCGTGCCTGGGGGATAGAAACAATGATTGCTCGAAAAATTCCCCTCCCCGCGTGGGAGGGAAGAGAGAATTCCGGTAGGAAGATGCGGACAAATGCGACGGTATTGGAAATTTTAACAGATTGATAAAGGAGGTTTGAGATGGCAATCCCATCAAGCAAAGGTGTTATCCTGATCGTTGACGATGAGGCGCCGATCCGCGATTCGTTGGGCGAGTTGCTGACCGCCTGCGGCTTCAATGTGACGACGGCGGACTGCGTGGACGCGGCCGCGGCGGTGCTGGACAAACGCCATGATATCGAGGCCGTTTTGAGCGATCTGAAGATGCCGGGGAAATCCGGGATCGAGCTGCTTCGCCACATTAACAAGAAGAAGCTGAAGATCCCCGTGACGTTTTTGACGGGCTACGGGACGCTCGAAACCTGCCAGGAGGCGGTCCGGGAGGGGGCGTTCGACTACATCCTCAAGCCCATCGACGACAAGGACAAGGTCCTTTTCCCGCTGACCCACGCCGTGGAGCAGTACCGCCTGGAGGAAAGGAACAAGCAGTTGCAGGCCGAGATCATCCGTCTCGCCGAAGAGCACGAGAAGATCATCACCCAGATCCTGGAGGACGACGAGATCAAGTCCAAGGTCCAGGACCGCATTTCCAAGATCCTCGATAAGTGGAATAAGGATTAGTGACGGGGCGCTGTCCGGAGCGGTAGGGCCGATAGAAGGCGCTCCGGAACTATTTCTCCTATACAGGAATAATAAACTTTGACAAAGCGGCGCGCGTAGAGCATAGTCTTCATGTAGTAAGCAAAGAGGTAGAACACAATTTGTACCGCAAGGTCAGAAAGTGAGCCTTGCGGTTTTTTTGTTTTTACCCTGTTTT
>CAIJDY010000172.1 GCA_903819565.1 Candidatus Omnitrophota bacterium | reverse complement strand
TTCTGCATGAACTTTATCACTGAGGCCGCCGGCACGCTGGCGGACCCGACCGCGGGCAACATCACCACCAAGGAAGCCAAGGCCCTCGTGAATTTCCTGAACAAAAAGGTCGCGAGCGATTTCGTGAGGTTTTTCCCGGGCTCCGGGCATCGGCATATCGCGGTCCTCAAGGACGCCCACGGGTTCGAGGCGCTGTCCGCCAAGACGCATCCGCCGGAGAGCGTGATGGGGCAGAAGATCGAGGACTGCCTCCCGAGCGGGCCGGGCGACGAACTGATGCGGAAACTGATGTACGACGCCAAGCTGCTTTTGCAGGACCACGAGATCAACCAGGTGCGCGTGGACCTCGGCGAGAACCCGGCGAACATGATCTGGCTCTGGGGTCAGGGACGCAAGCCGGTCCTGAAACCGTTCCGCGAAGTGTTTGACTTGAGCGGCGGCGCGATGGTGGCCGTGCGCGAATTCGCGAAGGGCCTGGGGCGTCTGGCCGGACTGACGGTCATGGAGGTCAAGGCCGAGACCGAGGAGCCGGCGGCTTTTTACGACCGGATCTCGAAAGTGGCGATCGAGGCCATGGAAGAAAAGGATTTTGTCTGCCTGTACCTGCACACACCCGATGAAGCGGGAAGGGCGGGCGACGTCAAAGAAAAGATCTCCGCGATCGAAGGGATCGACTTTTTTGTGCTCTCCAAGATCCGGAAGTACCTCGAGCGGTCGAAAGAAGCGCGTCTTCTCGTGACCCCGGGCCACGCGACCCTCTGGAAAATGAAAGGGATGATCCGCGACGCGGTGCCGTTCAGCGTGACCGGCAAGAACATCATGGCGGACGAGATCGAGCGGTTTTCCGAGATCGCGGCGAAAACCTCGGAGCTGAAATTCGCCAAGAGCACCGAGCTGATGCCTTTTTTCATCTCGAAGGCTTCGTAAAGGGGCAAGGCACCCTTCACGCACGCAAGCGGCTGCATGTTCGCCGCGCTTTTTATTAAATAAAACTTCAAATTCAACGGAACAAAGGAAAATCCATGGCATTGATCGTACAGAAATACGGAGGCTCGTCGGTCGCGAACGCCGAGAAGATCCTGCGCGTCGCCCAGCGGGTGATCAAAACGAAAAAAGCCGGGAACAAGGTCGTCGTGGTCGTTTCCGCGATGGGCGACATGACCGACGACCTGATCACGCTCGCCGATCAGATCAACACGGACCCCCAGGAGCGCGAGATGGACATGCTGCTCTCGACGGGGGAACAGGTTTCGATCGCGCTGCTGGCGATGGCGGTCCATAAGCTCGGCCACGAAGCGGTCTCTTTTACCGGCTCGCAGGTCGGGATCATCACGGACGAATTCCACAGCAAGGCGCGCATCCAGAACATCAGCGCGGAGCGCATCAAAAAAGCTCTGGCGGACGGCAAGATCGTGATCGTGGCCGGTTTTCAGGGGCAGACCCCGTCGGGCGAGATCACGACCCTGGGACGCGGCGGCTCGGACCTGACGGCCGTGGCGCTCGCGGTTGCGCTTAAGGCGAAACATTGCGAGATCTACACGGACGTGGACGGCATTTATACCGCCGACCCGCGCGTGATCCCGGAAGCCCAAAAAATGGATGTCGTGACCTATGACGAGATTCTGGAGCTCGCCTCGCTCGGCGCGAAGGTCATGCATTCGCGTTCCATCGAAGTAGGAAAAAAATTCAACATGCCCATTTGGGTCTGTAATTCCCATAAAGAAGTCAAAGGAACTCTTATTACGAAGGAGAATAAAACC
>CAIJDY010000171.1 GCA_903819565.1 Candidatus Omnitrophota bacterium | reverse complement strand
CGCCGTCGCCGATCCCGCCGAGATTCTTCGTGGGATAAAAGCTGAAAGCGCCCGCGTCGCCGATGGCGCCGGCCTTCTTCCCTTTCCATGTCGCGCCGTGGGCCTGGCAGGCGTCCTCGATAACCTTGAGCTTCGCTTCTTTCGCGATCTCCATCAGGGCGTCCATGGGCGCGCACTGGCCGAACAGGTGGACCGGGATCATGGCCTTGGTCTTTTTACTGAGGGCTTTCCTGACCGACTTCGGATCAAGGGTGAAAGATTTCGCGTCGACGTCCGCGAAGACCGGCACGGCGCCGAGATGAAGTGCGGCAAGCGCGGTGGCGGTGAACGTGAACGAGGGCACGATGACTTCGTCGCCTTTTTTGATCCCCGCGGCTTTCAGGCCGAAGATCAGGGCATCGGTACCGGACGCGACCCCGACGGCGTACGGGATGCCCAGGTAGCCGGCGAATTTGCATTCGAATTCCTTGACGGCCGGCCCGAGGATATAGGCGCCGCTCGAATAGACTTTCTCGAAGGCCGCGAGCGTGCCGCCCAAAAGCGGATCGTGCTGCCGCCTGATATCGAAATACGGCAGCTTGGTGAGCCCCAGGTTACTTTGCTGAATCTTGGGTGTTTTTGAGTTCACGGTATTTGGCATAGGCGATGATCTGGTAAGCGGAGTGCAGGAACGACATCAGGAATCCGGTGTAACCGGTCGTGATGCCGTCCTTCTGGAAATAATATTTCAGGAAGCGGCTGCAGGCCTTCCGGAAAACGCGCCAGGGGCCCATCTTGCGGCCGTCTTTCACCCACTTCTCGGCCTCGAGCGCGGTTTCGCGGTTGAACTTGGTGAACCAGACGTCCCAACTCGGGCTCGAATAGTGCAGGATGTCGCCCTTGAGCGAGCCGCAGGTGCCCTCGTAGAACATTTTGGGATGGACGCGAGCTTCCTCGTATTTGAATTGGCCCTTCTTGAAAAGACGGGTCTTGGGCGCCGGATAATAGCCGCCGCCTTTGATCCAGTCCGTGCCGATAAAGGTTTTGACCGGCATGCAATAGCAGGTGTGCGGGTCATTCGGGTTCTGCGCAACGCGGGCGATCTCGGCCGCGAGCTCCGGAGTGATGCGCTCGTCGGCGTCGAGGCTGAAGACCCACGGCTGGGTGGCGAGGCTGTAAGCGAAGTTCCGGTGGCGGCCCTCGATATCCATCGCGCGCTGCGTGACCTTCGCGCCGAACTGCTTCGCGATCTCGACGGTGCGGTCCGTGCTGTTGTCATCGAGCACGATGATCTCCTGCGCGAACGCGGCGCTCTTGAGACAGTCGGCGAGACGTTTTTCCTCGTTCTTGGCGATCACGACCACGGAAACCGGTGCTTTATCCATACTGCGAACCTCGCTTTTTGAGTTGGATGATTATAATACGGGACGGCCGCGGGACGTCAATTTAATACGCGTTCTTGAACGCGAAAAAGGTCATCACCAGAATTTCGACATCCAGTAATAACGACCAATTTTCCATGTAGTAGAGGTCGTATTTGATCCGCTCCTCGATCGAGGTGTTCCCCCGAAGCCCGTGTACTTGCGCCCAACCGGTCAGCCCGGCCTTGATCTTGTGGCGCGCCATGTAGCGGGGAACGCTTTCGCGGAACTTGTCGACAAAGTGCGGACGTTCCGGCCGGGGGCCCACGAGGCTCATCTGCCCGAGGAGAACGTTGATCAATTGCGGGAATTCATCCAGATTCCAGCGACGCAGGAATTCGCCGCTCCGGGTGCGCCGGGCGTCGTCCGCTTTCGCCCACACCGGCCCCGTCTCTTTTTCGGCGTCGACCTGCATCGTCCGGAATTTCAGCAGTTTGAAGGACTTCCCGTCGCGGCCGACGCGCTCCTGCGCGTAAAAAATGGGGCCCTTCCCTTCCAGGCGGATCACCAGAGCAACCATCAGTCCCACCGGAAGAAATAGCAAGCCCATAACCCCAGAGATCGTAAGATCGAAGATCCTTTTGGTAAACCGGTTCCACGGATCGTCAAGCGGTAGAGACCTGAAACCCAGCAGAGGTATGTTGCTGACGTACTCGACGCCCACGTTGCTGGCGATAAGACCGTGCACGTCCGCGCCCATTTTGAATTCGATAAAGGAGTCCTCGCAAACCGCGACAAGGTCCGAGATCACTTCGCGGGAAAGGCTGGTGTCCAGTAAAACGACCTGATTCGGCTGCAGCTTCTGGACAAATTCCTCCCATTGCCCCGTCAGCCCGACCACCGGAACCCCCTCGATCAGCTGCCCGAGGGACGCCGGATCGCTCGAAAGGACTGCGACCGGCACTTGCCCGTAATGAGGATTATTCCTGGCCCACTGGATGAAGGCGCGGGCGTTCTCGTTCAACCCGATCACCAGCACTTCGATCAGATCCTTTTTTTGGACGCGTCGCCAATATTCCCACTGAATAAGCAGGTAACGCCCGACACTGATCAGGATGCAGGAAAAGAACCACAGAAAGACGAGGTAAAGCCGGGAGTAAGAGAATTCGCGGTAGAAGAACGTAAACGCCATGAGGATGACCGTCGCGTAGGTCACTGCCTTGATCACCCAGAAGATCTCTTCGATGCGGCGCATATGCCGGGCGGGCTGGTAAAGCCGGCACTCCCGGAAGAGCCATAGGTACACCGGAATGACCCCGAACAGCGCGTGGAGGTATCCCTCAAGGGACGGAACGCCAAGCCCCGTCGGAAGCGCGACAAAAAAACGAACGATGTAAGCGACCAGAAAACTCAGGACGATCATGGCGCAATCCACCGCCATCGTCCCGACGACCATCCGCCTCTGGTGAGCCGATCTCATAGATTTCCCGCTTCCCGCTAAACCTCGACGGTCTGAAGTTGTTTGAGGTTACTTATGGATCTGTGCGCCCCGCCGCTAAACCGGCGACCGTGGAGCGCATATTTTCAAGAAAGTGATCCCGCCCAAATCCCTGGACCTTCGCGGAAACATCCTCCGGAACGTAGGGATCCTGCTCGAACCGCAGCACGGCTTCCCGGACCGCTTCCGGCGTCTGCGCATCAAAGAAGACGCCGCTTTGAACGGTTTCCAGGGAGCCCCCTTTCCGGAACGCGATCACCGGCGTCCCGCAGGCCTGCGCCTCTAGCGGGACGATCCCGAAATCCTCTTCCGCCGGAAAGATCAGCGCCCGAGCTCCCGCGTAAGCGTCGCGCAGCTGCTGATCGCTGACGCCTCCCCAAAAAAAGATCTGACCGCTTGTGCGGAGCTTCTTGTATTGGGATTCCAGCGGCCCGGAGCCGATCACCACGAGCTTCCGGTCCATCGTATTGAAAGCCTCAATGACCACATCGAGCCTTTTATACGGAACAAAGTGTGAAACTGCAAGAAAATAATGTTCTTTGGCGCCGCCCGGTTTGAAAAACACCGTATCCATCGGCGGATGCACCACGACCGCGTCCCGCCGGTACACGTCCTTGATGCGAACGCGAATATATTCCGAATTCGCGATAAAGAGATCGACCCCGGCGTTCGTCCGGAGGTCCCACGCCTTGAGAGGTTTCAGGACCGCCCGGATCAAAAACCGTACGAACGGTAAATAACGGCTGAAATAGACCTCCTGAAATCCCCAGAGGTAGCGCATCGGGGTATGGCAGTAGCAAATGTGGCGGGCCTTCACGGGGATGCCGATCCCTTTGGCCACGCAATGCGAGCTCGAAATGACCAGGTCCGTATCTTCCTCGATCTTGAGCGAACGGACCGCGAACGGCAGGAGCGGCAATAGCCAGCGGTAGTAATGCTTGATCCCTGGGAAATACTGCAGGAAAGAATTGATGATCCGGTGACGCTGAAGGTTCGCGCTAAGCCTTTTCCTGTCCGAAAAAAGCGTGTAGATCGTCGCTTCCGGATAAAGATCCGCGATCGCGTCGAGAACCTTCTCGCCCCCGCGCATGTGGATCATCCAGTCATGGACCAACGCGACTTTCATGAGACCCCCGCCAGTACTTTTTCATAGACGGCCGCCGTCCGCCTCGCCGTCTCGTTCCAGCTGAATTGCTTTACCCGCTCGAGCCCCTTCGCCCGGTACGCTTCCCGGAGCGCCGCGTCCGTCTCCATGCGGATCATGGCGTCCATCATCGGCGCCTCATCGGTCGTATCAACCCGCACCGCCGCGTCCCCCACGACCTCAGGGATCGAAGACGCATTCGTCGTGATCACCGGTGTCCCGCACGCCATTGCTTCCAGAAGCGTCAGGCCGAACCCTTCATAAAGCGATGGATGGATCAGCGCAAGCGCCTGATTATAAAAAGCGAGCAATTCTTCATGCTCGATCCGGGGCAAATAAATGACGTCCCGGTCCGAAACAAGCGACTCGAGCTCTTCATGACCCGCCGGATACTTGACGTCTTTCCGGCCGATCAGGACCAGCGCGCTTCGGATCTTCCCCGCGGCTTTGAGCTTCCTGAAAAGACGCAAAAGCCACAGGATATTCTTGTGCGGCTTCATGAGCCCGACATAAAGAAAATAATTTTCCGGGGCGTTATATTTGTTCCGCAGCACCTCAAACGCCGGCTTCAGCACTTCGGGAGGGAGCTCGCGGCAAGAACCCTCGACCCCTTGATAAATAACCGTGATCTTTTGTTCATCCGCCTTGAAATATTCGACCAGGTCCTTTTTTGTATGCTGGGAAACCGCGATAATACGGTCCGCCGATGTCACGGCCCGCCTGAGCATGAATCCGGCATACGCCGTTTGAAGCGGCGTGAGGAACTGCTTTCGGAAGACCCAGTGGATGATGTCATGGATCGTAACCACCAGCTTCGCTGGCCCTTTGAAAATGGGAACATTGTAATGAGGCGAATGCCAGAGCCGGCATTGACCAATCATCCCGGGATACTGGAGCTGTTCCTGCAAGGAATAGATCGGCGCGGCGAAAGGAATGCCAATGCCGCCTTTTTGACCGAACAACGAAAGATCGTGCCCCTCCTGCAGTCCGGTGCTGCGGAAGCCGTCGAGAAGGCCGCGCAAGTAAGTCCCGATCCCCGTGTTCTGGATCATCCGAATATCAAGACCGATGCGGTGCCGCATACCGGACCTAAGCCCTCTTCCGCGGTTGACCGGGGACGAACTGGAGAACGTCAAGAGATTGGGGCATGATAATGTCTCTATACAGGAGAAGCGGCCAATCGTTCTTTTGAATAATCTTCATAGCGAACATACTATCATCCCCCGAATAAACTGGCACAAAAAAAGGATTCCGTTAAAACTGGAAATAAATAAACGTCGCTTTACCTGTGCCGAGAAAAATGACCATAAAAAAAAGCATGTAATAAAACACCCAGCGCAAATGAGACCGGAACAAACGGCGGCCGTTATCCGCCATCAGCGAAAGCGTGCACATGAAAAAAGCGCCCCCGATCGCCAGAAGGGACAAATTCGCATAATCACTCATGTGGAATACGGCCGTACTCCGGTCAAGACGGAGCATCCGCGTCACCACATGCCACGCGTCAGAAAGGCTGTTGGCCCTGAAGAAGATCCACGCGAAGCTTACCAAAGCAAAAGTGACGAGCCGTTGCCAAAGCCTGACGATGCCGCTCTTTTCCAGACCGAGGGCTTTGTGCCACCTCTTTTGAAGAGGTCGATAGAAAAACGAGCCGACCAGGTAAACGCCGTGCAAAAGTCCCCAAATAACGAAACCCCATCGGGCGCCATGCCAGACCCCGGAAACAAGGAACGTCACCAGCAGCGCGGCCGCAGTGCCCCATTTCGCCCAATCGCGCCACTGCATCTGCAACGGCTCAAAGACGTAGTCAAAGATCCAACGGGAAAAACTGATATGCCAACGGCGCCAGAAATCAGCGACGGAGGTCGCGAGATAAGGACTGTTAAAATTCTGCGTCAGATTGATGTTGAAAAGACGCGCGCTGCCTAGCGCCATATCGGTATACCCCGAAAAATCCATGTAGATCTGGAATGCGTAAGCGCAAGTCGCCACGATCAGCGGCAGTCCGGTCGCGGAAGGGACATCATTGTAAACGGAATCCACATAGAACCCGAGACGGTCCGCGATCACGATCTTTTTGAACAGCCCCCAGACAAAAAGAAGACATCCGTAACGCATATTTTCGCGGTGGAAGACGTAAGGGATCTTCAGCTGCGGCAGAAGATCCCCCGCCCGCTCGATCGGCCCCTGGAGCAGCTTCGGAAAGAATGCCAGATACAATGAAAAATATCCCAAATGCCGTTCCGGCTCTGCGATCCTGAAATAAATGTCCGCGAGGTAAGAGATCGCCTGAAAAATAAAAAACGAGAGTCCTATCGAGACCATCGGCGCCGGGACTTCGAAAACAAAACCCGGCCGGAGCCCTCGCATAAGAAAGTTGAGGTTCTGCGCCAGGAAAGGAAGATATTTCATATAAACGAGCGGCATGAGATTAAAAACAATACCCACCCACAGAAACAGGCATCTGACCGGACGAACCTCGCTGATCCCCATCCGCCTGCCGATCCAGAAAGTCATAAGAATCACCAGTGTCAGAACAATCAGCAGAAGAGACTTGAGCAGAAACCCGTAAAACACATAGCTGGAGAAGAGAAGGACCGCCCACCGCCATCGCGAACCGGCGATAGAAAAAAGGAGGAGGACAACCGGAAGGAAGAGGCAATATGAAAGGGAGTTAAAAAGCATTAAAACTGGACTCCCCCGGTGACAGGAATGGTCGCTCCGGTAAGATACCCCGCCTCGTCGGAAAGAACACATTTGACGATCGGGGCAATGTCCGCGGGGGTCGCGTTGCGCTTTAACGGATGAGCCTGGGCTGAAAGTTCTACGAGCTTCTCGGGAATCCCCGCAAGGAATCCGGTCTCCACCATCGAGGGCGCTATGGCGTTCACGGTAATACCTGTGGAGGCGTATTCGCCGGCAAGAGCACGCATGAGCCCCAACAGCGCGTGTTTTGCGGTCACATAATGTGCCATGGAAGACGGGGGGACGCCGAGAACAACGCTGCTCAGCATGAACACCACCCGGCCATAACCCGATTTCGCCATTTGGGGTAAAAAATGAGTGAGAAGCGTCACGGCGGTACGGACAGGCATCTCGGAATGAAAACGAAAATCTTCCCAGGAAAGGTCCTTAAATCCGGCCAGAGTAAGACGCGGCGCGGCGAGCAAAACGATCTTCCCCGGGGCTTCACACTGAGAGGCCGTTTTCTGAATAAGCGAAAGGATCCCTTGTTCTGTGGAGAGATCGGCCTGGATCGGGATGATCCGGCACGGGACTTCCGCCATGAGCTTCTTGAGCGGCTCCAGACGCGCGTGATAATGCGCCAAAATAACGGTCGCGTCATCCGCGATCTGCTTGATGATTTCACGGCCTATCGCCGATGAAGCTCCTGTCATAAGGATATGATTTTTACTCATGGACGCCGCTCCGTATTTTCGCGCGGGAAACCTGTTTCCCGGCCTGGTTAGTGATCTGCGCCTTCAGTTCGATCTGTCGGTGGGCTTCATGGATGGAGACGACCTCTCCCGATACCGTCAGCTTGTCTCCGGGAAAAACCGGCGCCGTAAAAGAAACGTCCGCGCCATGCAACAAAGCATATTTCCCCGGAAGATACAGGCCGACCAGCGTCGAGTAAAAGGACGCCGTGAGCATCCCGTGGGCTACACGGTCAGGAAATCCGTACTTCCCCGCGAAAAGAGCGTCAACGTGAAGCGGGTTGTGGTCTCCGGTCAGCTCACGAAACCTATCCAGCATCTCGGGAGTGACTTCCACTTGAAAAGAAGCCACAAGGCCCACGTGAAGATCAGCAAAGCGATAGGTGTTCATACCGGAGACACCTTATTTTGGATAAGGCGGAGCATATCCCCTACATTCTTCAACGGCTTCAGCTCCGTAAGATCAAACCGGATCCCGAACTCTTTCTCGATCGAGACAATGAGACTGATGTGAGAAAGAGAATCCCAGCCGTCGACGTCGCGGGCTGTCGTCTCCTCCTGAAGTACAAGGGCCTCCTGATCGAGCACGTCCCGGAATATTTCGGTGACCCGCCT
>CAIJDY010000170.1 GCA_903819565.1 Candidatus Omnitrophota bacterium | reverse complement strand
CTTATCCACGATGACATCATTGATTCCGCCCGTCTCCGGCGGGGAATCCCGACGCTGAACGTGAAATGGGGCCCCCAGACCGCGGTGTTGGTCGGTGATTATTTTCATGACCGCGCGATGGGAGCGATCGTCCATTACGGCAACGAAAAGATCATCCCGCTTTTCCTTCACGCGGCCGGAGAAATTTGCGACGGCGAGATCCACGAGCTCAATGAAAAATACAATATTGATCTGGCCGAGGCGACGCACCTTGAGATCATCCGCAAGAAAACAGCTTTCCTGCTGGCCTGCTCTCTTCAGACGGGCGCGCTGGTGTGGGGGATGGAAGAGAACGCCCTAGAAGCGCTCGGCCGTTTCGGGATCTATTTCGGCATGGCGTTCCAGCTCATCGACGATTATCTGGATTTTATGGGAAAGGAACAGGAATTCGGGAAGTTCCTCGGCGGGGACCTTGAGGAAGGGGTTTACACGCTGCCCGTGATCCGTTTGCTGGCGTCCGAGGACCGTTCCAAAGCCATTCTTTTGTTACGGGATTCCAAGAACGGGAAAAGGCTTGCGGCGCTGGTGGAGCTTCTTCGCAAGCAGGGTGCCCTCGACTACGCCCAGGCGAAGGCCCGGGAGTTCGTGGAAAAAGCACGGCAGGAACTTCGGGTTTTTCCGCCGTCGGTTTTCCGTACAAGTCTCGAGCAGCTGGCGGAATACGTGCTCGAGCGCAACCGCTGAGCCGTCATGCTGAGCATCGTCCCGACGCCGATCGGCAACCTCGCGGATATCACCTTGCGCGCGCTGGAAGTCTTGAAAAAAGCGGACATGATCCTTTGCGAGGACACGCGCCGGACGCAGACCCTTTTGCGGCATTTCGAGATTCAAAAACCGCTTCTGAGTTATCATGAGCACAGCGCGCTGCAGCGGCTCGAAGAGATCCTTCTCCTGCTGAGGGAGGGGAAGTCTCTGGCGCTTGTTTCGGATGGCGGGATGCCGCTTGTCTCGGATCCCGGTTTTCAGATCGTGAACGCGGTGCTGCGGGAAAAATTGCCGCTCGAGGTTCTGCCGGGGCCTTCCGCGGTGACGGCGGCGCTGGTCTTGAGCGGACTTCCGACGGACAGCTTTTGTTTTTTCGGGTTTTTATCAAATAAGGGCCAGAAGCGGCGGCATGAGCTGGAGGCCCTGGCGGACCGGGAAGAGACGCTGGTTTTTTTTGAATCCCCGTTCCGCATCGTGAAGACGCTCCGGGATATGCTGGAAGTTTTCGGGGACCGCGAGGCGGCGGTCGCGCGGGAACTGACCAAGAAATTCGAAGAAGTCCTGCGCGGGAATTTATCGGAGCTGGTCCAGGAACTTGTCAAAAAACCCCGGAAAGGGGAGATGGTGGCGCTCGTGTCCGGCAAGGGACGCAAACAGGTGCTGCCGCGGGAGGTCCGGTCATGAAACGGTTGGCTTTTCTTGTTTCCGGAAGTGGGACTAATATGGCCCACCTGATCCGGAAGATCCAGGCCGGAGACGTTTCCGCTGAGGCCGCGATTGTGATCTCCAACAAGCCGGAAGCGAAGGCGTTGGAGCGGGCCAAAGAGCTTGGCGTCCTGACCTTGGTGGTTTCTCACAAGGACCACGCGACGCGCGAGGCGTTCGACGCGGCGTTAGCCAGGTGTCTGGAGCTTCACAAAATCGACCTAATCGTGCTCGCGGGTTTTATGCGCGTGCTGACGGAGGGATTCGTCAAAAGATACTGGGGGCGGATCCTCAACATCCACCCTGCGCTCCTACCGGCTTTCCCCGGGGCTCATGCGATCAAGGAAGCCTGGGACGCCAAGGTCCAGGAGACCGGCGTGACGGTTCATTTCGTGGATTGCGGCGTGGATACCGGCAAGATCATCCTGCAGCGCAAGGTCCCTGTATTGCCGCAGGATACGCTTGAAACTCTCGAGGTCCGCGTTCACGGAGTCGAGTATGAAGTTTATCCCGAAGCCCTGAAACAGGTCCTGTCCGGGAAGGTCACGGCGCCGCCGTTGAAGGGTTGAGGCTGTACGGCAGGCTGGGACTGAACCTGTGGACACCCCGCGCGGATTTGTTATAATTGCCACTCTGTTTTAAAGGACTTTTAACCCATTCTTTGAGGGGGACAGCCCCTTAACCACCAAAAAGGAGTTACTGAAATGACAAAAGCCATTATTGAAAAAGTCCATGCCCGCGAGATCCTGGATTCCCGTGGCAATCCCACCGTCGAGGTGGATGTCAAATTGCGCGACGGGATCGTGGGACGTGCGGCGGTGCCGAGCGGCGCTTCTACGGGAGAGCATGAAGCGGTCGAGCTCCGGGACGGAGATAAGGCCCGGTATCTCGGAAAAGGCGTGCTTAAAGCCGTCGCGAACGTAAACGACGAGATCCAGAAGGCCCTCAAAGGGAAGGACGCGGCCAAGCAGGAAGACGTCGATAAACTCATGATCAATCTTGACGGGACGCCGAACAAGTCCCGCCTCGGCGCGAACGCGATCCTCGGCGTTTCCATGGCCTGCGCCCGCGCTGTCTCCAGCTCCCGCGGGATCCCGCTCTACGAGTATATCGGTGGAACTTCCGCGAATTTATTGCCCGTTCCGATGATGAACATCATCAACGGGGGCGTGCACGCGGACAACAACGTCGACCTCCAGGAATTCATGATCATGCCTTTCGGCGCCGGGACCTTTGCCGAGGCGCTCCGCATGGGCGCGGAGGTTTTCCATAATCTGAAAAAGATCCTGCACGACAAAAAACTTTCGACCGCGGTCGGGGATGAGGGCGGTTTCGCGCCGAGCCTCCGGTCCAATTACGAAGCGTTGGATGTGATCATGGAAGCCATCGGCAAGGCGGGTTATAACGCCGGGACGGACGTGAAGATCGCGCTTGATCCCGCGAGCTCCAGCTTTTTCGGGAAGGATAAATTCGGCGGGAACGTGAACCCGGGGAAATACGTGCTTTGCGCCGAGGCCCAGCAGGTGAAAAGCGCGGACGACATGGTCGAGTTCTACGCGGATATTTGCGCGAAGTACCCTATTTTTTCCATTGAGGACGGGCTGGCGGAAGATGACTGGGACGGCTGGAAAAAACTGACCGAGCGTCTCGGGAAAACGACCCAGCTCGTGGGCGACGATCTTTTCGTCACGAACACCCAGCGTCTGACGCGCGGTATCGAAGGCGGTATCGCGAATTCCATCCTGATCAAGGTCAACCAGATCGGGACGCTTACGGAAACCATCCAGGCGGTCCGCCTGGCCCAGAAGCATCACTACACGGCGGTCATGAGTCACCGCAGCGGTGAGACGGAAGACACCACCATTGCGGATCTCGCGGTGGCGCTGGGCACCGGTCAGATCAAGACCGGCTCTACTTCCCGAACGGACCGGGTCGCGAAATATAACCGTCTTCTCAGGATCGAGGAAGCGCTCGGTTCTAAGGCGATCTATGCTGCGTCGCAGCTGATTACAAAATAATGCTAAAAAAGCTTTTTTTTGTATTCGCGATCACGGTCGCGGTCCTTTTGCTCCTGTACTGGATTTATTTTCCGTCCGTTTCCCGGTACCGGGAGCTGAAACTCGAAGAGGAAAAGCTTACCAAGAGGATCGAAGAGATTGACTCTCAGATCAAAGCGCTTTCTAACGAGCGCAACCTTCTTCAGACGGACGCGACGTATCTGGAGAAGGTGATCCGTGAAGAGCTCGGATTCGTGAAACCCGGTGAGATCGTTTATGAACTGATCACGAGGAAGAATCCCAGCAATCCGGAGCCTGCGGCTGTTGCGGCGAGTCCGGCAAATTCGGAAGCGGTGCCTAAAGTGGTTGTCGGACCGGAACCTGTGGCCTCCGGGAGAACCGTGGCCGTTAAGGGGAAAATACAAAATACTGCTTTATCTTCCAAGGGGAAAATTGTCGCTAAGTCTATTTAAAAAAAGGACTTAGAGGTGGTCTTTGGACGCCGGATATTTTTCCCCTTGCCGTTCTTTTGGGCTCTTGCGAGGGCAGTCAATTGACAAGGGCAGTCTTATCGCTATAATAACAACCTCTTTTGTTTCAGATAGTTACGTCACTTTCCATCCCCAAAGGATTAGAGGTACCTAATGGAAAATTGTCGCAAAAATATTTTCCCCATTTTTGGGGCGGCTTTGTTGATGGCATTCAGTGTGTCTGTTTACGTGCGGGCCGATGATGGAAAACAAACAGAAGTGAAAAAGAGCGGAATGGCCCAAGCCATGGCAGACTCCGGGCCGCTGTCGGCACCAAGCAATTCGGTTTCTCAGGAGGCGCAACCTGTCGCGGCGGAGCAGGCACCGCCTGTTGTTCCGCTAGTTCCCGCAGAACAGCCCGCAGCCGTTCCAGAACCTGTTGCTCCGCCAATGCCTGCTGAGCAACCCGCAGCCATTCAAGAACCTATTGTCCCGGCAACGTCTGCGGAGCAACCTGTAGCTATTCCGGAACCCGCTGTCCCTGCAACGCAAGTAGCGCAGCCGGCGGTTGTCCAGGAACCCGCTGTCCCTGCAACACAAGCAGCGCAGCCAGCGGTTGCCCCGGAACCCGCTGTCCCTGCAACACAAGCAGCGCAGCCGGCGGTTGTCCAGGAACCCGCTGTCCCTGCAACACAAGCAGCGCAGCCAGCGGTTGCCCCGGAACCCGCTGT
>CAIJDY010000169.1 GCA_903819565.1 Candidatus Omnitrophota bacterium | reverse complement strand
TTTCTGTTGACGAACTTTTAGATAGACGGGGTTGGATTAAGGTGGACTTGTGCGATTCCTTGTTAAGGACTTGAGAAGTGGCAGTATTGTCAATATATAGCAATATATAACATTCGAACCCATATAAAAATTTTCCTTCCTAAGGAATTCCCGCCCATTTGACAAATCGTTTCCTATAGGGCAACCTTCCGCCATTGGTTATTAAAATCTTTTCTAGAGCGCTTAGTTTTTAGAGTCGCATCCCAGGAAATGTGATGATAAAAAATAAAGCCGTTTTGAGGACAGTCGCATCTCTACTCACCGCATTCTTTTTGACGACGAATACGGTCGCGGCGCAGAGTGTGCCGTTCGTGCTTTCCGTGCCGTCTATTGCCCGTCTGGCCGATCTCAGGATCCCGGACAGCCTCGGGACGCTTGGCGACCGCCATCAGGGCGATCCGTCAAAGCCCTTCCTTATATTCATCCAGGACGCCCACACCAGCCGCGAGGCCCAGTACCGCATCCGCGACCTCCTGGGGCATCTCGACAAGCAGTACGGGATCCGGGCGCTCTTCCTCGAAGGCGCGACGCGCCGTCTTGATCCTTCCCTCTATCATCTCTATAAAGAAGGCGATAAGAGCCGCGAGGCCGGCGCGTTCCTGCTGGAGCAGGGCGAACTGACCGGCGCCGAGCTCTTCCTTCTGGAGCGGGAGATCGCGGGCCGCAAGGACATCGCCGCCGACGGCATCGAATCCATCGAAACGTACGCCGCGAACCTCCTTCAGTTCAGGGCCGTCGCCAAAGAGTCCGCGGCGGTCCGCCGCTTCATGGCCGAGGTCCGCCAAAGCCTCAGGGCGCGCGCCGACAGGATCTTTTTTCCGGAACTCCGGTCCTTTTTCAGTCTCTATGAAGACCATCTCGAGAACCGGATCTCACTTCAGGCTTTTCTTGACGCGGTGAAGGTCAAAGCTCAGGAACATCTTTCGCTCGATCTCGGGAACGCGAAGAACCAGTTCGAGTACCCGATGCTCGTCCGCTACTCCATGATAAAGGCCCTGCAGTCTTCGGTCGATCCCGCGGCGTCAGACGCCGACGAGAAAAAATTGCGCGGCTGGCTCGAAAGTCACGGTCTGGACGCAGCCGTTCTTGATAGGATCAGCGGCAAATCTAAAAGGAGTCTCGGGATCCGTCAGGAGCTCGAAGCCCTCTCCCGCGCCGCGTCGCCGAAAGGTTTTGATTTCAAAGATTACCCCGCCTGGTCCGCTCAAGCCGCCTTCCGGGGTTTTCAGGAAGAGCTCGAGAGCGGTTTGCTTGCCGGAGAGATGGACCGGCTCACGCAGTCGCTTTTTACCGTTCTGGCCCGCGGAGCGGAAGAAAAGTCCCTGCTCGCGACGGCCCAGGACGCGATCCTTCTCGACAAGCTCCTGAACCTGTCGCTCAGCGGCACGGAATGGGAGAAGATCGTCAATAAGGAAGGCGGGTTCGGTCTCGCGGCGATCGCAAAAGCCGCCGGCACGGAGTCAGCCGGCGAACCTCTCATACAGAACACTTTCGATCTCGCTTTGGATTTCTACCGGACCGCACGCAAACGCGAAGCACCGTTCCTCCAGAACATCGCGGAACATTTCCGGCAGGGCGGCGCCAGGGCCGGCGTCGTGATCACCGGGGGATTTCACGCGGAAGGATTGAAATCGAAACTTCGTGAGGCCGGATTCTCTTACGCGGAAGTGACGCCGCGGATCACCGCGCTCGAGAAACGCGACGAGCGGCTTTACGTCAACGCCCTGCTCGAGACCGCGCAGATCCAGCAGTTCCTGCGCATGGTTCCCGTCCGCGACATGACGACGCAGGAGCGTGAACTCATTAATCCCGGTCACCGGCGCGGCATGATCGACCTCGCCATGAAAACCGTTCCCGGCACGCTTCGCGGAGGCCGCACGGCCCTCAACGATTATGCGGCTCCGGCGCGGTCCGAGTTGCGCTCGAATCCGTATTCAAGCACTCCTCAGCCGGCTTCCGGAGAGATCCGCCGTGCTGAGGTGAGGCAGGAAGCGGCGGCGCAGCAGGCGACGGAAGCGGACATTTACGGGTACGAGGTGATCGATGCGGGCCTGATGGAACCGGCGTTCGCGGACCTCAAACAAAATTATCCACGGGCCCATCAAGCGCTCATGGACGCGATCACGTCGCAAGAGTTCGGTACACTTTATTACTGGGCCGGCGCGATGCCCCGCGCGGCGGCCGTGGTCCGGCAAATTTACGACGGGAAGGCCTACTCCTTTTTCGCGATGGACGACCGGATCAAGGAGGCTGTTGCGACACCGGGCAAGAAAACGGGCGCGGGGAACGCGACTTTTCAGTCGCTGGTCTATCTTTTGCTTCTCAGGGAGGCGCTTCAGCTGGATGTGAAGGAAGGGACCGGAAGCACTTTGACGGCCGATCCTGTTACGGCTTACGTGGCGGCCGCGGAACAGTACAAAGTTTACTCGAATCTCCCGTCCCGGAAACAGGAGGAGATCCGGAAACTTGTGACCCGGCTGCAAGAACGGGATATCAAGGTTCCGCTCGTGATGGATGAGAAAATGCTGGAGTTGTTGGAAGCCGCCATCCAAAACGCGGGGGTAGAAGCCGGGAATGAGGCGTCCTTGATCGAAACCTGGGGCAGACTCGGGCGCACGGACAAGACCCGGGAATTGATCGATAAACTCGCGAGTCCGGACGAAAAGGTCCGCCTGACGGCGGCGAACGCGCTCGAAGCGCTCAACACTCCTGAAAGCCTTTTTTACGCGGCCCTCGCCCGCGCGGACCGGAACCGGGCCCTGGCGGTCCCGGGCGCCAAAGAGATCGCGGAAAAAGCAAAGACCCATCCGAATGAAGCGATCAGAAAACTCGCCGCCGAGGTTTTTCAAAAGATCGTCTCCAATGAAGCAAGAGAGGCCTTGATCCGGGGAGATTTTAAGGGAGCGGCACCGGAAGAAGCGGAAGCGAAACTGATCGCCGCCCTGGGAGACAGAAGCGAGAAGTTCCGCAACGCCGCGCTGAAACACCTCAAAGCTCTCGGGACGGATCGCGGAAAATTTTATTATTCCCTTTACCGGGGAGATCTGAAGAAAGCGGCGGCAGTCGCGGGCGCGGAAACGTTCGCGGAAGAAGCGAAGGACCACGCGAACAAAAAGATCGCGGAACGCGCGGCGGTGGTGTGGATAGGCCTGCGCAGCCGGTCCGGCAAGAACGTCGATGAGTTTTTGAAAGACAACCGCAAGCCGGTGCGGTTGGCGGCGGTCAAAGGGCTTGAGTCGCTTAGCGATGCGACGAGCGCCGGACAGCTTGCGGAAGCCTTAAGTGATCTCTTGTCGGAAGTGCGCTATGCGGCGGTGGCGGGGCTGGCGGCACGAAAGGTCAAGACGGCGGTACCGGCCGTGATCAAGCGGTTGGACGCGTTATTCGCGGAGCATGGCGACAATCTTGGAGCTTCTTATAATGCCCGTTTCAGATATTGGTCCGGCGGCGTCAATGAAAGCGTGTTGAAAGAATACCGGGTTCTTGCCGGATTGTTAGGAGATCTGGGAGCGGCTGCGGGGCTGGATTATCTGGAAAAGATCCTGTCGCGCAAAGCGACTTATCCGCAGCTCCAGCAGGTTTCGTTGGAACAGATCCGGAAGGAGGGAGGCGAACGGTCGATGCGCGCGGGCCAGCAGCAGCTTGGGAAGGGGCTGAGCCGGGAAGCCGCAAAGATGCTCGTCTCGGGCGGAGACGCAAAGAGCAAGTTTTTGGGGTACCTGGCCTTAAGGGATATCAAAAAGGCGGCGGCCGTTCCGGGCGCGCAGGAGTACCTGAAGGAAGCTTTGGCGCACAATTCCCATGTGATCCGGCACCAGGCGGTCAAACTCGCCGGTCTTCTGAAGGCGGTGAAATTCGAGGGTGATCTGATCGAAAAGCTCGGCGGGAAGTCGCCCGTGTCCATGCAGGCCAGCGCCGCCCAGGCCTTGAAGGATCTCGGGACGCGGCGCGGGGCATTTTATTATTCCCTTTACCGGGGCGATTTGAAGAAAGCGGCGGTGGTCGTTGGCGCGGAAACGTTCGCGGAAGAAGCGAGGGCGCACGCGAACGAGAAGATCTCGGAGCGTGCGGCGGTGGTGCTGGCAGGCCTGCGCAGTTTGCCCGGAAAGAACAGCGAAGAGTTTTTGAAAGATACTCGTGAGGCGGTGCGCTTGGCGGCGGTCAAAGGACTCGCGATGCTCAGTGACGCGGCGAGCGCGGAGCATCTCGTGAAGGCATTGGGCGACGGATCGCAGGAAATTCGTCTTGCGGCGGCGGCGGGACTGGCGGCACGGAAGGTCGAGACGGCGGTACCGGCCGTGATCAAGCAGTTGGACGCACTGTTCGCGACGAACGGCGTTACGCTGGGTGCCACTTATAGTTCCGTTTGGAAAAAGTGGCAGGGCACCAATGAAAACGCATTGAAGGAGTACCGGGCCCTGGCGGAGTTGCTGGGGACGTTAGGCAGGGCGGCAGGTCTGGATTATCTGGAGAAGCTTTTGGAACGAGGAGCCAATTACTCGCCGATCCGGGTCACCGCGCTGGAACAGATCCAGAAAGCCGGTGGGTCCCGGTTGACGAGGGTGGGTCAGAAAGAACTCGGGAGGGGGATGAGGACGGTCGCCGCGGAGATGCTCGTCTCCGGGGGAGACGCGAAGAGCCGGTTTTTGGGGGCCTTGGCCTTAAGGGATATCAAAAAGGCGGCGGCGATTCCCGGCGCTCAGGAGTATCTGACGGAAGCGCTGGCTTATCCTTCCGGGGTGGTATCGCTGCAGGCGGTCAAACTGATCGGTCGTTTAAAGGCGGTGAAATTCGAGAGTGATCTGGTCGGAAAGCTCGGTGGGAAGACGTCGAAAGCCATGCAGGCGAGCGCAGCCCAGGCCCTGAAGGATCTCGGGACACCGCGCGGTTTATTTTATTATTCTCTTTATCAAGGAGACTTGAAGAAAGCGGCGGCGGTCAAAGGCGCGGAAGCGTTTGCGGAAGAAGCAATGGCGCTCGTGAACAAGAAGATCGCGGAACGCGCGGCCGTGGTGCTGGCAGGTCTGCGCAGCCGTTCGGGTCAAGACGTAGAAGCCTTCCTGAAGGATCCGCGGGTGCCGGTACGGTTGGAGACGGTCAAGGGTCTCGTGACGCTCAGTGATGCGGCGAGCGCGAAGCAGCTCGCGCAGGCTATCAACGATGAGTCGCTGGAGGTGCGTCTTGCGGTGGTGGCGGGACTGGCGGCGCGAAAAGCCGGGACGGCGGTACCTTTCGTCATCAAACGATTGGAGGCGCTCTTTAGGACGAAAGGTCCTTCTCTTGGTGCCACTTATGATTCGTATTGGAAATGGAAGGGTGTCAATGAAGACGCGTTAAAGGAGTACCGGGCCCTGGCGGAGCTGTTGGGGACGTTGGGCACAACTGAGGGATTGGATTATCTGGAGAAGATCTTAAAACAAGCGAAGATGCCGCAGTTTGTACGCAAGGCGGCCTCTGTCCAGCTCCAGAAGCACGGCAGGATCGCCGTGCCGGAAAAGGCGGCAAGCGCGCGTTCAGAAGTACGTGGTTCGGCCGCTGCGGCAGGCTCACTCCAGGCTCATGAAGTCATGGCCACGGGGGAAGAGATCGACGAAGCATGGCTCGCGCCGGCGTTGAAGGCGTTTGAAGCGAAATATCTGTTCCTGATGAAGCGAATGGTTGAATTTATCAGTTGGGAAGGCGCGCCGCAGTTCTATTGGGCGGAACAGATGCCGGAAGCGTCGGGGATCTTTACGGATGAAAAAAGCCTCGCATCCTTTTTTGCCGTGGCGGACAGTTTGCGGGAAGGTCTGGAAAAAGCGAATTCGGATGAAAGGACCGAGGTCCTGCAGTCATTGTTCGAGAGAGCTTTCCTTGACTGGGCGGTGCGGGACGGCAAGAAGGACAGCCGTTCCACGGTGTGGAAGGGAGGCGCTGAATTTAACGGTACGATCGTACCTTCTTCCGCGAGCCATGCGACGGACGTTGCCGCGCTTTCGCGATTGGAGAAAAAGCTTAAAAAATCGATGGATTTTATCGCGCCGAAGTTGAATCGTAACGGGGAGGGTGAATTTGCGCTTCCGCTCGGCCGGAACGGTATCCGGGAAATAACGAACGATCCCGATTATTTGAAGTCGGCATATACCGCCGGCAGAAAGCTCACCCGTTACGGTTACCGGGCTTTTGAATACGAGGCTTCCGCGTTGGTGGATGAAAGGTATGTCGCGGAAGTTTGGAAACCGCTATTGAAAACACTCAGCCGATGGGTCAAAGCTGCGGGAAGTGAAGATGAGATCGAGACTCTCAGGGCAACGATCGAACATGTGGGTTCCGTACGGCGGGCCCTGTTCTGGGTCAGCGAGGACGGGTCTTTGGCGGCGCTTCGCCAGGACACGTCGACGGCGCATAATCCCGGTGTTGATTTCGGGATCATTCTAGATGACGATTTCGCGAAGGTCGTTGCTTTATCGGGCGCGGTCGTTCCTCAAAAAATTGACAGTGGGTTACTCTGGAGGCATCAGGCGGCACGCATCCGGGTCGAGGCCGGGAGCGGAAAGATCAAATTCCTGGTCCCCCCGAACGGCGTTTCGCGTTCAGAGGTCCGTGGTTCGGCAGGCTCACCACAAAGTAACGAAGTCATGGCCACAGGAGAAGAGATCGAGGCGTCATGGCTTGCGCCGGCGTTGAAGGCGCTTGATGCGAAGTACCCGCTGCTGATGAAGCGAATGGTTGAATTTATCAGTTGGGAAGGCGCGCCGCAGTTCTATTGGGCGGAACAGATGCCGGAAGCGTCGGGGATCTTTA
>CAIJDY010000168.1 GCA_903819565.1 Candidatus Omnitrophota bacterium | reverse complement strand
TGTCTTTTGGTGGAGAATAAAGGGCATTTGCTCGAGACGATCCAGTCGCGCGCTTTCGAGATCCGTTTGCCGTCCCATTTGTCGCAGCCTCCGGTGGCAGGGATCAAGAGCCTGAGCGCCTTGCCGGTCCGCGAGATTTTTGAAAATTACGGGGGCTTGTCGCGCGATGAGGCCAAACGCAAACTGGAAGCCCTGATGGTCCTGTCCCGCGAAAAGGTTTACCAGTTGACGTCGGAGGACGCGGAACCGGGCGAGGTGAGGCGCTGGCTCGAGGCGCTGGACCTTCTTTACGAGTCTAAGGCCGCGCTGGATATGAACGTGAACCAGAAACTTATGGCGACGAGGCTTGCGATGCGGCTCCGGCGCTTTTTCCCATTCCAGAAAGTGATCTTGTGACGAAGACCTATTATCTGACCACGCCGATCTACTACGTGAACGGGAAACCGCATATCGGTCACGCCTACACGAGTATCTTGTGTGACACATTCGCCCGCTTCCACCGGTTGCGCGGCGAGCCGGTGTTCTATATTACGGGAACGGATGAACACGGCATCAAGGTCCAGAAAGCGGCAATCGAGCAAAAGAAAGAGCCCAAGGCGTTCGTCGACGAGATCGTGCCGCAGTTCAAGGATCTCTGGCGCGTGCTCGGGATTCGTTACGATCATTTCATCCGCACGACCGATGAGTATCACAAACAAGTCGTCCAGAAGGTTCTGGCGGATCTCGAGGCGAAGGGCGATATTTATAAAGCCAAGTATCAGGGATGGTATTGTACGCCGTGCGAATCGTTCTGGACGGAACTGCAGCTGAAAGAAGGGAAGTGTTCGGATTGCGGGCGCGCCGTGGACCGTCTTGAGGAGGAGAATTACTTTTTCAAACTTTCGAAGTACCAGGACTGGCTGATCGGTTATATCCGGGACAATCCGTATTTTATCCAACCCGATTACCGGAAGAACGAGGTCCTCGGATTTCTCAAAGAGCCGCTTGAAGATCTTTGCATCACCCGGCCCAAGGCGCGGCTCACGTGGGGGATCGAATACCCGGGGTCGAAAGATCATGTGGTTTACGTCTGGTTCGATGCGCTTTTGAATTATTTGAGCGGGGCCGGTTATTTCCTGGACGACAAGAAATTCAAGTCGCTTTGGCCTGCAGACCTTCACCTGGTGGGAAAAGACATCCTGCGCCAGCATGCTGTTTTTTGGCCGATCATGCTGAAGGCGATGGGTGTTATTATGCCGAAGCTGGTATTCGCTCACGGCTGGTGGCGGATCGGCGGCGCGAAGATGTCGAAGTCGGTCGGGAACGTCGTGGACCCGATCGCGCTCGTCCAGAAGTACGGCAGCGACGTGCTCCGGTACTTTCTGTTGAATGAAGTGACGCTGGGTCTTGACGGAACTTATTCCGAGGACCTGCTCGTGGAGCGGTACAGCAGCGATCTCGCCAACAGTCTCGGGAATCTTTGGCACCGTACGGCCTCCATGATCGAGAAGTATTTCGAAGGTAAGATTCCTCAGGGGAAAGCGGGAACACGGATCTATGACGCCGCTGGGTTGTGGGACGAGACTTCGAAAGCGGTCCTGGCGCATGACCCCCGTGAAGCACTGGCCAGAATCTGGGCCGTCATTACTCGAGCCAATCAATTCGTGGAGGAAACGAAGCCGTGGGCGCTCGCCAAAGACCCCTCCCGGATAGACGAGCTCGCGGATGTCCTTTTTAATCTGGCGGACAGCGTGGCGCATGTCGCGGTACTGCTCCAGGCCTTCATGCCGGAAACCGCGAAAGTAATTCTTGAGCGCTTGAAGATCGGTCCGATTGAACAAATCCGCGGCGACAAGGAATTTTACGGCTCTCTGGTTACCGCCGGGACCGTCATCGAAAAGGGAGAGCCGCTTTTTCCCCGCCTCGATGAAAAAAAACCATGATTTTGACCGACACGCACCTGCACCTGCATTTTCCACAATATGACGCGGATCGTGCCGCGGTGATTGACCGGGCGGTGAAGAACGGTTTTCGCTATTTGTTGAATATCGGGACCGGTCTGGAAGATTCGAAAAAAGCCGTCGCGATTGCGGAGCAATACCCGCAGATTTATGCCGCGATCGGGTACCATCCCCACGAGGCCAAGACAGCCAGTTCTTCCGACCTCGCGGAACTCGCTAAGCTTCTTGCGCATCCCAAGGTGGTCGCGATCGGCGAAGTGGGGCTCGATTATTTTCATGATCACTCGCCCCGGGACGTTCAGGAGACGATCCTCCGGACGTTCCTGGAGTGGTACCAGAAATCTCGGAAGCCGCTCATCATCCACTGCCGCGACGCGTACGAGCCGCTGCTGAAGATCCTTACGGAGACGGTCCCGCCCCCCTACCGCGGCGTGCTTCATTGCTTTTCTTCAGATGCTGCGACGATGAAAAAGTTCACGGAACTTGGATTTTACATCGCGTTCGGCGGGGCCTTGACCTATAAAAAGAATGATGCCTTGCGCGACGCCTGCCGGGTCTGCCCGAAAGAGCGATTGCTGCTTGAGACCGACGCGCCGTATCTTGCGCCGCAGTCCAGACGGGGTCAGCGTAACGAACCGCTCTATCTGGTGGAGACCGCGGAGTGCGCCGCGGGGCTTCACGGAATGGGCCTTGAACCCATGGCGGCGTTGACGACGGCGAACGCGGAAAGGCTTTTCGGCCTATGCTGAAGGCGATCACTCTTTTTTTTAGGAAGGAGCCGCAATACTTTTGGGGTCTTTGCGCTGTTCTGCTTTTTCACGGGTACTTCCTGTTTGGGGCCGGCCCTTCCGGTAAAGGCGTGGTGAAAAAGGTGACGGCGATCTCGGCCTTTCAGACAGCAGAAAAGAAGTGGAACAAGACCCTGGAACGCAGGGAGGCGTATCGGGATTTCGCGAAAGAAAAGCCCTCGCTCGCATTGCTTTTCCAGATCCTGACCGCTTTTTTCTTTTTTGCGTTTTTCGTCGGGCTTATCGTGGATGCTTTTTTTATTTGGAGCAAGTCCTTCCGCCGGGATTTCACGGGAACGCTTAGCCCGCCTTTGAACCAAGCGTGGTCTTTCTCGATCCTTTTCAAGGCGGTCATACTTCTCATGTTATGGGGGATCGTGCTGAGTTTTGCGATCGCGGTGTTCCAGATTTTTTTCCCCAAGTTGGCTTCGGACAACTTCTACATGGTCCTGCACACGATACTTATGCATGTCATCACCCTTTATTACATGATCAAGTTTATCGCACAGCAGGGGTGTCGCTGGCCGGAACTAGGGATACGGCTACCGGCCGGCAGGGAGATCCTTTGTGAGATCAAGGCGGGCGTGATCGGGTATTTCGGGGTCATGCCGCTTTTCGCCTTCGTGGCCGTCATCCTTCTGACGGTCTCAAGTTTTATCCGTTACGAACCGCCGCCGCATCCGCTCATGAACGTTTTTCTGGAAGAAAAGCACATCCCTTTTCTTTTCGTGATGTCGCTATTGCTGGGGACCGTGATCGGGCCGGTCTTCGAGGAGATTTTTTTCCGGGGATTTTGCTACCCGATCCTCCGGAACCGTTGGGGGAAGTTCTGGGCCGTGGTCCTCAGCGCCGCGTTCTTCGCCGGGATCCATCACTCCGGGTTTGTGTTCTGGCCCATTTTTGTGCTGGGGGTCGCGTTGGCGTACCTCTATGAAAAGCGAAGATCGCTGATCGCTTCCATTACGCTCCACGTCATGCACAATACATTTTTTATCGCCTATTTTTTTCTTATCAAACAGATCCTCGGGGATCGGGGCGTCTGAGATGACCTTCGGGATTATTTTGATCCTGCTCGTCGCCATGACGGTCCATGAGGTGAGCCACGGTTTTGCGGCTTACTGGCTGGGGGATGATACCGCAAAACGCGCGGGCCGTCTGACGTTCAACCCGCTGCGCCACATCGATCCTTTCTGGACCCTTCTGCTGCCGGCGATGCTTTATTTCGCGACCGGCGGCCGGTTCATGATCGGGATGGCCAAGCCGGTGCCCGTCAATTTTTCGAAGCTGAAAAATCCGCGGCGGGACATGATCTGGGTGGCGCTGGCCGGTCCTCTCGTCAACGTGGCCTTGGCGGGAGTGCTTGCATTCTTTTATAAAATTGCCAATAATGAATACCTCCTCTACGGGGTCTATCTGAATTTAGGGCTCGCGTGTTTCAACATGATCCCGCTGCCGCCTTTGGATGGCTCCCGGGTGCTGGGGGGATTGTTGCCGCGGCAGTGGGCGCTCGAGTATTTCCGGTTGGAGCGGTACGGGTTCCTGCTGATCGCGCTTTGTTGTTATATGAGATTATTGATCCCCTGGGTGATGACGGGGGTGAATTTTTTCTGCAAGTTTCTGAAGGTTCCAACACTGAGCTAAGGCTCCTCACATAAGGAATTTATGAAAAATCTAAGAACGCCTTTTTCGCCGATTCGTTTCAAGAACGAGACGCTCTACCTTTTGGACCAGCGAAAGCTTCCCGGGCAAGAAAAATGGCTGCCTTGTCGCGGTTCCCGGGCGGTCTGGCATGCGATCCGCGAGATGGTTGTGCGCGGAGCTCCGGCCATCGGGATCACGGCCGGGTACGGGCTTTATCTCGGGATCCGTTCGTTCCGCGGGACGCGGGAAGGTTTCCTGGCGAAACTCGACAAGGAAGCTCGCTATCTGGATTCTTCACGGCCGACGGCCCGGAATCTCGCTTACGCGCTGGAGCGGATCATCCGTAAAGTCCGCCGTTGCTCTGGGGGACAGGCGGAGCAGCTGAAAAAGATCGTCCGGGAAGAGGCCCTGCAGATCCACGAAGATGATATCGTGCTGTGCCGCAAGATCGGGAGTTTTGGTTCGAAACTTTTCAAGAAAAGGGACTCGATCCTGACGCATTGCAATGCCGGCGGGCTGGCCACTTCGGGATATGGGACCGCGCTGGCGGTTTTTTACGCGCTGCAGGAAAAAAAGATCCCATTCTCCGTTTTTGTGGATGAAACACGGCCGCTGCTTCAGGGCGCGCGCCTGACGGCCTGGGAACTTACGAAAAGCAAGATTCCATGCAGGCTCATTTGCGACAACATGGCGGCGAGCGTCATGCGCGCCGGGAAGATCGACGGCGTGGTGGTGGGCGCCGACCGGATCGCGATGAACGGCGATACTGCCAATAAGATCGGGACCTACGGGGTCGCGGTACTCGCGAAGGTTCACGGTATCCCGTTCTATGTGGCCGCGCCGAGCACGACCTTTGATCTTCAGGCCAAGACCGGGAGCGATATTCCCATCGAGGAGCGTCCATCCCACGAGGTTTCCCATGTGCAGGGGAAACTGATGGCGCCTAAGACGGTGAAGACCTTCAATCCCGCGTTCGACGTGACGCCGTATGCCTATATCCGCGGGTTTATCACGGAGGCCGGTGTGCTGAAACCGCCTTTTGCGAAATCCTTCCGGAAGATCAAACTGTTGCTCAAGAACAAATAATAACCAAGGGAGACTGAGGCGTCCGCTTCCTGTATTAGCGGAAGGGGGCGGGCCTCGTGATCCGTGTCGGGATGATGGACGAATTCTCCTTTATTGAATGTCTCAGGAAAAAAGTGGCGGGGTCCTCCTGCGTTTCGCTCGGGATCGGGGATGACGCGGCGGTGCTGAACGTTGCCAAAGGAAAGCAGCTGGTGGTCGCGACCGACGCGATCGTCGAGAACGTTGATTTCCGCATGCGGCATCTTTCCCCGGAGAAGATTGGCCGGAAGGCGCTGGCCATCAATCTTAGCGATCTTGCGGCTATGGGGGCGAAACCCACCTCGTTTGTGGTCACGATCGGGAAGCCGGTATCAGTTACGACGGCATGGCTTTTCCGGTTTTATGACGGGCTATTGAAGCTCGCGCGCGCCTACGGCGTTTGCTGCGTCGGTGGGGATATTTCAAGAGCAAAAGAATTTTTCGCGAACGTGACGATTTTGGGCGAGGTCACGAAGGGTAGGGCGGTGACGCGCTCCGGTGCTTCGGAGGGAGACCGGATCGCCGTGACCGGGTCTCTCGGAGGCTCGCTTTTGCGTCATCACCATGATTTCATTCCCCGCCTGCGCGAGGCGGATCTACTGGTTCGGGGAAGATTTGCCACCGCGATGATTGATATTTCCGACGGCCTGGTCCAGGATCTCGGGCATATTTTGAAAGCTTCCGGGGTCGGGGCTAGTTTGGACCTCGATCAAGTGCCGGTCTCGCGTGATGCCCTGAAAATGGCGCGCGGCGAGTCGCTCGAGGCCCGCGGAAGGGCGCTTAACGACGGCGAGGATTTTGAGCTTTTGTTCACCGTGCGGCCGCAACGCAAGAGGGAGCTCGAAAAGATATGGGGAAAGCACTTTCCCCGCGTGCCGCTGACGTGGATCGGCAGGATCGAACGAATAGCGCCGCAGATTTTCTGGAAGTTTAAGGGCGAAAAGGCCCCGGCCCCCCGGACCGCGAGAAAGGGGTTCCGTCATTTCTAATCTGATGAACGACGCGGAAGTCCTCACGGCTTCCGCGCAGGAGACGATCGATTTTGCAAAATGTTTCGCTCGCAGCTTGAAACCGGGGGACGTTCTTTGTCTCGAGGGGCCGCTTGGGAGCGGAAAGACCACCTTTGTCAAAGGTCTCGCCCAAGGGTTGGGGCTGAAACGCTCCGAGCGGGTGAAAAGTCCCACGTTCGTTCTGATGCACGTTTACAAATCGAAGATCCCTCTTTACCATTTCGATTGCTACCGACTGAGCTCGACCGAGGAGCTCGAGAACATCGGGTTCGAAGATTTTGTGAACGACGCGAAGGCCATCTCGTGCGTCGAATGGGCCGGGAAGGCCAAAGGCCTCATTCCGTCCCACGCCAGTCATATCCATTTCGAGATCCTGGACGCCGTCCGGCGCCGCATCACCGTTCGATAACGGGTCACGGTCTTTGTTCTGTTCACGCGAGCCGCTTGTTTTGATGAATCCTATGAGGTAAAATCTAGCCGTAGGGTTATGGGGCTTTATAAGCGCACGAACGCTAGTTCTGGCAGTGGTCAGTTCTGGGTATGAGATAGAGGAGGCTGTATGCGGGATGATCCGCGTCTTGTTTTTCAAAAAGCGCTTCTTGTGACGAGTTCTTTTTTGTTCAGCGCATTCTTCTTTTTTTCTTTTCAGGGCAGCGCTTATGCCGTTTTGAAAGCGGAGGGAGGCAAGGAAGTTGTTGTCGCGGACCCGATAAAAGACAAGGGGGTCAAAAAAGAAACAGCGAGCTCCCTGGGGTTTACAAGCCGCATTCCGAGGTCTACGCGGGCTTCGGCGGATGCGGGCTCCCAGCAGCCGGCCGCATTGCCTGCCCAGTCCGGCGCCGAATCGTTCTCCCAGTCCAGACCGATCAACTACCAGTCGTCTGTCGCGGCCAACGCGCAGCCCATCGTGATCACGGCCACGATGAAGCCGACGACCGTGTCACCGCCCCTTCAATCAATTTCGGAGCCGGCGAAACCAGTCTCTCAATCTGCCAAAACCGCTTCGTCGCAAAGCCCGCCGGATGTATCGGTGACAAAGAATTTCGCAGGGTGTATTTTGGGCGGGACGTTAGTGAAAGATATTACGCTGGATGTGTGCAATTCGAAAGGCGGAAAACCTCTTATGACCGGTGGTGCCTCCGCAGCTCCTGCATCATCAGTGCCTCAGAGCGCCCCTCCTCCTACGCCAAAATCCTAGGTGGGTGGCGCGGCGCGTCCTTGATATTTCAATGAATCCTTAAGCTGTGTGGTTGGTCATAAAATATGCATAAAACGCAATATATGTATGAAAAATAAACATTGACTTAAGGTGGGTATGGCCTAAAATAGGGCCATGATCAAAAGCCTTAAAGATTGGCCGGACACCGAAAGGCCAAGAGAAAAATTATTGCAGAAGGGCGCCGGAGCGCTTTCGGATGCCGAACTTCTGGCTGTGCTGTTCGGGCACGGAACGAGGGGCCGGGATGCGGTCAGTCTTTCCCGTGATCTGCTGCTTCAGTTCACGGGATTGCGCGGTCTCTTGAGTCAAAGTCAGGGGGCTCTGAGGCAGGTCAAAGGTCTTGGGCAGGCGAAGGTCGCCATGCTTTTTGCGTTGAAGGAGATAGGGCTCCGTCAGCTGCGGGAAAAAGTAGTCGGGCAGAATTTTGTCCGCAGCCCGCAGGCCGTGACGGACTATCTTTGTGCCGCGCTCCGGGACCAGAAGCGCGAGATCTTCAAAGTTCTTTTCCTCGACAAGTCGCTCAGGATCGTCGGGGAGAGGGACCTTTTTTACGGGACGATCGATGAAGCGGCGGTCCATCCGCGCGAAGTCGTCAAGGCCGCCCTGGAGTTCCATGCCTCGAATCTCGTGCTGGTGCACAATCATCCCTCAGGCAAGATTGAGCCGAGCCGCGAAGATTACGAGATCACGCAGAAGATTAAGGCGGCCTGCCAAACGGTCGCGGTCCGCGTCCTGGACCACATCATCGTCGGGGAGAATCAGTACTTCAGTTTTTCAGAGCGGAATTCTCTTTGAGGGGTAAAGTCCATCGAGGCAGGCCATGAAGGCAGGAATGTTGGAAAGATCCTTCAGAAGATGGTCGGGGGGGCAGTCTCGGAAATCCTCTTTCCGTGCGTGATTCGTGAGCACGGCGATCGTCCTGAAGCCGGCGTTTTTTGCCGCACGGACGTCATGGATCGTATCGCCGATCACATAGATGTGCTCTTGAGGGACCGGATTTCCGGTTATTTTTTCCGCGCGCCGGACGGCGTGACGGAGGATTTCGGGTCGTTCATCCGCGTCGGATGCGAATCCTCCGCATTTGAAATATTGGCGGAGGTTACCACGCTCCAGCTTGATACCGCTCGCGATTTCGAAATTCCCGGTCCCGAGCGCCAGAAAGATCTCTTTGCGGCGGGAGAGGAATTCCAGCAGCTCCGTGACGCCCGGCATCAGACGGTACTGGTCCGTCGCAGCGACTTCTACGCTGAGGAGTTCATGATAGCGGTCGCATAAACGACGGTATTCTTCCGCAGCCAGTTTCCGTCCCAAGAGTCTCTGGCAGATCGCGTGGATGATTACGGGGTCGGTCTTACCGTGAGGTACAGTATCGCCCCAGCATTCCGGGACCCCGAACAGTTCGTCGAAGGCCTTTTCCAGCGCGACCTTGCCGCAGCCTCCCGTGAGGAGGAGCGTTCCGTCGACATCGAAAAGCAGAAGGACTTTTGTTATCATGTGGCGGATTTTACCACAGCGAGCGGCCGGGAGAATATGGTATATTGACCGCTTAGGGAAATTTGTTCGGAACAGTCATGTGACCCGCTCAACAAAGGGGCGATCCGTTGAAGTCGAGAATTTCGGTTTTTTTTCTTGCGGTGTTGTTGATCACCGCGGGTTCACCGCTCAGGGCCGCCGGGCGGAGTGACTTTTTTAATGAGACCCTCGTCCTCGCCGTTTCCACGGAGCCCAAGACCTTCAATGTGATGGTGGCGCAGGAGACCTCCAGCACCGAGATCACCCAATTCCTTTTCGAAGGGTTGACTGAATTCGACCCGCGTACCGGTCAGGTTGCGCCGAAGCTGGCCGCAAGCTGGGACCATTCGGCCGACGGCCTTGTCTGGACGTTCCGGCTCAGGGAAAATGTCTGGTGGTCGGACGGAGCGCCGTTCACGGCGGAAGACGTCCAGTTCACTTTCGAGAAGATCATCTTCAATTCGGCGATCCCTAACGGCGCCCGGGACCTCTTTACGCTGCGGGGGAAGCCGATCGCGGTCAAGGCGATCGATGCATCGATCGTGGAATTCCGTTTACCCGAACCCTTTGCGCCGTTCCTTTTCTCCCTCTCGCAGCCGATCGTTCCCAAACACATTCTTGAAAAAGCCGTCCGGGAGGGGACCTTCCAGAGCGCGTGGGGCCTTGGAGAAGATCCGTCGCGCATTGTGGGGACGGGGCCTTTCCGGATCTCCAGGGTGCTTCCCGGCGAACGGATCGAACTGGTCCGGAACGAGCATTACTGGAAAAAGGACGCTGCGGGAAAACAGCTTCCTCGATTAAAACGCGTTCTCTTTTTAATCATCCCGAGCCCGGATAACCAGCTTCTTCGTTTTTTGGACGGGGAGACGGATGTGTACGCGGTGCGCGGTGCGGACTATCCGCTTTTAAAACCGATGGAAGACCGGAAACATTTCAAGATCTACCGTACCGGGGCTTCTTTGGGCTCGTATTTCGTCGCGTTCAATCAGCAAGCGAAGACGCCGTGGAAAAAGACGTGGTTCCAGAGCCGGGATTTCCGCCAGGCGCTGGCCTCCGGGATCGACCGCAAATCCATGATCGATATCGTTTTCAACGGGCTGGCCGTGAAGCAGTGCTCTCCTCTCAGCCCGTCGGTGCCTTTCTATTTTGATCCGGGAGTGCGGTGCTACGACTATGACCCGATCGTGACTCGGACGATCCTTGCCGATGTCGTGGGGTTCGATGACAAGAATAAGGACGGTGTTCTCGAAGACGCCGCGGGGCATCCTTTAGAGATCGTGTTGATGACGAACGCCGAGGATCCCACGCGGCTGGAGCTAGCGCAGATGATCCGGGAGGATTGGCGGAAACTCGGTATCAAGGTTCATGTGCAGCCTCTGGAATTCAATACACTGGTGACGAAATTGACGGTGACGCATGACTGGGAGGCTGTGTTGATCGGCCTCACGGGACCGGTCGACCCGCATTTCGGCGCGAACGTATGGCTTTCGAGCGGAAATCTTCATTTCTGGAATGCCGGGACCTCCGCGCCCGATTATTACGAGACCCGGATCGATGAGCTCTTCCATAAGGCGAGCGCCGCACTCGACCCGGAACAGCGCAAGACCTATTATAAGGAGTGGCAATATCTCGCGGTCGAAGAGCTCCCGCTTATTTACACCGTGGCCCCGGAGATCGTTTACGCGGTGCGGGACAGGTTCGGGGTTCTGCAGCCGACGGCTCTCGGCGGCCCTCTTTACCCGATCGAAGAACTGGAACCGCGGAAGGGGACGTCATGAGAAAACGGAGCTTTTTTTTCCGGCGGTTCCTGACCACGCTGCCGCTTTTTTTTCTGTTGCCGCTTTTGACCTTTTGGCTGCTTCATCTGGTGCCGGGGAATTATTTCGATCAGCTGCGCCTAAACCCGCAGATCTCACAGGCGACGGTTGAAAAGTACGAACAGCTTTATCATTTAAAGGAACCGGTCGCGATCCAGTACCTCTATTGGCTGAAACAGATCAGCCGGATGAACCTGGGTTTTTCGTTCGCTTACAAACAGCCGGTGCTCGATGTGCTCGCGTCACGTCTCGGGAACACCGTGCTGCTGACGGGTGTGTCGTTCTTTTGGGCGTGGCTGCTCGCGATCATTTTCGGTCTGTTGGCCGCCCGCTATCCACGATCGTTATTGAATCGCGCGCTTGAAGGGATCGCCTATGCTGGTCTTTCGATCCCGAATTTTTTCCTGTGCATGCTGCTTTTATACGGCGCGTCACGATGGGGAGGGCTGCCGCTGGGCGGAATGCACGCGGTGGATTACGAAGCGCTTCCGGTATGGGAAAAAGCGGCGGACGTTCTCCGGCATCTTTTGATCCCGTCCTTCGTGCTCGGTTTCGGGATCTTCGCGTTCCTGTTCCGGCTGATGCGCTCCCAGGCCGCGGAAGTGCTCGATAAAGATTTTATCCTCTATCTCAGGACCTGGCGCATTGCGGAATCCCGGATCCTTTTCATACACGTTGCCCGCAACGCCATCAATCCGCTGATCACGCTTCTTGGCATGCAACTCCCGGCGCTCGTGAGTGGCGCCGCGCTCGTGGAGATCTTTACGGGCTGGCCGGGGCTCGGACAGGTCATGCTCCAGGCGGTCCGGACGCAGGACCTTTTTTTGGTGCTTGGCAATATGGTCATGGTCTCGTGCCTTCTGATCGTCGGGAATTTTCTGGCCGATCTTTTGCTTTTGTGGGTGGATCCGCGGATCCGCGCGGGAAGTGAGGTGCGGGCATGAGACGGGGATTTTCCTATTATCTTTCGGTGCTTTTTCTGGGAGGGATCATTCTCAGCGCCTGTTTCGC
>CAIJDY010000167.1 GCA_903819565.1 Candidatus Omnitrophota bacterium | reverse complement strand
GGTTCCTGGATGAAACGGCCGGAGCCGCTTCGCGTCATCCATCACTCGCGATCGTCGAACGGTTCATCGAAGGCCTCCGCCGCCTTGAATCCTCAGGCGGACTCAATGAGGCGAATATCCTCAATCTCCTTCAGGGCGCGCATATTCTCCCCGTCGCCTCCGGCAACGCGGTCCTCGGAAGGATCAGCGTGTCGCGGTCGTTGGTGGAGCCGGGAGAGATCGTTCCCGAACCCGGAACCGAGACGGTGGGCTTACCAGTCGAGGGCCCCGCGAGAAGTCTCAAGGCGCAAGTCGCAGGTCTCAAGTCTGAACAAGTACGGTCGGAAGCGCGTTTGAAATCCTATTCAAGCTCCGCTCAGCCGGCTTCCAAGGATAGCCGCCGTGCTGAGCTGCGGATCGATCTGACGCAGTACGATTGGTTCCGCGCCGTCGCTGATCCAGATCACAAACGAGAGCTGGAACAATGGGCAACGATGATAGGAAACATAATCGACAAGAGTGATTTCGACGAAAGGAAAACGAAAGCGGTTCTTAAAATTGTTAATGCGTTACTTGGGGGGAACGGATTCAGCGGAATTCAAGATGCTGGCGAGAGGACGAGAGTATTAATGGTTGCCAGATATATTCTCGAGCTTACAAGAACAAATGCCGAATATGCGCTTGAGGCCTTCGAAAAATTTCTTAACGGTAAAGGATTTGGAGGGATCAAGGACCCTGAGGAGGGGAATGCGGCGCTGATCAAGTTCATGGACATTATCAAAAAGATCGCCGCTCTTCCGGTTCCTTCCTCCGTGATCTTTGGGGGGAGACACGTGGGAGACCCTGCGTTAAGGGATCATTTCCTTACCTTCGGAGATTTGCTCGGCGGGGAACTCTTTGGCCGGGTAACGGATCCTGAGGCGCGGACGCGCTTGATGGATGAATATCTTAAGGATGCTTCAGCCTTGGGCGGAGAAGCGTTTATTGCTTTTGGGCGATTGCTGCGCGGGAAAGGCCTCGGGGGGATCACAGATCCCAGAGAGAGCAGGCGGATAGTATCCCGGTTTCTTGAAATCGCCCACGAGCTCATTCTTGATCCGATTTGGTATCGCGACGTTGAATTTGAAGTCTTTTCTGCGTTGTTTGATGGGGAAGTGTTCGAAACGATTTCGGATCCCGCGGAGCTTATGCGGCTTATGAATAAAGTCGCTAAAGTTGTTACCGGTACACGGGGTACCCGGGGGTATGTGTTGCCGGAAAATATGAGGGAAATATTAAACGCCCTTACGGAGTTGTTGAAAGGAGAAGGCTTTGGGGGGATCAGGGATCCGCTGGAAAGGATTCAAGTATTGGACAAATTCGTCGCGATCGCAAAAAAGATTTTCGAATACGCGGGAAACGAAAGCAAGCTGACCGTTGTCTATTTCGGGAGATTGCTTGGCGGGGAAGGTTTCGGCAAGATCACGGACGTCGCGGACAGGATGAGGGTTTTGGAGCTTATACAACAAACCGTGCGATGGGCCGGGGAGGATAGCGCGACGAAACTAAAAGAGCTCACCACCGCACTTGAACTTGTCGCCGGCGACGCGCAGTTCAAAGTAATTCTCGGAAATTTTTCGACGGCGATCAGGGGAGCCGCGGGCGATCCGGCGAAGGCCGCTGCGGCAGTCGAGGATGCCCTCCGTCAGATCTCAAAGCGTGCGGATCAGCTCGGTGGTCGCGCCGGGAAGGAGGTTAAGGAGCCGCCAGCGG
>CAIJDY010000166.1 GCA_903819565.1 Candidatus Omnitrophota bacterium | reverse complement strand
GGGCGTATTTTGGGTGGCGCCTTTAGTCCGAGTGCTTCCGCTAGTGCGGCGACGAACTTTGATTCGTCTTGGCATGGAAATCCGTCCCACATCAAGCGGCCGAACCGGACGTTAGGATTGCGACGGATCAGCTCTGCGATCACAAGGGCTTTTCCGCCGTTACGGGGGCCGAGGAGGGCGCTTAATGCGTTGGAGGTTGGTGTTTTGACGACTCCGCCGGACGAAAAGGACGTCATCCATTTCACTCCCGAAGTTGCCGAAGAGTCCTGCCAAAAAAAGATCGTTCATTATGATTGGGATGAGGATTTTCATTACGATACGATCAGTGCGTTCATTAAAAGCCTTCGCGGTTCGGACGTCGACGCTGCGATCTATTGGTTGGCCAAGATGCTTTATGCCGGCGAAGATCCGCGATTCATCGTGCGACGCCTTTTGATCTTTGCAAGCGAAGATATCGGGAATGCCGATCCTCAGGCTTTGATCCTCGCGTCGAGCGGTTTTACGGCCGTTGAATTTGTCGGGATGCCGGAAGCGCGAATCATTCTTGCGCAACTGGTCACTTACCTCGCGCTCGCGCCAAAAAGTAACGCCAGTTACATGGCGATCGAGCGTGCGACGGAAGACGTAAAAAATCAAAAAACCGAACAGGTTCCGCAGCACCTCCGGAGCACCGCGTACCCGGGGGCCAAGACCCTCAGCCATGGGGAAGGCTACATTTATCCGCACGACCATCCCGGGGAAAAGCTCGATCAGATCTATCTGGGCAAGCACGCGCGCTATTACCAGCCCGGAGAAAATGATAAGAAGCCAGTGAGGAATCAGCAGTAGAAATTCGATTAAGGTACCGCACGAAACCTCCCTCTCTCATCTGCCCGAACAGATGAATAGTGCCTTGTTTCACATGCTAAAAATCATAATGTTCCTCTTGAATATTGTCGTGTATTGCTTTATTTTTGTATCAAAAAGGAACATTTATTGTTATCGAATGCTATAAAAAGCATTGTTTAGATAGCAATAGTATATAAATTATTTAACTTGAATAATATTAATTATTAAAGCCTTTAAACATTGACAAATGAGTGTATATAGGTTATGTTTTTCTTAGAACATAGTAAAAGTTGTTTTAAAGAAATCATTAAGAAGATAGGAGATTCAAATATGACGCATGATCTTCAGGTTGAACGGAGCGAAAAAATGAACGGGAAAGGAGGTCCTCTTGCGGCCCTAATTTCGATGCGCGGTGAGATCTTGTCAGGATACATGTATCCCAAGCTTCATCGATGCCTCCGGCGGGTTGAGCGTTTCAGAAAGAGGAAAAATATTTTATGAGCAAATTTCACTACTCCACAAGAGAGATCGGCGGAGTTTCGGTTTTTGATTTGAAAGGTGATCCGACCTTTGAGTCAGTGCAGGAGGTGGCCTGGAAGATCCAGAAGAACATCCGGCGTCACCGGTTGCAGCGGATCATCCTGAATTTCCAGGAAGCGGGCACGATGGACGCGATCGGGATCCGCCGCCTATTGGCGGTCTGTATCCGTCCGAAGCATAGTGTCATCTACGGAGCATCGCCGGAGACGATCCATTTTTTTGAGGAGAATTGCTTCTCGGGCAAAGTGGATGTCTGCGTGGACGAAAAGGCGGTGGCGGAGAGTTTCGGGCCCTTTCTCTTTGAGAAGGATCCGGAAAAGAGATTCCCGGCGAAGGATGTCAAACATCACCAGGATTCCATCGGCTACCAGCTCGAACGCCGGCGCAACCAGCGTATGCACGTAGCGCTTCCGCTGGAATTGAAGATCGTCACCGCCCATCGGGAGATCGTCACGACGAAGGCGATCGCGACGAACATCAGCGAGGGCGGACTTTTCGCGGATTACCTGGACCTGGAAACAGCGCACCGGATCGATGCCCTGAATCCGATTGAGAATCTTCAGTTGGAGATCTGCATCTTTCCGAGCGCAAATTTTCCGGAGGAGTATCATGTGCAGGGGCTCATTCAGCGCAAGGAGATCCGCAAGGAACAGATCGGCTTGGCGATCGTGTTTATTGGGAAATCGCCTGAGTAGGGAAGCCGTAAGTCTTGAACGGGGGGCGGGTAATGATGTTCCGAACGGGGTGCTGGGTTTGTTGGTTGGTCTAGGCGGCTGAAAAGGTGGTTCGGCCATTTTTTTTTATTAGTTTTGACAGGCTCTTAAAAAGTACTCATTCTATAGGTCGGAGGAAAGTGATGAAGCTGTGGTTGAGAGGGGTCGCTATGGGGACTTTGGTGTGTTTCCTTGCGACTCAGACTGTCTCTGCGGCGCCCGGAGCAAGCATCGACATTGCGGGCGGCCGGGAGCGCCCCTCATTCCTGAGCCTCGACATCCCCGCGGAACTTGCTTCGATCGACGAACTGTACGAAGCCACGGGACAGGCAGACCCGAAATTCATTCTCCACATCCAGGACGCCCACGCGAATTACGAGGCCCAGACCAAGATCAAACAGCTTCTGGCTTATCTGAAGAAGACATACGCGATCAACACAGTCTTCGTTGAAGGGGCTTCCGGAAAACTCGACGCGGATTACATCCGCCTGTTTCAGGACGACGCGAATAACCTGAAACTGGGAGAAGTGCTTGCCAAGCAGGGGGAGCTGAGCGGCACCGAACTTTATCTGCTGCAGGCGGGCAATGATTTCGAGGCGCTTGGCATCGAAGATCCGTCCTTGTATAAAGAGAATTACGCGGCCCTCAAAACGATCTTCAACGCCTCTGGCGACGTCGACCGTTTCTTTAAAGGTTTCGACGGAAAACTGGGGCAGGTGTCCTCCAAGGTTTTTTCTCCCGACGTCCGCGTGCTTCTTGCCGACTGGAAGAACTTCGAAAAAGGGAGGCGCGACTTTCTTCCTTTCGTGAAGAGTCTGGTCAAGAAGGCCAAGACGGTCCTTCGGGAAGACCTCGAAAGTCTTTTTGCCCAGGTCGGTTGGCCGCAGATCTCGCGGCTGCTCGTGATCCAGACCATGGAAAAGGACCTCAACCGGGTTCAGGCCCTCGCGGAGCGTGACGCTCTCGTGAAATTCCTCCGTGAGAAAAATGTTTCGAAAGCCCTGATCGATTCCACGTCCCGCTTCCAGGAGGGGAACATCAGCATCGGGCGTTTTGAGCCCGGGAAGAACGCGGAAGAGATTCAGCCGCGCTATCTCTTGGAGCAATTGGTCGCCGAGGCCGGTCCGAAGGGGTTCCGGTTCAGCGATTATCCGAACTTCAGTCTTTATGCTGGCTATGTAGTCCTGAAAGGCGAGCTCGATGCCAAGGCGCTTTTCGAGGAGATCGAATACCTTTTCACGAAAATGCTCGACATGCAGGTCCAGGAAGCATCCCAGAAAAAACTTCTCGAACTATACCGGGACGGCGAACTTCTCCGCAAACTGCTCTATCTGGAACTGGACCGCGCCGGCTGGCGCAAGGTCCAGGAGCGGAGGAGTGTCCTCGGGATCGATCCTATGGTTGCACGGCTCAAGGAGATGGTCGCGCTGGCCAAAGGGGAGGTCGGTGGCGAGGACCGGCAGGTGATGTCCCCGGAATTTTCCAGGAAGATGACGGAGCTCATGGCGACGGGGTTCAAATTCTATAACTTCGCGTGCCAAAGGGAAGAAGTTTTCTTCGCGCAGATGCGCAAGGCGATGGCGGAGCGTAATATCCGCAAAGCGGTGGTGATCACCGGTGGTTTCCACACGAACGGCCTCAGCGATCTCTTCCGCGAGAACGATACCAGCTACGGCATTGTGACACCCCACCTAAGCGAAAAAAGTAACGAGAAACTTTACGCGACCTCCATGCTCCAGAACCGCGACTACCCGTTCACCGTGTCCTACATCCCGCCGGCGTCAAACGAAATGTCCATTGGAATGCAGGAGGCCATGGGGGTGCGGTCCGAGCTCCGGATCGCGACGAAGCTGTTTGCATTCATGGATATGATCGGCCTCGATGTCCGCGCGGCAGCGGAGCAGATCAATAGCTCCCGGTTTGCAAGGAAATCGGGGATACAGCTCGTCGTCAGTGAAGAGAATGACGCCCGGGGACGTCCGGTGGTCCGTGTGGTCCGTACCCAAGCGGCTTCGAAGACCACGGTAGGTCCGGTAACATTTGAAGCGGGTCCGATCCTCCCGCCGGCGCCGGTTGTGCTGCACGTGCAGGCTGAGGGGCCGGGCGTCCGGCAGCCTTTGGCTAAACCGACGATCAAGAATATTCTGGTTGTTGATGATGAAGAGATGGGGAGGGGCGTCGCGAAAATCATTCTCCAGGAGAAGGGTTTTGTCGTCGAAGAGGCGAAGTCGGGAGAAGACGCTTTGGCCAAGCTGGACGGATTTCAGCCGGACGCCATTCTCACGGATATCCTGATGCCAGGAAAGAAAGGGTACGAATGGGTCAGGGAGGCTGCGCTGAGGGATGGGCTTCGGCAAGTGCCGGTCGTTTTCATGAGCGGGGACGTCGGGGACGTGGCAGCGTTCGACAAGGCGTTCAATGAGTTGGCGGAAAATCATCCCGTTTCTTTCGTGTACAAGCCTCTGAATATGACGGAGCTCGCCGGGCTTTTCCAGGATCCGGTGAAGAATTTCCAACGTTGGCCCATCCGTTCCGAGTTGAGGAGGACGCGTCCGCGAAGCGTGGCGGTCACGGCGTTTCGCTTGCTGTTCATTGCCGGCGTCGGGTCGATCGCTTATGCATGGATCTCCGCCTCCAAATTGCAGGGGCAGGAAGAAAAGATCTTGCGGGGTCTTGCGCAGTTGGAGGCGACCTCCGTACCCGCACAGCTCGCGACACCGGGCAACGAACTTGCTTACACGATCGATCCCGGGACCGGTTTTCCGGAATTTTCAGCGAAATATAACGTGAAGCCTGTGATTGCAAATGAGGCAACAAAGAAAAAGGCAAGGGCCGAAAAATGGGACGAGAAAAGGATGTTCTTTGGCGGCGATGAGGTCGCCGTCGAACGCGTGAGCCTCATGGATCGTTTTGTGATGGCCAACCGGCAGGCGCTAATGAATAAATTACCGCCTGATGTCCAGGCCTTTATCCAGTACGTGGAGGTTTCGGGGAAGGACCGCGTCAGCAGGCCTGTCGTGTTGCAAGTGGCGATTCTGGAGATCGCGTACAGAATGCCTCAAATATTTCAAAGTCTTAAAAACGGGAATGTCAGGTTACTGGCCAGCCAGTATGCGCCCGGTAAAAGCGCCTCGATCCTGGGGAGCCGTTTTTGGGGGTGGGGAGGAAAGGACAGGGCGATCATTTTCTATGATGCCAGCATCACGTCTCCGACGATTTTGGCCCTGTATCTTGCTCATGAGGCCGGTCATAAAGCGGTCATGCCCGGCAATGTTTGGAATTTCCTCGTTTGGGCGCACGCGCAGATCTTCAATCTCGGGAAAACGATGCCGTCTAATGAGAGGGAGATCTTCTCCGGGATCGAACGGTCGTTTGCGGGCAAACTCCTCGCGATAACGCCTAGTTACGGCAAGACATTCGGCGACGAAGGTACGCTTGAAAGTTTGTACAAGGCGAAGGCCGAGCAGTTGGGCGCTAACGGAGTTATTGCCCTTATTGCGGACGGTTTGTTCCTTATCCTTTTGACCGTAGGGTATCGGGCGGCACTCAAGGAAGAAAAAGCCAGGAGCGGGCGGCAAAGCGGCTGGAAGAAGCCCTCCGGCGGCTCGATGATGTTAACGGCGAAGGGTTTGCGGTCGCTTGCGTCGCCGGATTCCTTTACGGGCGGCTGGACGGTCGTCTTCGATTTCCCGCGCGTGAAAGACGGATCAGAAGCGGCTTTTAATACATGGCTTCCGGATTTTGAAGGCAAATTGAAAGCAAAACCTGGAAGCGAGGACGCGTACGGATTGCTCATGACCCTGAAGCAAAACGCCATGAGATTAATGGTCAATGGGCCGACGCTTTCGGAGAAGATCGATGAATTTGTGCGTTACCGCCGGGGGGAAGCCGAGGGAAATGTGGACAGGATGCTGCAGGTGGTTGATTACTTGAAATCAGCCACACCGGTCCGCTCTGAAGTCAGGGCGGAGGAGGGACAGCGTCGCATGTGGTCGCGGAGAGACTTTGTTACGACCACATTCGTCGCGGCCGGTTTTGTGGCTCTGACCGGATGCGGACGGGGTCGTTTGGTACCCGCTCAGGGACCCGGAGTACAGCCTGCGACGGGGAAGTCCTTGCTGGAAGACGCCCTGCGTCAAATTGGAGAGTTTCGAAAGATCGCGACCAATCCCGTTTCAGGGCTCACTTATGACGGCCAGCCGCTTGATTTTATGACCGGAAAACCCGTGGGCGGGGTGCGTAACTGGAGCGCGGCTTCCAAAGAGGCGCTGGACGTGTCGCTCCTGGCCCTCGCGGTGTGGGACAAGGACCCCAAGGCGCGTCTCGTGATCGATCCGGAACATCCGGAGAACGCCACCCGCCAGGCCGTCGCCGCTCTTGAAAAGAAGATCAGTAGCTATGAACGTTTTGCCAAAGAATATCCCGGATTCGGCGGATTTCTGCCGTGGTTTCTCGCCAGCGATACGGGACTTGAACCTACGTCGGATTGGCAGGACCGGGTGCCGGCGCTGGACAACGGGGAGTTGGCTTGGGCCTTGCGCGCCGCGGCTTCTGCCCTGAAACAAAAAGGCTACGGCGAGCTTGCGGACAGGTACCTCGCGTATTTCCGCTTGATGGCAACAAATGCACGGATGGTTTTTTATGAACCCGGCGGTGCGGTCCGGGGCGAGGCTTCCTTACGGGATGCGCAGGCAGCTCCCAAAGCGGCCAATTATTTCAACAAGAAGCCGGACTATTTTCTTAATGATCCTTACGAAGGCGAGATGATGACCGTTTTCATGGACCTTTACGGCGGATTCTCCGGGGCGGAAAAAGAAGCGCTCTGGCAGCGCAAGCGAGGACAACTCAAAGCGGTGGAATACCAGACCCCTCAAGGCCCGATCACGGTCGAGCGGGCCTGGATGGGTTCACAGCATGAGACCTGGAAATTTTGGGAGTTGCCCTATGACCTTTCACCGACGGCGAAAACCCTTTTCGTAAATGGTCAAAAGGCGCGTACCTGGGAGTCCTCGGCCAAGGGGATCCCTGGCCTTTTTGCATCGGCACACGTGCCTGTGTCGGCGCCGGGGACCGAACTGCGATATGAAGGCGCCTACGGGGTGCCCTCCATTGCAGGTCAGCGCGGCGTCAGTCAGGGGGCGGTCGCGCCTTATGCCGTAGTTTCTGTTTTTATCGCGGGGGGCGTGGGCATCGGCGAAGCCTGGCTCCGGACGATGGCGGAAATGCCGCGGGTCATGACCGGCAAGGGTTTTGTCGATGCGGTTTCAGCGGACGGGACCGCTTATGCTCCGATCTTGACGTGGGACGGCAATGCCCCGATCGCCCTTGGAATATTGGGCGGTATTTCAAAACTGAACCAGGCGGCCCTCGAAGAGGACGGCCTCCTGGGTGATTTTACCCGGCGGGTCGAGGCCGAATACCAAAAGGCTTTTCCCGTTATCCACGGGCAACAGCTGCCTTTCGGGACGCCTCCGTCCACGATAGGGGCCGCGGCAACGCCCGTACCGGTGATAGCGGCGGATGACCTCGAACTGGAATATCAGGGCGTCGCGGAGACCGGCGATGTGGAAAAGATGAAAGTGTTCATACGGAAGGTCGTCAAGTCCATGGACCTCGAGATCACCAATGAAGGCGGTCTGAGCGGTTTTGCGCCGTTTTATACCGCGTATGTCCCGGGAGTGAAGCACTTCGAGTTCGGTAAAGGGGTGCAATCATTGGAAAGAATGAAAGCGGAATTGTTGGATGCCCGCGGCCGTTGGACAAAAGATGCCCGCCCGGGGGGCCGCTCCGAGATGAGGGCGTGGGCTGATGCGAGCGAATGGGAGCAGTTTAAGCGGGATCATGATGTGGCATTTCAAGCGATGACGCGATTGGGGTATTCGATCGATCTTCGATTCAGTGAAGGCAAATTCGCGGAGCTTGTCTTGCAGAAGCTGAACGCTGATAAAACGGTCGCTGGGGACCCCATGAGCCAAATATTCTCCGTGGGATCTAATGCGTACACGAAGTCTATTGTGGGAATCATTAAACGATTTGTTGTTCGGTATGATCGCGGTAAGGACGAGGTACGGTTTGCGCATGATTTGCGCGATTTTTTCAATGGTGCGGCAAGAATGTATTTAAAAATGCCGGGCGCCAGAGAGAAATTGAAAAAGCCATTGAAAGGTGCGTTGAATCTATTAAGCGGTACTCCGAGTCCGGGGCTTACGGAGCTGTTTTTGATGATTCGGGGGCTAGATGCCCTGGAACTTAACGAGGAAGGGGTTGTCGGCGATATTGCGGATCGTACGATGGAGCTCCTGGAAGGCGAAAAGAAGATCACCGGCTCAGAGATTGAGAGGGTGCTCCTGGATGTTCTGGCGGTCCTGAATCTGACGATCAATCCGAGGGATGTTGCGCTGACGAAGAAGGATTATCCTCTCTTCGTGGGGGATGTTACGAGGTCGCTTGGGATGTCCGAGGTGGCGACGCCGTTGGGTATGGAGGAGGGCGCCTTCAGAAAATGGATCCAACAGGTTTATGACTCCGTCTCAGGCGTCAAGGCCGATCCTTTTAAAAAACATCTTCTTGATTATATTGCCGCAGTTCGCTTTGCGCCGGCACGGGAGCTTAAAGAAAAAAGGAAAAATAAAATCGAAGGCAAATTACTGGGGCATAATTTCGAGCGCATCAAATCTGCTCTTGAGGGGGGACGCATAATCGAAAAGGGTCTCGTTGAAGCCGTGGATCAAGAGGATAAAAATATTAAACATTCGTTCCATGTTTTGGATGAGTGGTGGGGCGTTGTTGTCGATGAAATCGTTAGCGACCCTAAGCTTGGAACGGCTAACAAAACCACCGAATTTTCCAATACGGAAGAAGCCCGTGAGATTCGGCAGCTTGCCGGCTTCAATCCGGACTTTTTTCAGGTCGATTATAGAAAACTCAAGATCATTTTGGTTGTGATGAAAGGGAAGTTGCAGAATCGGACCGGGGATCTGACCTACGAGTTTTCTACGCCGGAACCCAGAACAGGCTCCCGGATTTGGACCCATAAATTGACGTGGAAGGGCCGTGCAGTATCCACGGAAGAAAGTATCGACCACATGGCAAGCCCAACCTTTGAACTCAAGGAGCAGGTTATGCTGCGGTTATTCCTGGTCGCCAGCCATCTCCTTGAACAATCCAGACAAGAGGAAGCCTCCCTGTTGATCAACGATATCGGTGAAATAATAGAACCTTACAAGAGCGTAGGTGCCGACAATAGTGATGCCGCCGCCAAAGCGTTGCGTGAAGCGGTGGGGAGGCTCGTAAGAAGTTACGGCCATGTGACTATGGGAATCTCGCGTTTGAGTTTGTCCCGCTCTGAGACGCGCGCTGTGCCCCCGGGGCAGCCGGAATTGCATTTCCAGGATCCAAGCGAGATACGGCGCAAAGAACTGACGGAGAAGATCGATCAGCTTGAACTGGACAGGTACGCAGCCGAAAAAGAAGGCGACAGATACGATGAAATATACAATAACAGCGGAGGACGAGGATCCACGGTAGAACGGGATGCGGCTTATGCCCGGGAGGTGGAGCTCAGCAAGCAGCTCGCGATTGCGAAGGCGGAATTAGCGAAGCTTTCGCCTGCTCCCGTCAATGGAGTTTCGGCGGGCAATCGCTCGGAGGTGAGGAGGATGCAGGCCGGAGTGAATGTGATGGATGCGGCGGGGGTTCAGGGGCTCGCGGAACAGCTTGGGCGTGACTTGGCTCAATTGCCGCTGGGCGCGAACGAAATAAAACCGGCCGTCAGAACTGAGGATGCTTCGCTCGTGATCACGCTGCCCGGAAAGCCCGGGAACAGGGTGGAGATGGTGATTTCAAAAGTTTACGGAGTTGAGATCACTAAGGTTAAAGGAGATGGAACCAAGGGCGAGGATTATAATTTCGAGATCGATCATTCGGAAAAAGGAAAGAGGCGATCAGAAATGCGGCCGTTCGTGCTGCCGGACGAAGTCATTCAAGCCATTCATGAGCATGGGCCCCTGGGGCTCCCGGCGCCCAAATCTGAAGATTTCAGCGCGAAGTCTCGTGAGGAGAAGATCAACGGGTACAAGTCGAAGTTGGGGTTTTCGCCCTGGGTGAACGGAAAGCCGGATCCGGAAAATGAGGACGCGGTCGCGGGTCTCAGGACCCTGCGCTATGAGCCGGAGTCAACAATCGACAGGATCACCTGGCTGTTCGCCACCGATACGGAAGGGTATCCCCAGGTTAAAAATTTTATCGGTAATGCAACGCTTACGCCCACGGAAAACGAATATTTATGGACTCAGGCCAAATTGGTCAAGGAAACGTTTATCGGGAGAGGTCAGGGGGACCTGGGGAATCGAGTTTACCAGGAATTTCTGCAAGAAAGTGATCGCCGCGCCAAGCGCTCAGAAATGAGGGGAAAAACGCTAGTCGCGGAACGCCAGCAGCTCGCGGAAGAAGCGGTGGCGATGTTTCGAGAGCAAAACGATGAGGAGACTTTGAACGCATTGCAGAGTTTGCGGCCGGAATTCAAGGCAGATACACCGGATGGAATTGTTTTCAAGGTCATCGTTCGGGCCAAGGGAGTACTCTCTGTTGAGGAAGTTGTGGCGGCTCTCAAAACGCTCGTCGCGCTCAATCGGGGAGATATGGACTGGAAGGCGTTCCTCGCGCTCGCCCGTACGGTTCTTGAAAAACCGATCCTGGCGGTTTCGGAAGCCAAGGGAGCGACGATCGCCGGTCTCAGGAAGGTGCCGACGTATGACGAACTTGAGAGTACGACCTTGCAGCTTGGGCTGAACACCGGTCAGCTGTTCCGGTATGTGCTGGAAGATATCAGTGCGAGTGAGCAGGCCAATTTGAGGGCGGAGGTCCGCGATCTGCAGAAAAATCAGGACGTTAAAGGGAATCTCATCGGCGACCGCCTCGAAATTGTTTTTGCCAAACGAGGGAAACTGGCGGAAGTAGTGAAGACCGCGGCGGTTCAAATGGGTGAGGTGGACCCGACGTTCAAAGGCGGCGCTCACTTGACGCTGCTTGTTCCGGAGAATGAAGTGCGGCAGGCGTACCAAAATACGATTGGAACGGTCATGGAGAGCCTTCAGGACAATCTGGATAACGCTCCCGTGCGTAATTTGTTGGCCATGAAGGCGGCGCAAATGGATCTGTCACTGAAGGACGCTGATGCCAAAGTGGCGCTCCTGAATAAGCAGATCCAGGACATCAAGGCCGTCACGCGAAATGGCAATTATTTCCAGATCAATGGAACCCTGCTCGGCGCCGTTGCAAAGCTCTGGGCGGAAGTGATGAGCATCAAGGCTACTTCGGTCGCGGCGTAAAGGTCGCAATGTTTGTTGGGATGAAGGGGGGTATGGAGATTTCTCCATACCCCCATTTTTTTTGTGTGCGCCCGGCAGGGCGCACTTACTTGAGAGTGAAAGTCTCTCACAGACCCAGCAAGGGGAACTGTTAGCCGGACGGCAAGGGTGCCTG
>CAIJDY010000165.1 GCA_903819565.1 Candidatus Omnitrophota bacterium | reverse complement strand
CTTGTCATGATTGATCACATTCGCCACATTGTTGATGAACTTGATGATCAGTTTGGCCAGGAAATAACTCGGCGCCGCCTTCCCGCTGAAAATGAGCGTGCGCGGAACAAAATTCGCCTGGGGATTCTCCCGTAATTGCAAATACTGGGAGATCGCGTACAGAATGAAGAGGGTCTGGCGTTTGTACTCGTGGATCCGCTTGACCTGAACATCGAACATGGACTGAGGGTCCACCGTGATCCCTGTGGACCTCCCGATGAAATTGGCCAAATGGATCTTGTTATTCCGCTTCACCTGACGCCACTTGCTCGTAAAGAGCCGGTCCTTCCGGACGGGAATGAGCTTTTCGAGCGAGTAAAGGTTTTTCTCCCAACCTTCTCCGATCGCTTCGGTGATGAGCTGGGTAAGCGACCGGTTGGCCTTAAGAAGCCAGCGGCGGTGCGTAATGCCGTTCGTTTTGTTGTTGAACTTCTCCGGGAACACCTCGTAGAAATCTTTGAAAAGATGTTCCTTAAGAAGCGTCGAATGAAGTTCGGAGACGCCGTTCACGGAGTGGGCCCCGATGATCGCGAGGTAGGCCATGCGGACCTTCTTGGGGTTCCCCTCTTCGATCAGGGACATCCGGCGCAAACGGTCCGAATCCCCCGGATGGTCCGTCGCGAGCTTCTTGATGAAGCGGTCGTTGATCTCATAGATGAGCTGCATGTGCCGCGGCAAAAGCTTTTCGAACATGGGAACCGCCCAGCACTCCAGCGCCTCCGGCATAACCGTGTGGTTCGTGTAGGCGAAGGTCCCGACCGTCAGTTCCCACGCCTCGTCCCATTCGACCTGCTCCTCATCGATCATGACCCGCATGAACTCCACGATCGCGAGGGCGGGATGGGTATCGTTGAGCTGGATCGCGACCTTTTTCGGAAGATGTTTCAGGACGGCGTTGTCCTCTTTGAAGCGGCGAAAAATGTCGGCGATCGACGCGGCCGTGAAGAAATATTCCTGCTTGAGCCGTAGTTCGCGCCCGGAAGACGTCGCATCGTTGGGGTAGAGCACCTTGGAAATATTCTCGGAGAACATCTTCTCGTAAACAGCGTGTTCGTAGTCGCCGTCGTTGAAATACTTGAGATCGAACTCTTCGGACCCCCTCGCGGACCAAAGCCGAAGGGTGTTCACGACGTCGTTCTGGTAGCCCGGGATCGGGGTATCATAAGGCATCGCGATCACGTTTTCCGTGTTCACCCACTCCACGGCCAGCCGCCCTTTTTTATCATGGTACATATTCGTATTGCCGTAAAATTTGACCGTCTGGGAGTATTCAGGCCTTGAGAATTCCCACGGGTTGCCTTGTTTCAGCCATTCGTCCGGCTTCTCGATCTGATAGCCGTTGACGATCTTCTGGTTGAAGATCCCGTAATCGTAGCGGATCCCGTAGCCGTGCGCCGGAATGTCCAGCGTCGCCATAGAATCCAGAAAGCATGCGGCCAAACGCCCGAGACCCCCGTTGCCCAAACCCGCGTCCACCTCTTCCTCACGGATCTCCGCG
>CAIJDY010000164.1 GCA_903819565.1 Candidatus Omnitrophota bacterium | reverse complement strand
TCGAAGAAAGAACCTTCGGAGGCAGTTCCATGCCAAGCACGCTCCGGTGCTGTAGAGAGTGCAGGAGTTCGTCACAGGATCATCCCCGATGATCAGGGGCGGAGCCTTTTCTGTTGACGAACTTTTAGATAGACGGGGTTGAACGGGTCGTCCCCCGCTCCTTGCCGGGCTTCAGAATGCTTTGCTTCACGCCCTTTTCCGCCTCGATCTTGCGGATCGCGTCGCGATAGCGGGCGGCTTTGTCGAACTCGAGCGCCCGGGCGGCAGCTTCCATGCGCTGTTTCAAAAAAGAGAGGTAATTCTTCGTCTCATACGTTTCGCCGGATTCGTGCACGACCTCCCGAACGAACTCCTCGGCTTTTTTCCACTGCTCGATCCCCTGCCGGATCTCCTTGACGATGGAGGCCGGGCGGATGTTGTGTTCCGTATTGTACGCGGCCTGGAGCTTGCGGCGGCGCGCGGTCTCGTCGATCGCGCGCTTCATGGAATCCGTCACTTTGTCCCCGTACATGATGACCTTCCCGTTCACGTGCCGCGCGGCGCGTCCGGCGATCTGGATCAGCGCGACGTCGTTGCGGAGGAACCCTTCCTTATCGGCGTCGAGCACGATCACCAGCGAGACCTCCGGCAGGTCCAGCCCTTCGCGCAGCAGGTTCACGCCGACCACGCAGTCGTAGACCTTCAGGCGGAGGTCGCGCAGGATCTCCACCCGCTCGAACGCGTCGAACTCCGAGTGGATGTAATTCACCTTCACGCCAAGCTCTTTGAGGTAGCGGCTCAGGTCCTCGGCCATCTTCTTGGTCAGCGTCGTCACGAGCGTCCGCTCGTTCTTCGCGGCCCGCCGCCTGATCTCCGCGATCAGGTCGTCGATCTGGCCCTCGGTCCTGCGGACCTCGATCTCCGGATCCATCAGGCCGGTCGGCCGGATGATCTGCTCGACCACTTTGTCCACGCGGCCCATTTCGTAAGGCCCGGGCGTGGCGGACACGTAAGCGCATTGCCGGATCTTCCCCTCGAACTCCGCGAACTTGAGCGGCCGGTTATCGATGGCGGACGGCAGGCGGAACCCGTACTCCACGAGGACTTTTTTCCGCGCGAGGTCGCCGTTGAACATCCCCCGAACCTGCGGGACGCTCTGGTGCGATTCGTCGATGATCATCAGGAAATCCTCCGGGAAATAATCGAGAAGCGTGTACGGCGTGGAGCCCGCCGCGCGGCCCGCGAGGTGGCGCGAGTAATTCTCGACGCCGCTGCAGTAGCCGACCTCCTTGAGCATTTCAAGGTCGTACTGGGTGCGGGACTCGAGCCGCTTGGCCTGGAGGTCCTTGCCTTCGGCGGTCAGCTTTTTGACCTGCTCCTTGAGCTCTTCTTCGATCGAGCCGATGGCTTTCGCGAGGCGGTCGCCCGGCGTCACGAAATGTTTCGCGGGATAGATCGCCAGCTTTTCGATCGCGCCCGCCGGTTTCAGGGTCCCGGCATCCAGCAGGAAAATGCCTTCGATATCCTGGGGACCAAAATCAATGCGATAGGGGTTCACGCCGTAGGAAGGAAAAAGGTCGATCCTGCCGCCGCGCACGCGGAACGTCCCGCGCTTGAGCTCCGTGTCCACGCGCTCATACTGCAGGCCGATCAGCTGGGAAAGAAAACGGTCGCGGTCGGCGGCGTCCCCTCGGGCGATCGTGACCAGAAGCCCCTGCCAGTCCTCCGGCGCGCCGAGGCCGTAAATGCAGGAAACGCTCGAGACAATGATACAGTCGCGGCGCGAGAGGATCGAGCTCGTGGCCGAAAGCCGCAGGCGGTCGAGGTCTTCGTTGATCGACGCGTCTTTTTCGATGTAGGTGTCGGTGTGCGGGATGTAGGCCTCGGGCTGGTAATAATCGTAATAGGACACGAAATATTCGACGGCGTTTTCGGGAAAGAATTCCTTAAGCTCGGAATAAAGCTGTGCCGCGAGGGTCTTGTTATGGGAGATCAAAAGCGTCGGCTTCCCCAGTTTCGCGATCACATGCGCCATCGTGAACGTCTTGCCGGAG
>CAIJDY010000163.1 GCA_903819565.1 Candidatus Omnitrophota bacterium | reverse complement strand
GGTCCGGGCCATGATCTACCGGAACAGGAAGGGAGAGATTGAAACCAGGCTCATGGTGCGCTTCGGAGGTTTCGTGGACCAGGGGGAGAACAGTTCTTCGCGATGGGGGATGGAAGGTGCCGGGATGATGTCGGTTGAAGATTTCGAAAAAATAGCGTTCCCGTTTGCCGAATATCGAAAAAAATCCGAGGCTCTGAGCCGCCGGCTTTATCAAGCGGTCGAACATTACGCGGGGGAAGATCCGATCATCTTGACTCCGGATTATATTTTTGATGAACAGGGGAATATTTACATTCTCGAATTAAATCCCGGCCTGCATTCGTTCTCGGATACGTTTGTTTATAAGATCCCCGAAACGCGACAAGCCGCCCAAGAGGTCCTCGAGGTGCTTGCTGCCCGGGCGCGCGGGGAAATTCCCGAAGAGCCGGTTTTTCCTGGGGCCGATCTGTATGAACCTGTCCCCGAAGATTTTTTTGGAATGCCACTCGAGGAACAGCTGGCGGGCGAAGATGCTTTAACTGCAGATCCCTTACGTTCCGAGGCGCGTAGTAACTTCGAAATTGAGAGTGGGCGTGTTTTGGCCCCCGTACGTGCGGAATCGCGTCAAGCGGCGCTCGTGGTGACGGAGCACGGGACGGTACCGGTCAAGTTTCGCGAGGACGGCGGGTATGCGGCGGATGAACTGGTAGCGGAAAAAAGCGGGACGGTTTTTTATAACGGGGCTGCCGCGAAGGCGTTCCTGGACCGCACGCGCATTTTTGAAAATGAAACGCAGGTGATCGTTCCTCTTGGAGCCGCAGTTCGCGTGACCCGCGGCGGTGAGAATTTCACCTTATCCGAACCCGGAGCGATTGGGCTGAGTCATAGCGCAAGGGCATCCGTCGAGGTCTTGCAGGGAGAGGTGGTGGTGATCACGGCACGGACGGCCCCGTCCTGGTACTGGCGGCCGGAGGATTGGAGAAGCCGGATCAACGTCACGGGAAAAGTTTGGGAGAAGGAAGGTGTCGTCGTCTACCGACACCGGGACCGCAAAGACGGATTTGAACTTGTGCGAGGCATTCAAAAAGCGACGGCGTGGGTCACGGATTCCACGACCGGCCCGTTTCCGGGAAGTCTCTTCAGTCCGATCCTCGGCGTCTCGCGTCTGGAATATCTTGAGCCTGCGGGGATCCATGCGTTCAAGACGCTCCGCCCCGAAGAACATTTGCACCGTCACCCGGTGAGGGACGGCAATAAGGAACTGGTTGAGATCTATTCGGTGACGCGGGGCCGCGCGGCGCTTCTTCATTTCACAAAAGATCCGGCGGGACGCTATCAACCCGGGATCCTTTATATGAAGCCCGGCGATATTGTCACTATGCAGCCCGGAACTAGCCACGAGATCCTTGCCGCCGAAGCACCGTTCGAGTATGTCGTTACATTTGTTCCGTCCGTCCACCAGTACGGCCTTTGGTTCAAGGAAGACATAACGGATGAATCAGTCGGGATGACTTCTGATGCAAGAGCCGCGCTTGTTCACGAGGCCGTGAGCCATCTTCGTCGATCCGAGCTTCGAGAAAACAATCCTTCGTTGGGGACGGAGCTGGAGTTTGGGAGTGCGGAATATAATCTCAGCCATGATCCCCAAAAACCCTGGTGGATCTGGAGCGGGCCGAATGGTCTGGAGCGGCACGAGACCTGGAGGCTTGCGGTCCGGAGTCTTCTGCATATCTATCAAACCGAATTCGATCATCTCATGACGCCTCGCGAAGGTGATCCATCCGCGCGGATCCTGGCCAATCTCGCCGGAGGACGCATGAAAGACATTTTCGGGATC
>CAIJDY010000162.1 GCA_903819565.1 Candidatus Omnitrophota bacterium | reverse complement strand
GTTCCGGCTCGTCGGACCGCAGGACCTCGCCCTCCCCCGTCCGCACCGCGCAAAAACCGCAGCGCCGCGTACAAACTTTCCCGAGGATCATGAACGTCGCAACATCGCTCGCGTAACACTCGTGACTGTTCGGGCACATCGCGGAATCGCAGACCGTGTTAATCTGGTATTTCCTCAAAATGGCGCGGGTCCGTTCCGAAGAATTTTCGGGCAACGAGCGCCGCAGCCAATCCGGAAACCGCCGGTAAGCTTTCACTAGGAACCCTTCTTGGATTTTCCGCCTGTTGGATCAATTAGAACGAGTGTTTTTATCAGAAAGCACCAGGAGTGTCAAGCCTCAAGCTTATTGGGAAAACAGCCGCCGCGCGGCGATGCAACTCTTTGCGGCCGCTGCCGTTAGTCCAGAAAAGGATCCGTCAATTCGCGCGGGATCCCGATATCCACCGTCTCGATCTTTCCAGTATGCTGCGGGCCTTCGCCCCGGAAAAAACCCTGCTTCGGGAGCGCCAGCGCGACAGTCAGATACGCCTTCACGGCCGTCCCGTGGACTTTCCCGGTATCCGCGTCGAGACCTGAGGGAATATCGATGCTCACGACCGGTTTTCCGCTTTGGTTGATCGCACGGATCGCTTTTTCAAAGCCCCCACGCACCGGGCTATGGATCCCGATCCCGAACAGGGCATCGACAATGATCCCGGCCCATTGGCAATGCGTCTCGAATTCTTCCGCCAGTGTCCGTTCGCCCGCGAACAAAACGGGGACTTTCATTTGTTCAATGAGAGCGTAATTGATCCGAGGATCGGATTTGAGATTGAGAGGATCTTCCAGAAGGATGATGCGTACGTTGTAACCCCGGTTTCCCAAGTGCCTGGCAACAACGAGGCCGTCCCCGCCGTTATTCCCCTTCCCGACAAAAACAGCGATATTCTCACGGCGGAATTCCCGGCAAAGGACTTCACAAACCGCAACACCGGCGTTTTCCATCAGGGAAAGGCCGGGAACGGAATAATTTTCGGCGGCTGCCCGGTCAAGCCGCTGCATCTCCTCGCGGGTAACGGAACGCATTTCGAAAGGTCAGGATTTACCGGTGCCGTTCGAATTCGTCGTCCGGTTCAGGGGTGAACGGAACAAAGATTTTTTCTCCGGATCCGGGGCCGCGGCCTCGCTCCCCAGGAACACGACCAGTTTTTGAAGCCCCTGACGCAAGGCCTCGACCCCGCGTACCCATTCTCCCAGTTCCCGCGTGGCTGCCGCGACCTTCCGGTCCGTGCGGCTGCGATAGCGGCGATTATCATCTTCGATCTTCGCGGAACGAACTTCCAGATCCGCGATCTTCGTTTCATATTCTTTACGGATGGTTCCGCGTTCATGAGACAACTGCGCGTGTTCCTGGCGGATCGGCTCCAGTTCGCGGATGGTGGTGGCAAATTCCGCAATCTGTCTTTCGAACGCGGCCAATGCCTCATCACGGGCCTTCAGCGACTCATCCCGGTCCAGCAGGTCCTCGCCCATGGCCTTCACGGTCCCCTGGAGTGAATCGGCCTTCTGGAGCAGTTCTTTTTCGCGTTCCCGTAATGTTTCAAGCTCATTTTGAACGGCCCGCAGGGCACTGTCCCGCTCCGAAAGCGTGTTTTCGGCCGCCTGGGCTTTATCCGTCCAATCCTTCAGCTGGTCGCGAAGGGAGGCAAGACTGTTTTCTTTTTCTTCGAGAGCCCTTTCACGTTCCTGCGCTTTCCCCGTCCACTCTTTCACCTGGTCCTGAAGTTCCGCGAGGCTGTTTTCCTTCTCCGCGGCAAGATTCGTCTTTTCTGTAAGCCCTTGACGAAGCGTTTCGAGTTGGAGCTCCAGGTCCTTCGCCCTCCCCTCCTGATGACCCAGCTCCTCTTTTTCACGGGCTATCCTTTCGACTTCTTGCGACTTCTGGGCCAGGTCCGCTTCCAGGTCGCGCGCGCGTCCTTCTGCGGAGGCCGTCTTGGAACGCCACATCTCAACTTCCTTCACCAGCGCTTCTTTGGAATCGGCAAGATCATTCTCGAGATCACGCACGCGGTCACTCAAAAGCAAGGCTTTTGAACGCCAATCCGCATTTTCAGGATCCAATGCGGCTTCCGGCGCACGCGTGGGAACGCTGTCCGGCGTGACGGGGGCAGTTTCATCTCTTTTGGGTTTCTCGGTTTCCTTCAGACGTCCAAAATCGTTTTTCACTTTTTCGACGGCCTTCAGCACAACATCTTCGTTCACTTTTTTCTTTTCTTCCTGGAAACTCTCGAGCTTTTTAGAAAGCTCTTTCGCCCTTTTTTCCCAACCGTCATCCGCCTTCGGGGCATGCGGCAACGCCGGCCCTTTGTCCAGTGTTTCCCATGCATCATCCGCTTTCGGGGCTTGCGGCAACACCGGGCCCTTGGCCAGTTTTTCCCAGCCGTCGTCGGTCTTCGGGGTTCGTGGCGGCTCCGGATCCTTCATCAACTTTTCCCAACCGTCGGCATCCTTCACGGAAGGTGTCGCCTCCGGCTCCGCCGGAGCCGGCTGGCTCGCCCGAAATATGACCCCGCGGGCCGCCTCTTTTTCCGGGATCTCGGATGGAAGAACCTCGGGAAGGCGCGGTTCTTTAAAAGTTTTTGAGGGAGTCTCCTGAACGGCCTCTTTGGCTGCGGGTTTGGTCTCTTCCTTCAAAAAGAAAGAGAGATCGGGGGTTTCCGGCCACAGAACCTGGAAACAGTTCTTTTTGATCATTTCGTGATTGGTCGTTTCAACGACGGCCCCAAGCTTCTGAAAAAAATTCTTAATCCTCGCGGCCATCCCGAAGGACAGGTTGTCCAAAAGAATGAGAGGGGTGTTCGCAAGGGCTTGTTCGGCGTCCTTTTTTTCCAGCTCAAAGATCTCGGTAATGCGCCTGACCAGTTCTTTTTTTAATTTCGGCGAATAGGACTGCAGAATGACGCTCCAATCATCGGAGGGATTCGAAAACCCCATATCATTCGATACCATAAGAACAGCCTTTCGTTTAAATTTTCACTTCAGCCTAAAATGATTTAGGGTATTATACCCTGACTTGGGCAAAATTCTAGTACTGCGTAACGTCAAGCCATCGTTATTAGGAGTCGCCACGGCATGATCCGGTTAAGATCACTCGTCCTGAAAACACCCGTCCTCCAATCCCCCATGGCCGGTTGCACCGACATCGCCTTCCGTCTCATCGCCCGGGATCACGGCCTGGAACTGGCCTTCACGGAAATGGTCTCCGCGGAAGCGCTGGCCCGCGGCAACAGGAAAACCTCCCTGCTCCTCCGGAAGGTCCGCGGCGATAAGCCCCTCGGCGTGCAGCTCGTCGGTCACTGTCCGGCCTCCATGGGAAAAGCCGCCGGCATGGTCGAAGCCATGAAATTCGACGTGATCGACCTGAATTTTGGCTGCCCTGTCCGCAAGATCACAAGCTTGGGAGCGGGAGCGGCCCTTTTGCTTGAACCGGACGTCGCGAAGAGGATGCTTCAAAGTGTCATGCAAAATGTAAAAAAAACCCCGGTCACGGTCAAAATGCGTTCCGGTTTTGAAGATCCCAGCGGCAAAGAAGCGCTCCGAATCGCCGCCATCGCGGAGGACCTCGGCATTTCCGCGGTCACCGTTCACGGCCGCACGCGCCTTCAAGGCTACACCGGAAATGCGGACTGGGACGTTATCCGGCTCGTCAAAAAAGAGCTCCGGATCCCGGTCTTCGGCAATGGCGATATTTTCAATCCCGAAGACGCCCTCCGCATGATGGAGACCACGGGCTGCGACGGCGTTTCGATCGGCCGCGGCGCGCTGGGCAATCCCTGGATCTATCGCGGGATCCATCGCCTCCTCGCAGGCAAAAAAGATACCCCGGTACTTTTTGAAGAAAAAAAGGAAACCGTACTCAAACACATCCGTCTGGAAGTAAAATATGAAGGCGAAAAAATCGGTGTGCTCCAGTCACGGAAGATCGTCTGTTGGTATTTCAAAGGCTGTCCGAACGTGTCTTCTCTTAGAGAAAAGATAAACCGGGCCACCACTTTAAAGGAAATGCTCGCCCTTATCCACGGATTCAAGGAAGCGAGCCGTTAGGAGGCAGGAAATACAAGGTCGAAAAAAGTCCCGGACTTCCCTTACATATGCCTCTGGACCCAATCCGACGAACGGTCCGACGAAGAGCGGTACGCGATGGAGTAGATGAGCTTTTTAAGCGTCCGGTGAAGGATCTTCACCAGGAGTTTGTCCGGCCGGAAATCCGCCGGCGCGAAATGTTCGGCCCGCTTCTCCGCGACCATTTTTTTGACTTCCTGCGGAACGGGGCGCGCGGGATCGTAGACTGCGATCGCGTTCCCCCCGGTCTTCCGCATCACCGTCATGGACGGCACGTCCGTGATCCCGTCTCCAATATAGATCATGTTACGGAACGGGATACGCCGTTCCTCCTCCGGCATGTGCTGGTTGATGCTTTCACTCAGCTTGAACTTCCCCTTATTGATGCGGAAAAGAAATTGGGTTTTATTGGTATCATTGATGACCAGCTTCGGAAAAACGGGCCGGCCGCCCCGGCAATCATATTCGCAGGCGTAGATCTGTTTGAAATACTTCCGGATGCTGGTTCCCTCCAGGATCTCTTTCAGACCGCTGGAAATGATGTAATGCTCGAGCTTGATCCCGCACTCGGCAACTTCCGGGATCGTCTTCATGAAATCCTCGAGCTGATCGAAGTACCCTTCTGCGACGCCCGGGTAGTAGGGAACGTGACAGGCAAGTTTTTTAAGGTTCGCCTTCCGGAGAGGTTTTTTCCTGAAAACCGGGTCGTCGATCAAAAGCCTCAGGTAAGCCAGGGTCTGCTCGTAACCGCGCTCCCGCACGAGCGCCTGGGATTTCGCCCAGAACTTATTCTTATCGATCCCGTACGCCCTGAAGATCGTCTCTTCCTGCATGTTGCCGGGCGAGAGCGTTCCGTCAAAGTCGTACACAAGCGCAATAATGTTCTGTGCCATTTTTCGGGTCATCGGAAATTCCCTATCCTGAGATCATCGCGGCCGGGCGGCACCCCGCGGGTTCTCCGTTCCGCGCAAGCGTCGCGGTTATTTCGCCTCTTTTACCGGAGCGGCTTCCACTTTCAGTCCGAGGCTTCGTGCGCGTTCGGATTGAATGTATTGAGAGAGCGTTTTAATATTCTGTGAAAAACTCGCTTTTTGTTCATCGGTCAATTTATCTTCGGGACGAGGCAACTGGATCTGGCCGACCGGGAAAAGAAGTGCGGCTTCATTGCTCGGCACAAGCACGTCCATCCGGCCGCTCACATGGTTCAGCCGGTACAAAACCCCCTCGTACCCGTAAAGTGAATAAGCGTCCGTGGGCCTTCCCTTCTTGGAATTCTCAAAACCGCTTTTCACAAGAAGTGCCGAGACGATCAGGGCAATCGCGACGATCGATGCGACAATGATGTTCTTCATCCTTTTCTCCTATGGTTTTGTTCACTTGAAATAACGTTCCCGGTAGAACTTCAATTCCTCGATGGATTCCCGAATGTCCGCCAAGGCCCGGTGAGATTTCCCTTTGGGCGGAACCTTGTCCTTATCCTTCGGGTACCAGCGCGCGATGAGCGCCTTGAGCGTGCTAACATCCACGTGCCGGTAATGAAGGTAGTCCTCCAGTTTGGGCATGTAGCGCGCGAGGAAACGACGGTCGTGATGGACGCTGTTCCCGCAAAGCGGCGCCTTTTTAGGATTGCAGAATTCCTTAACGATCTCCAGCGTCAAATCCTCGGCCCGCTTGACGGTCATAATGGATTCCCGGACCGCCTCGATCAGGCCCGACTTCGCATGATGCTTTTGATTCCATTCATCCATCCCCTTAAGAATATTCGCGGGCTGATGGATCACCAGGTCCGGTCCCTCCGCGAGCACGTTCAAATTCCCGTCCGTGATCACGGTCGCGATCTCGATGATCCTTTCCTTCTCCGGATCCAGCCCCGTCATCTCCATGTCGATCCAGACCAT
>CAIJDY010000161.1 GCA_903819565.1 Candidatus Omnitrophota bacterium | reverse complement strand
GAGATCTACACAGGCGAAGACACTCTTTCCCTACACGACGCTCTTCCGATCTGGCCAGAGGACGCGAAACTCCGTGTCGAATTCCTTTTCACCGCGCAATGCCCTCTGAAGCTCCTCATCGCCACTCCGCCGGTCTTCCGGATGGACCCCCGCCTGCCACGCCTCGTAGGCACCGCCGAATGTTTTCGCGGTGATCCCGTAGAGGCGATACATCTGGTCATCCCAGATCAGTGTATTATTGACGACATCGTAGTCCCAGATCCCCACGCCGCCGGCGCGCACCGCCAGCGTCAAGCGTTCGCCGGCTTGACGCAGCGCCTCTTCTGCTTTTTTACGCTCGGTGATGTCACGGGCGGTGCCCTCAAAGCCCACGACGCTGCCGGTTTCGTCTCTCAAAGGAACCGCGCTTGAGGTGTGCCAATACCAGGCCCCGTCGGCATGCCGCACGCGGTATTCGATGCCTTCTTGCCGTTGTCCCATTTCGATCACTTTTTTCAGCCAAACTAAGCACGCAGGAATATCTTCCGCATGGACGAATCGCTTGAAGGATTGGCCGACGACCTCGGTCAGCGGATGTCCGAGGAGCGCAGTCCAGGCGGGGGAAACGAAAGTAAATACCCCCTCCGCGTTGAGCATATAAATAATATCGTGGCTGTTCTCGATCAGGAGGCGGTGCTTCACCTCGCTCTCCCGTAATTCGATGGTCAGTTCATCCGCTATCCGCATCGCTTCGTTACGGGTGTTCTGCAAAGCGCGCACCAAGAAGAACAGCAGGAACGCAATGATCGATCCGCCGGTCAGCGAGAGCCATACCGGGATGTATTCCACAGCCATGAACCCGCCGCCCATTTGCGAAAAGCGCAGGGTCCAGCGGTGCCCGTTAAAATCCATCGGGATCTGCCGCGAAAAGCGCGGGCTTCCGTTCCCCGCGGAGATATTTCCATAGAGCAAATTCTCCCGCGAGGGCGCGCCATCGAAGACCTGCAAGTGAAGATATTCACTTTTTCCCAGGTTGTGTCCGCCAAGGATCCCCCGCATCAGGTCGGTCATCCGGTAGGGACTGTAGACCCAGCCGTAGATGGCGGCGCGACGCTGCTCCACCGTTTCGATGGGCATGCCTTTGCGGTAAACCGGAACATACATCAAAGTGCCGGCCTGAACTTCCTCATCCGTTTCCTGAACGAGAACCACCTTGCCGGAGAGCGTCGCGGCGTCCGTATCGCGCGCCTGTTCCATGGCTTTCCGACGCACCGGTTCCGAGAACATGTCGTAGCCGAAGGCCCGCAAGTTACGGCCGGAGAACGGTTCCAGGTAGATGATGGAAGAATAGGTCTCCCGGTCTCCCCCTGGTCGAACGTTATACTCCGGAAAACCCTGGCTGCGGATCTCCTGGATGTGCCGGGGCAATTCAGCACGCGGTATCAATAGCGAAAAGCCGATGCCCTGAATACCCGGAAGCTGCTTTTCTACCTTCTGCCGCTGGGTAAAGATCCGCCACTCCTCACGCGTGACCCCCTCATCGGCATCAAAAAATCCCGCGCCGCTCATCAAAATGCGCGCATGGTCATCGATCCTGTTTTTAATAATGCTGCGGATCTCATTGCATTGAACGTCAAAATCCAGTTTCGCGACCCTATCCAAGACGGATTCCATACTCAGGGTCGCGACGACGGTGATGATCAGCCCGACCGCCAGCACGATCCATGAGGTAGGCGCGATAACTTTTAACGGCGTGCCGCCCCGCGCTTTCTTGAGAGGCTCTTCTTCGGCCGCCTGAGTGCTTCTAAGAGGTGACAACGCTATCGCTCCGATCTTTCATGACGATCGCTGTTATGCAAAAGCTTTCAGGGAAAGTATACCCCCCCAGTGACCGCAATTTTTTGAAAAAGAAACTTCATAATTCGTCTTAATTAGATTTATCCTCGCGGATGGAATTTTGCGTGGACAGATTTCAGACGGTTGCCGGAAACATGCGTATAGATCTGTGTGGTCGCAATGTCCGAATGTCCCAAAAGTTCCTGAACCACACGGAGATCGGCGCCGCGTTCCAAAAGATGGGTCGCGAACGAATGACGGAACGTGTGCGGCGTGATGATCTTGGTGATGCCCGCGAGCCGCGCGTATTTCTTGATCATTTGCCAGACAAATTGGCGCGTGAGGCCCTCTCCGCGATGCCCGAGAAAAAAATGGCCCGTCTTCGCCTTCATTTTGGAACGTACTTTCTTAAGATAATTCTGGCACGCCTCCACGGCTTTACTCCCAAGCGGGACGAGCCGTTCCTTGTCCCCTTTCCCGCGACATTTGATGAAATGGTTGTCTAAGTAAATATTCTCCAGCGGGATCTCGGTGATCTCCGAGACCCGCATGCCGGTCGCGTACAAACACTCCAGCAGTGCCAGATCGCGGATGCCGGTCGCCGTTTTGACGTCCGGCATTTTGAGGATCGATTCCATTTCCGGCGAGGTCAGGAAATGCGGCAGTTTTTTCCAGAGCTTCGGAGACTCCAGGACGCTCGTGACGTCGTTTGCGACGTGGCGCTCTTTGGTAAGAAAACGGTGGAAAAGCTTGATCGAGACGAGACCCCGCGCGATCGAAGAGGATTCCAGCCCGCGTTTTCCTTCCGCACCCAGGTATTTCAGGATATGGGTCCGCGTGACTTTCTGCCAATCGTAAGCTTTCTCTTTTTCAAGGAAGGCCCGGTAACGCGCGAGGTCTTGACGGTAGGCTTCGAGCGTGTTCGTCGCGAGCCCTTTTTCCACGGAAAGATAATTCAGGAAATCTTCGAAAAGGAACCCGCTCTTGACGACGGGTTTTTCCGGAGTGAAGGTAGACGTATCCATAGGTAGGTTATCGGCTATTGGGACGCAGGACTGGAGAATACCCGCCGGGACTTCCATGGAACATCCGGGGGTCGCAGGACTCCCTAGCGGGTGATCTTTTTAAGAGCTTTCCTGAAATAAATTTCAGCACCTTTGATGTACCGGGATTCCGGAATGATAGGTTTCTCCAGTTCCCGCTGCAGGCCATCGGATATCTTTCCGTCCTTGACGACCCCTTCACCGGCCTTCACCAACAGAGCCCGATAACGCCGGAGCGGAAGCCATAACAAGGATGATTTCGTCGTCAGGATCGCGCCGCCGCCGCGATAGATCTCGGCAATAAGCTCCGTGCCCATGTTCCGGGCGATGCGCCGGAAGAGCAGTTTCAGGACCTGGAAATGGCTTTGCTCGGGAAACCCGCCATTGGAGATCACCATGATCTTCGGGACTTTCGAGGTGATCTTGTGCCGGCATTCGCCCCCCACGTCCTTCTCGAAAAAAGGTTCCGCCGCCGGGATCGTTCGGTCCATGAAATGCTTCATGATCCCCGTAACGTTGTCCACGTAAAGAGGCGTCGCGAAGATCACGAGGTCGGAGGCATAACATTTTTGGAGTAATTCCGCCATATCGTCCTGAATGGCGCATTTTCCCGGAGTTTTGAGCCAGCAGCAATAACAGGCAACGCAAGGGTGGATCTTTTTATGCGTGAGAAAAATATTTTCGGTCTTCGCCCCGCCTTTGCGGGCCCCCTCGAGGAACGCTTCGACCATCACGTTCGTGTTGCTGTTTTCCGCTTGCGGGCTTCCGTTAAAGACCGTGATCTTCATCGGCCGCTTATCCCCGCTTGTTCCAATGCCACCAGGAACTGTTTCTCGTCCCAAACCGTCACGCCGAGTTCCCGGGCCTTCGCCAGTTTGGACCCCGCGCCGGGCCCTGCGACGAGGATGTCGGTTTTTTTACTGACGCTTCCAGAAGGATGGGCGCCGAGCTTGCGCAGAAGCGCCTCGGCCGCCGGCCGTTCCATCGATTCAAGCGTGCCCGTCAGAACGATCGTTTTTCCGCGAAAGGGCGTATCCTCCGCGATCTTTTCGACCAGGTCCATCCTGACGCCGGCGTCCTCCAGCCCCTTCAAAAGTTTCCGGGTCGCTTCCTGCCGGAAAAAGTGGTGGATCGACGCCGCGGTCACGGGACCGATCTCGCGGATGCTTTCGAGCGCTTCCATGTCCGCCGCGGCGAGGTGCTTCAGACTTTTGAATTTCGCCGCCAAGATGAACGCCGTGTGCACGCCGACGTCCAGGATGCCGAGCGCGAAGATCAGCCTCGAAAGCGGCGGCTTTTTGCTTGCGGCAATCCCCTCGATCAGATTGTTCGCGGATTTCTCGCCCATCCTCTCGAGCGCCTCGACGTCCGTGACCTTCAGGGAATACAGGTCTGCCAGGTCTTTCACCATTCCTTTGGCGACAAGCTGATCGATGATCGCGATGCCGAGATTTTCAATATTCATGGCTTCGCGGCCGGCAAAGTGT
>CAIJDY010000160.1 GCA_903819565.1 Candidatus Omnitrophota bacterium | reverse complement strand
TCCTTAATAACGCTGATGGAAATATCGACGTCGACCCGGCTCCCGTCTTTCCGAAGCATGACGGTTTCCAGATGTTCGATCACCCCCGTCTTGCGGATATCGAGAGAACGGATCTTCCGCCATTCCTCCGGGGGGTAAAAAGAACTGACCGGCCTCAGGGAGATGTCATCGCGCTTCATTCCCAGAAGATCTTCGGTGAATTTGTTCCAGGAGACAACGTGCTCATGATCATCGGTCAGCATGATCGCCGCCGCGGATCGTTCAAAGATCATCCGGAACCGCTCCTGACTCACCCGGGTGGAATCTTCCGCTTTTTTGCGCTCCTCGGCCTCTTTGTGCAGGTCCCCTAACGAAACGGTCGTTTTTTGAAGGTCCCGGGACATCCTGTTGAAAGCGAGGGCCAGCTCCCCGATCTCATCATGAGGATCGAACGAGACCGCTTCTTGGTTCGAAGACAAAAACACTTTATCGCCTTTTCTTCTTATGTCGATCGCAGTCGTCAGGTCCCCGCTGCCCACTTTTTTGACATAATCCCCGATCACCATGACGGGTTTCATGATAAAACGGTCGAACATCCTGAAAATGGCACCAATAATAAGCAGGATGACCAGAAACTGGAGAAAACCCGTCCGGATAAGGTCCCGGACCATCAGATCAAGGCTCTCCTGAAATTCAAGCGTCGTGCTCAGGGCCGCGATCACATCACCATTATTAAAACCTGTATGACAGGCCCGGCAGGATTCTTCGGCGAGGATCGGATGAACGAGCCGGATCGCCCGTGCGCGTCCCGCATAAGTTTCCCTGCTGATCTCGCGGCCGCTCCGTAAAACCTGCCGGTCAAGGGCGTCGACCGCGCGCGCGCCCTCTTTGGGGCCCAACTCTTTTTCAAGCGCCTCCGACCGTATTACCCTGACTTCACAGACCGACGGTATCTTGCGCGCCTTCTCTAAATAAGCGTCCAGGCTCTCCTGCTGGCCGGTATTCATGAAGACCTTGACCGATTCATGGATAGCGCCGGAAAGGACCGCGTCATCGTGGATCGTATGTTTCAGCGTATTTTTGTACGCGGAATAGTACGACCAGACCATCATGAGAACGGCGCCCGCTAACAAGATGACCGAGATCGTCATCATGAACTTTATTTTTATTTTCATTGATCGCTCACGCGTTTGTTTACTCCAGAATTATGAAACGTGAAACGGGACGCCGTCCGCAGGGAGAGGTTAACCCTCAACTCCCTATTTACCTAACCCCTCCCTGCGGACGGCGTCCTGTTTATCTATTCCCTCGGGGGCTCCGGCTCCCGGAACTGCCACCGTGTCCGCCGGATCTCGGCCCGGGTCTTGCGGATCTCGTTCTGGTAAGAAGCGACTTTTCCCCTCAATTCCTTTATCTGATTGCGAAAGCGTATCTGTTCGATCTTCCGGCGGGCGCGCCACTCCCCCCACGTTTTCCACCGGTTCATGAGCTGTCCCGGTGACCGGAGAACGGTCAACGGCAATCTTAAGAGGGTCCGCAACACCTCAAGGGCCCCAAGACGTCCGAGCCAAGCTCCAAGCACAACTCCGGCCAAAAGCCCCGCCGCGGCGGCCAGCGCCGCACCCGCGATCAAAACCGCTTTATCTCCGTTCAGCATTTGTTTTCAGGGGTCGACGATACAGCGCTTGCCTTGTTGTGGAAACGAAGGTTGCAGGTACTAGCCATGCACTCTTTCCCTGCGGCCGGCGGGTTTCTTGTCCACTCCCTGCAGGTACTCGCCGAGGGCCCGGGCCTCCCGCATCAGCGGAGAATCGTCGTAATAGGTGGTCAGAAAATGAAGGATCTTTTTGGTTTCGCGGATGTCTTTTTGCTTCAAAAGGCGGAAGCGGGCGAATTCCAGCTTGACCTCCGCCGTCCATGACCCGGAGGGGAACTTTTCCTCGAAGGCCTCGAAACGTTCCTCGAGCTTCCTGAGAAAAGCCTCGCTATGGTCGGGCGTTTCATTCAGGATCTTGAGCCAGCGGTAATACGCCTCTTCCGCGTATTTGCTTTCGGGATAACGGCGAACCACGTTCTCAAAAGACTCCTTGGCTTTTTCCAGTTCGGATTCCGCCTTGCCGAGGAGAATGTCCAGTCCCGTGGCCTTTTGGGCTTTGGCCAGCGCGGCCAGCCCCATGCGGTAATGAAAATAGGCTTCCTCGTTGTGCCCGTCGTGGGCGGCCGGAGAAGAACCCGCTGAAGAGGCTGACGCGGACGTCCTCTGCGCGTGGCGCCACTGGCGGTCATAGTCGCGCCGCTGGGCGGGATCCTTCAGGACGGAATAGGCCGCTGAAAGCTCCTTGAATTTTTCTTCGGCCCAGCGTTTACGGGAAGGAAGGTGTTTGTCGGGATGATAGCGGACAGCGAGAGCCCGGTAGGCTTTTTCGATGACTTCGATCCCTGCTTCGGGGTGTACTTCCAGGATTTTATAGTAGTCCGTGTCCATAAGGCCTCGTCCCGCACGGGTGTTCATCTCCGGCGGCATTGCAAGCTATCACGGTCATCCCCATTCGCTCCGCGTCTGCCGTGCCCGCAACGATCTTCGTGAAAAAAGTCCCGCTATTTTCCCTCTCCGAAAAGGGCTTCCCCAATGACCTTGTGCATCAATTTAAAGATATCCTTGATGGAAACGATCCCGACGAGCTTTCCTTTGTCCACGATCGGAACGTGGCGGAAATTCTGCGCTCTGAACAACGAGAAGATCTGGACGATAGGCATGTTGGACGTCAGCGTCGCGGGAACTTCCGTCATCGCGTCCCGCGCATCCGTCGTCTTGGTGTCCAGGTCCTTGGCGACGACACGCGTCATCAGGTCCCGTTCAGTAAGAATGCCCACGACTTCCCCGTTTTTTTCGTCCAGGACCACCACGGAGCCGATATCGTTCTTCACCATGGCCTGGACCGCGTCCCAGACCTTCTGGGTCGTCGTCACGGTCACCACGTTCTTCATCATCAGATCTTTCATCTTCAATGTTAAGAATTCATTAAAAATCATGGTCTTCCCCCTTACGGTGTCCTGCTGTCGATGTCCTTGATCTGGTCTTCGTACCGCTGCGTCATTTCGTCCAGGTGGACGGATTTACGGAATTCCTCGAACTCCTTCCCTTCAGCGAACGCGGCGATCACTTCCACACCTTCTTTCGCCTTTTCGGTCAGGACCCGCAATTTGATCTTGATCTCGCGGATACGCTGTTCAATATCGTAAAAATGCTTCATCTGGTCGTGAATGTTCTCGTCGAACTGGCCGAAATCGGCGAGGATCTTTTCAGCCCGGGCAGCCTTTTCCTCGACGCCGCGGCGCTCCTCCTGGAGCCGGGCAAGCTGCTGCTCCTTGGCCGACACCTCCTCGATCTTGGCGTTCAGTTCCGCCCGCGAACGCCCGAGTTCGCCTTTCTCGCCGAAGGTTTCGCCGAACTGCGCTTCAAGCTTCCGATGGTCCTCCTGCGCGTGGTTCAGCTGCTCGACGAGCCTTTCGATCTCATGATCCTTTTGTTTCAGCGCCTCGATCTGGCCGGCAACTTCGGCACGCAGGCGGCCGAGCTCCACGTTGTCCCCTCCCGGTCCGCCCCGCTGCGACTCAAGCTTGCGGTGGTCCTCCGACGCGCGGTTCAGCTGCTCGATAAGCTTTTCGATCTCGTCGTCTTTTTGTTTCAGCGACTCGAACTGACCGGTGACCTCGGCACGCAGGCGGCCGAGCTCGATATTCTCGTCGGAAGAATCCCCGCGCTGTGCTTCAAGCTTGCGATGGCCCTCCGCCGCGCGGTTCAATTGCTCGAGGAGCTGCTCGATCTCGTGGTCTTTTTGCTTCAACGACTCAAGCTGACTGGTCACTTCGGCGCGCAGGCGCCCGAGTTCGGCGGTGTCTTCGGTCGAGCGGCCCCCTGATTTTTTGGCGACGATGATTTCTTCCCGCATCTGCCGTTCCTGGACCTTGAAGTGGCGTTTTTCGCCGCGGACCGTGCTCATAAAGGCCCCGAGCATGAAAAAAAGTCCGCAGATCACGCCGCCGATGATCAGGTCCAGATTATTCAGAAGGAGGTCTATCATGTGCCGCCCTTCATTTTTTTCAATTTGTCCAGGATCGAACCGATCCCCTGGGTCTTCTTCTCTTCGATCTTGAGACCTTCCGACCCCAGATTGCTTTCGACCTTCTCATGCAGGAACATCCCCGCAAGGTCCACGTGCTCGCTCTGCGCGGTCGACCAGATCTCCGACATCTTGGCTTCGCGAACGGGACCGGACATCGTCCTCAGGTCCTTGAGCATCCCCAGGATCTTGTCGGACAGCTTATCGCCGAGAGCGTCGATGGATCCCTGGAGCAGCTTCTCGATCGACGCCTTGTAATCCTCACCCGTGGGCTGATTTTGACCGACCGTCACGGGAGCCGCCGGTGCAAGCGGCGCCGCGGGAACGACCGGCACCACGGGAGCGGCCGGTGCCGCCACCTGCGTACGGGCCGCGCGAGCGTTCCGTGATTTCAATTTTTCGCCCAGCAGGATGTTCGCGTCGCAGATCGCGGCGAACCATTCCCCCAATTCGACGTCAAGGTCCCGGAGCTTCGCCTTCGCTTCCGTCTGGAAACGGCTGATCTCTTCGACGCGCTCCGCTATGTCGGTTCCCGGATCCTTCATCACGCACTCCCGCAAAACACCGCCGCCCTAGGCTTCCGCTTCTCCGCCCATGGCCGTGTTCATCGCTTGAAAGAGACAGCCCCGCGAAACGCTCAAAAGGGGCTCTTCGGCCCGGGAAATACTCCCCACGGGGACCCCGAGATCGATCCTCTTGAGCTCATCCTTCACCACGTCGAGAAAACCTCCCGGCAAGCTCGAACCTCCCGCCAGAACGATGTCCACGGGCTTGGTAAATTGCGGCGCGGTCCCCCGCACCGAGAACTGCCGGGCAATGCTTTCCAAAAAGTACCGTACGTAACTTCTGTAATAGATCGCGATCGCCTCTTCTTCGCGGGTCACAGGCTTCACGAGACTAATGCCCTGCTCCTTGATCGCCATGACGTTGCTCGAGACGATCCCCAGAGCCGTCGCCGCGTTCTTGTCGATCCAGTCCCCCCCGCGGCCCACCGCGAACGAAAGGACCGGCATGGACTTGAAAGAGGCGCAAACGTTGACCAGTCCTGCCCCGCAAGAGATGCCGATGCCTGTAAAATCTTTATCGGCTAATTCCGCCAAGACCACAGCATAACCTTCATCCACCACGATGGCCTTGAACCCCACTTCCGTCAGGATCCGCTCGAAGACGCCGCGGTGATAGATCGTGTCGGCGTCGCTTTCCATGATCTTGGCCGGAACGGAAAAACAGCAGACCTCGTTCTCGGTACGCGGCGGCCAGAGCACGTTCTGAACGAGCAGTTTAATGATCGGTAAGGACTCCATCTCGCCCGGGTTCAAGATACCGATGCTCATGGGCCGCTGGCCCTCGCGGTTAAAAATATGGGAGAGTTCTAGCGCCATGTCCCCGAGCACATAAAGCTTCTGGGCGGTCGCGGCATATTTGATATTGAGTTTCGCGAGAAGGCCCTTGGTCGTTTCATCGCTCCGGACCCCCAGGAAGACGTTCCGCTCGATCCTGGAGACGACACGGTTCTCGTCATTTTCGCGCGAGGCGATGATCGAGGAAGTTCCCAGATCGAGGCCGACCCCCAGCTTGATGCGTTCTCCCTTGGCGTTCTTTGCGGGCGTCAAAATCGTCGGGATCACTTTGGCGCTGGGAGCTTCGACTTTTTGCGGCTGCGGGGCCTCCCGTGCGGGTGGCGGCTTCACCTTCTTAACTTTTTCCTGGGGCGGAAGCGCGATCTTGGCGCGCTGAGGAGGCTCGGGCTCCACCGGTTCCGGAACGGGCGGCTCAGGGGCCGGCGATTCGAAAACCGGCGGCCGCGCCCTGCGCCCGGCGAGCCTGTCTTTGAAATAGGAATTAATGGCGGAAAGCTTGTCGCGGATCTCTTCGAGCGGGACATCTTCCGCGGCCGTTGCGGGGGAGGATAAAGAACTGCTTTCTACTTCGGAACCGCCGGGATGACTTCCCTTACCGTAGGAGCGAACTTTCTGGTAGAGTTTTTGCAACCGCTCCCGGGCCTTGTCGAGTTCATCATCGGGAAGTTCCTGGTCACCTTGCTCGCTCATAGTCGTTTAAAGCCCCGCCCGCCACTGGCGCTGCAATCGATCGCACGGCGGGCCTTCCTTATGAAACGGATTAAGAGGCCTCGGCGAGGCCGGCCAGCAGACAACCTTTTGCGGTTGCGTAAAGCGGATCGTCGGCCAATCGAACGTCGTTGATGGGGATCGGGAATTCGACCTTTTTGAGTTCGTCCTTGAAGACGTCAACGAATCCCTTGATGAGAGACGTTCCCCCGGCGCAAACAATGTCGACCGGATCGGGGAAGCTGGGCGTGTTCTCGGCCCGTTTGAACTTCTCCACGATGTTATTCAGGGTGTAATTGATGAGGTTGCGGTAGTAGATGCAGACCGCCTCTTCTTCGCGGCTCTTGGGCTTCGCGATATCGATGCCCTTCTCTTTGATCGCGGTGGCGCGGTTGACCTTGATGCCGAGCACCTGGGCAACGTTCTTGTCGATCCAGTCCCCCGCGCGGCTCGTGGAAAAGCTCACGGCCGGGATGGACTTGTAGCTAACGCAAACATTGAACATCCCGCCGCCGCAGGAAATGCCGATACCCGTGAAATCTTTGTCCGCGAGCGAACTGAACACCACCGCGTGTCCTTCGTTCATCGGCTTCGATGTATACCCGATATTCTTGAGCGCCCCTTCGATGATGCTGGAGTGATAGACGATATTGAAATTGGCGTCCACCGGATCGGCCGGGATCGAATAATAGACGATCTCGCCCTTTTCGCGGGGTTTTCCGAGAACGGCTTCGAGTAAAAGGGCGAACACCGGCAGTGCATCCGCTTCGTTCGGGCTGATGACGCCGTCCTGCATGGGCCGGCGTACGGTCTTGTTCATGATGTTAGCGAGCTCGAACGCTGCGTCGCCCAGCACGTAGACCTTTTTTCCGATCTCCACGTATTTGACCTTGGTCTGGGTGAGCATGTTCTTGGTAAAAGGATTAATATCAATATCCAGGAATGTGTGGCGCATTAATTTTACTTTCGTTTCGCCGGAATCATCGACCAATGCACCCACCAAATTCATTGTTCCAACATCAAGCCCTTTTACCAACCTCGGCATATCACCCTCCTTTTAGAATTAGTACCGTTCTCCATTTGATTTTACGGGCTAACGGCACAATACTGTCAACCCTTCAAATGAATTGAAATACAGTATTAGTCTAACGATCCGGCAGAAACGGCCTAAGCCTTTTCGTGCCGGATGCTTTTGCGGCTCTTATAATATTGTTCGCGTGTTTTCGCGCGCGTCTCAGCAAGCATCAGGCGGATCTCATCCATATTTTCCTTCGCCCTTTCGAGTTCCTGCTTGGCCTTCTCGCGCTCCTGCCCCACTTCCTGAAGTTCCGCATTGAGACTTTCGATCTTCGCCGCAAGCTCTTCCTTTTCGTCCTCGAGCAGCGAGATCTGGTTCTGAAAAGTCTGGACGGTCCTGTTCGTACTGTTGAGCTCGAGCTCGATCTGTTCGATGCGCGAATCGCGGCTCTGGATCTCCTTGGACTGTTCCTTGGCGCGGGCTTCGAATTCCTTAACCTGCGCGTCCTTCTGCTCCAGCTCGCCTTCGATCGCCTTGATCTTCTCGATCGCTTCGAGGCGCTCATTTTCGAGAAATTCCAGCTCGGAGCTCAATTCTTTCTGGGAAAGCAGCTCCCGCTTGAGTTCCTTGATCTGCGCCTCATGCGAGGCGTTCTTCTCGTCAACGTGCGTCAGCTTTTCTTTAAGAGCCAGCAACTCGCGTTCCTGGGAATCCTTGGTGGAATAGGCCGCATCCAGTTGCTTTTCGAGGTCCGAAATGATCTCAAATACGGAGGCTTTTTCCTCGTCAGGCGACATGTAGACCTTCTGCTTGTCCTGACGCGCGGGGGCTTCGATCTTGCGCGCCTTCACCGGTGCCACGGCAGCCCCTAAACGATCCTCGGGCCGCTTAAGCGTCGACTGAAGGAGCGGGTTATCAATCTTTCTAGCGGCCTTTTTTACGAGTTCCCTTTTTTCCATGGTTTCCGGCACCCTTTCTTTTTAATTGGCCTTTAGCGACTTCTTTAGCGAGGTTGGCATAAGCTTCGGCGCCCTTGGACTTGGCGTCGTATTTGTAGATCGGCAAATGCGCGTTATGCGCTTCTTCTAGCTTAATATTCTCCGGAATGATCGTCTGGAACACTTTATTGCCGAAATAATTCCGGATCGCGTTCTTCGCCTCGTTGGTCACGACACGCTCGCGATAGCGGGTGATCACCACGCCGCAGATCTCGATCTCGGACTCCAGACCGGTCCTGACGTTCTCGACGATCTCCTCCAAAAGCTTGATCCCCTTGAGCGAGAAAAATTCGGGGCAAATGGTCACGAGAAGCTCGTTGCACGCCGTCAGGGCGTTGACCGTCAGAAGCCCGAGCGACGGCGGGGCATCGATCAGAAGAAAATCATACCCCTTCACGTTCCGGACATAATGAAAGAGCACTTTTTCGCGGCCGATCTGTTCGGAGATCCTCATGGGAGCGCCGGAGAGGCCGATATCGCTCGGCACCACGTCGATGCCGAAGGTGTCCGAATGCTGCGCCACCTGGGAAATCGGCATTTTATTGACCATAACATCGTACACCGTGTACTCGAAATTGCTGGTACCGAAGATCGCGGACGTCGCCGAATTCTGCGGGTCCATATCGATCAAAAGCACTTTATAGCCCAACCGGGCAAGTTCCGCGGCCAGATTAACGGACGTGGTGGTTTTAGCGACTCCCCCTTTTTGATTTGCGATTACGATACGTCTCATATTTTTTCCAGTCCTAACCGGCCGAGCCGTTTGATCATTCCGAAGAAAGCTCCGATGTTAAAGGAGATATCGCTGACGACTCCCCGGTGCGCTTGCGCTTTATGGATTCTTTCTCTCAACGCCGGGGCCCTCGCCGCGGCGGAAGATTTCACGGAGATCGACTTTCTGACAGACACGATCTTTTTGACGCGTGCCCGCACGGAACTGCTCTTGATCTCTTTGTCCGGCGTGACAGGAGAAGATTCCTGCGCGCCCAACACCAGCGACGAAACGGACCCCTTCTCGCCCAGCACTGAGGCCGCTGCGGAACGCTTCTTTTTCTTGGTCGTTGTCATGTCATGATCCCTTTAATTTATATAGATACAGAAACGCGCGCAATCCCACGGACCGCGCGAAAAGCCCGACCTGCGCCCTTACGCGCTGGCGTAACCTTCCATAAAGGAAGACTTCACGTTCTTAAGCGCATCGGTCAAACCGCCGGTGGCGTTCGCCACGGATTTCTTGGCCTTCGCGAGCAACTCGGGTTTTTCCCTTTTCACGATCTCGTAAGCGACAAATCCGACCACGGCCACGCCCAAAACCACCAACAAGCTTTTTGCTAGCATTGTGATTCCTCCTGATTAGTTCCAATTACTGCGTTGCAACTGATTTACAGGGATCCCGGTACCGTACCGTTCTTCCCGAATTAAAGCTGCCCTAACGTCAACTTCCCCTTCACCGAAACGGGCGCCGCGATGGGATTCACCGCCACCACTTTCAGCCGCGAAGGGCCGAAACCCGACTGATGATCACGCCACCAAAAACGCCAAGCCTCGATTGCCGCCGTCTTATTAACCTGCGAGCCGCTCGCAGTAAAATCAAAATCTTCGTCTGTGATCTTCTTCAAAGCATCGTTCGCAGCTTTCTGGACATCCCTCTCCGCATCTCCCAGCAACGAGATGAGCGCCGATATCGCCTGCTTCGCCCGGAGGATGCCGCAAATGGAGGCGGCCGTTTTCCGGACGTGGACGTCCGGATCGTTCAGCGCCCGCATCACCAGCGGAACGGAACGTTTTTCAAAAGAAGTCAGCAATGAGCTTAACGCGCGTTTGCGGATCTCGGGATCACTGTCATGCGACGCGGAAACGAGCACATCAAAGCCTTCATCATCTTTATATTTGGAGAAAGCCCGGACCGCCGCCAACCGCAAAATGGAATTTTCGCTTTTTAGGTATTCCCGGAATAACTGCTTATCGAGGCTCCCGTCATGGTTCAACCCGGAAAGAACGTCCAAGAGCTCCATCTGGATGAGAACATCTTTTTGTCCCCGCGTCATCCGCTTCAGAAGCTCAACGGCCAAAGGACGCGACAACTGACCGATCTGCGCGAGCGCTTCCCGACGCATTTTGGGAGAACCTGTCGTAAAATCCTTGACGTAAACCTCCGCGCTCATCGCTTCCCCAGCGTTACGAAAATTAAGCCCTTTAAAGAAAGTATCCGTCTCGATCTCAACGGGCTGCGGTTCCGGATGTTTCTCGACAGGAGCCTTCGCGACGGGCTTTTCTTCGACTTTTTCACGGGGAGCGGGTTTGATCGCGTCAAAAAAAGCGTTGATCGGAGACGGCTTTTTTACCTCAGTGGCATGCTTATAAAGCGGTTCGAACTTAATAGTGGGCTTGGCTTCCTCGCTGTGCGTACTAACAAACGGCGCGGTAGGCTTCGTTGGACGGCTGGACGAACTCAAGATCTCTTCCGAGGGACGAAGAAAAGGGACGAAGAAATAAAAACCTTCGCAAACATTTCGCGTCACTGAACCTAATAGACGCAACGCCCCATCAGCGACACACGCACCAAACGACTTATTATCACTACAGAACATACACACCCCAGCTTTTAAATTTTGGTGTTGGCCTGTCGTATTGTAACCCTTTTTAAAGGTGAGTCAACTTTACTTTTCCGACTCTCGTTCTCGTAACCTACTGTTACGGCATGAGTTGTCGGCTACTTTAGGGACTGTCGCAGGCTCTTTTGCTTGTTCCTGACGTATTCGATAAGCGCCGTCACGCGCTCGATCTCAGTTTGAAAGTCCGTCGCTCCGGTATCCGAGGCCAGGACGATCTTCTCGTCACTAAGCCCCGCGTAGAGTTTTTGACCCAGCTTGAGGAGCTGTGCTTTGGGGGTATTTTCGTTATCCATAGGAATGATCAGACCTTTTTGTCCTCGTCCAGTTTGTCCGCGATCTGGCTCCACAGTTTTCCGCCAGCGTTCTGGACCGCGGCGGAGAACCGCCCGATCTCAAACGAGGTATCGGACACAACGTCGACGAATGTCACCTGCCTCAAGTCCTCCTTGAGCCCGGAGAGCAGGCCTTTCATAAAGCCCACCGACACCGTCCGCACCTTGGCGAACTTCTCTTTCTTCTCCGCGACGCTCTTGTCGAGGATCGCGTCGGCGATATCGCTTGTCCCTTTCGAAAAATTTTTCCCGAAACCGGCACAGGTCTTCCGAAGGGCGCGAACCCCCCGCGGTCCCTTTTTTACCTGTGCTGTTCTTTCGCTCACGTTCATGATTCCGCTCCTTTTCGGCCTTCGTCCCACAATTGCGGACGCGCCTGATTTTTGACCAGGAATTTTTCCCACGCCTTCGCGGCCCGTTCCCGTTCCTTTTCAGGCGCGGTCGCGCGGTAGCCGAAATCCTTCCCCGTCAAAAGCTTGAGCGCATCGTTGGCTTCCCGGCGCATCTTGGGGTTGGCGTGCCAGAGCTTGGGAATAAGATAGGAAAACGAAGCGAGCGTTCTGCAGGTCGCAAGCTTGCGGATCGCCACGCGCGCCACCTGATCCTCCGGATCATTGCTCAATTTGACGATCGTGGTGAACTCCGCGTGACCGTCCTCGGGACGGAGACAATTCGCGGCCAGCCGGCGGATGGAAGGGTCCTCATCGCCCGAAGCGCGCAACATCAGGGAATTCATGACCTCCGGACGCAATTTGCCGTACCCGACGATCCCCTTGAACCTTAACAGCGCTTCCGGACTCGAAAGGAATTTCTCGAAGACCTTTTCAAGGCCGGGATGGTCCACCTTCGTGACAAGGTCCAGCACGTTCATTTTTACGATCACCGGCGCCCTCTCGAGAAAACCGGTAAGAAAATCCACCATGATCTCCGCGTCCATGCTGCGGAACAGGGTCATCAATATATGGAACTGCTCTTTCTCATCGATGTGTTCGGACAAGAGCTTGCGTTCGGCCGCCCTGAGAATGCTTTCATCGAACGCCGCCTGCTTCGAAACGACCGCTTCCGTTTCAGAGGCTTCCGGACTTACCCCGGTCTCCGCGTCATCGCGATCCTCATCTTCATCGACCATCTCCTGCGCTCCAACGCCTTCTTCCTCCGCGCCGGGCTGTTCGAGCGATCCCGCATCATCGCGATCTTCTTCAGCGACCATCTCCGGAGCGCCGACCTCATCTTCCTCCGCACTGTCCATCTCTTCTTCATCGAGCGCCGGCGCCGGGCTGACTGCAACCGTCCCGGGGTCTTCCTCAGGCTCAACCGTTCCGACCGGACGGGTCTCGAGCCGGACGGCGGCGTCTTTTTCATAAAAGGACTTGATGCTCTCAAAAAGGGTTTTGGCTTCGTCGACCAAAGTCCCCACGCCGTGCGCCATGTCGTGGATCTGGACTTCGGTCTTGCCCAGGAATTTCTTCTCATCATTCGAGATCCCGGTGTACGCGTTCGCAACGTCCTTATCCATAGCTTCTTTTTTCATGCCCATGACCTGACGGACCGAGCCCGCGACTTTTTCGAAGAGCACGTTGATGGTGTTCTCGGCCTTGGTAAGCTGGTCCAGGAACTGGTCGGTCTTGGCCCGATCTTCGCCGCTCAAATGGAGCGAGGCGATCGGAAGGCAGCTGTCGACGTCTTCGCGCAAATTCACGAATTTTTTCTTGGCTTCGTGGAGCTCGATGTTAAGGTCCACATAAGGCGCGAGAGAACCTCTCCGGTTGACGGGCGCTTGCGGCGGTACGGGCTCAGCAACCTCGGGCTCGGGCGGCTGCGGCATGTGTTCACGGACCTTCTGGAAAAGCTCTTCCAGCTCTTTTTGGAATTTCTTTTCCTGCGGATCGATCCGGATGGTGATCTCCCCCGCCGCGGCTTTGCCGTAAACGATGGAACCTAGATGGATGAAGAGGCCTTCAAGCTGACGCTCGCACTTTTGAATGGATTGTTCCTTGGTCTCGGTCATGCAGTATTCAGATCTGGGCTATCTCCCTGACGATCTGGTCCACTTCTTTTTCGAGATCGTCGTCCGTTATCACACTGGGAGCGTCGCTGACTTCGGGTGAACTAATTTTTTTGCTCGGGTATACTAACTTTTTTGACGGCGCAGGTGTTAGTACTTTCTTCGGCGCGGGCGACGGGGCACGGCGGGCCTTCTTCGTGGTCTCGAAAGATTGATAACCAGCCGCGAAGGACTCCCCGATCTGGGCCAGCCCCTCGGTGGTGCCACGGCTGACCTTGCGAACTCCCTCCTTGGTCGAATCCCAAGCCTTCTGGGCTCCCGCGGAGATCTTTTCGACCGGGACCGCGTTTTTCAGGGTCCCGCCGACCTTGCTGACTCCCTGCCTGGTCGTGTCCCAGGCCGTCTTGGCACCTTCCGTGATCTTCTCAGATTCCACGACATTTTTAATACTCCCGCCGACTTTGATAACTCCTGTCTTGGTCGTGTCCCAGGCCTTTTTGGCGCCTTCCGTGATCTTCTCCGACGTCACAACGTTTTTGATGCTCCCGCCGATCTTGCCAACTCCTTGTTTCGTCGAATCCAAAACGTCCTTGGCTCCCGCGGAGATCTTCTCCCACTTGACCGTTTTCTTGAGATCTCCCAGTTTCTGGGTCTTTGAGATCAGACGCCCGGCCGTAAAAAAAGCGCTGTGAAAAGCCTTCGCGAAGATCCCGCCTTTTTCCGCAGGGACCGTTTTCGGGGTGACCGTCTTGACGGCGGCGTTCTTCGAACGGGCCGGCTTGGCCGGGGCTGTCTTCACCGCAGTCTCCTTCGCGACGGGCCTTTTCGCACGGCTCTTTTTGACGAAAGTCTTTTTCGCCCTACTTTCAGCGACGGGCCCTTCGGCCTGAGGTTCGGATAAGTCTTGTGCCGGATTATCTTGTTTAGCGGTTTCCATGGTTTCGGCCCTGGGTTATCCCTTCGTCTCCACCGCTTTTGATTTGCTCAGGGCGTTCGCGGCGGACCGGCGAACCCCGTCATCCGGATCATCCAGAAGTTGTTTGACCACCGAGATCGTTCCCGGCGCCCTTACGATCGCTAGCACGTCCACGAGGCTTTTACGCACAAAAGAGTCCGGATCCTTGCACGCCTCCGAAGCGAGCCGGATCCCTTCGGCCCCCCCGTAGATCCCGAGATAAGTCACGGTCATCCCCCGCACATGCGCGTCCGGGTCCTGAAGCATCGATTCGATCGAAGGAACGCAGTCTTTCAAAAGCAGCATGCTCAGCCCTTTGACGGAAGCGATCCGCACGCCGGCATCCCGGTCCTGAAGTCCCGCTCTGAAAAGACCCGCGCTTTCCGGGTCGCGCGTCCGGCCGATCAGCTTGATCGCGGTGCTACGCACTGCCGGGTCCGTGTCCTTCATCGCAAGATTGCAGACGTCTTTGAACGTCTCTTTCCCGCCAAGACGGGAAATGTTCTTGAGCGCCCTCACGCGGTCCTTCTCATCTCCGGCTTGCAACACGCCCAGATTATCCTCGAAAACACGCCGCTCGATCTCCGACTTGAATCGGACGCCGTCAAGAAGCCCCTGAAAAGTCAATGCATCGGTTCCTTGCGCGGGAGTTTCTTCGGGCACCGGAGTCTCCGGTACAAATGCCTCGGGTTCCGGTACAAAAATCGTTTCTTCCTCCGGCACCTCCGCAAACGACGCGTTCGACGATCCTTCCGACAAGATTTCCGGAGCCGACTCGGATTCCGCGGCAATCGGCGCCGTCGATGAAGATTCATCGTTCTCGGTGGATCCGGATTCCTCCCATCGAAGCTCCTCACCCTCTTCTTCGGGTGATTCGGAGACACCTTCCGTCTGTTTCTCCGCGAGGGGAGCCTCCTCGGAGTGGACCACTACCGCGGGACTTTCCGCCGATTCTTCCGCGACGGGGGCTTTGACTTCCGGGACCGATGCTTCGCCCGCGGGGACAGTCTCTTCCCGGGGATCTGCCTGCTCGAATTTCTGGATGCGCTCATCCATGTAGTTGAGCAGTTTCAATAATTTTGAGGTCTCTTTTTCCAGCGCCTCATTGCCGGAAGGGAACGTAAAATCAATGCATTCCGCCCGGTAGAGCTCATAGATCGTTTCACCGAAATGATAAAGTAATTTTCTTTGCTTCTGCTTGAGTCCGTCCAATGAGTTTTCCATATTTGGGCCCGATCGCTGAACAACATTAGAGAGAACGTAAGGAGGCTGTATTTTATAACACCTACTCAAAAAGGCAAGGAAGGATATTAGGCAAATAATTTGATCTGGCGACAACTTCGGGACCGACCCTTCAGGAAAATTGACCTAGGATTGAAAATCCCGCCATGATATAATTTTCGGGAAAGAAATGTTAAAATTGTTGAATGCCTTGGTCAGACAGACCCTTTACCGCTTGAAGAACATCGAAATGTCCGCGGTTCTATTGGTGATCTTAAAAAACTATCCAGAAATCCTGAGGTGGAGAATGAAACTCCGAATAGCGTTGTTGTTGGCAGGACTTTTAACTGTTGCGGTTCAGAGCGGGACGCTCGCCTTCGCCGCCCCGGAGAAAAAGGAAGTTTCGCTTTTAAACGTTTCTTATGACCCGACGCGCGAACTTTACCAGGATTTCAACCAGGCTTTCGCCAAGGTCTGGAAAGAAAAAACCGGCGAAACCCTCACGATCAATCAGTCGCACGGCGGCTCGGGCAAACAGGCCCGCGCGGTCATCGACGGCCTAGAAGCGGACGTCGTCACCCTTGCTCTCTCCTACGACATTGACATGCTCTATCAAAAAGCGGCGCTGATCCCGCAGGACTGGCAAAAGCGCATGCCGCACAACAGTTCCCCTTACACTTCCACCATCGTTTTCCTCGTCCGCCACGGAAACCCGAAAGCCATCAAGGACTGGGAGGACCTGATCAAGCCAGACGTCTCGGTCATCACGCCCAATCCGAAAACGTCGGGCGGCGCACGCTGGAATTACCTCGCGGCGTGGGGCTACGCACTCAAGCGCTGGAATAACGACGAAGCCAAGGCCAAGGATTTTGTGCGGGCGCTTTTCAAGAATGTCCCCATCCTGGATACCGGCGCTCGCGGCGCGACGACCACGTTCGTCGAGCGGGGCATCGGGGACGTTCTGATCTCGTGGGAGAACGAAGCCCAGCTTGCCATCCAGCAGCTCGGCAAGGACCGTTTTGAGATCGTCCTCCCTTCGGTCACAATCCTCGCGGAACCTCCCGTAACCTGGGTCGATAAGGTGGTTGCGCGTCACGGAACCCAGGAGCTCGCGAAAGCCTATCTGGAATATCTCTACTCGGACGAAGGACAGGATATCGTGGCCCGGAATCATTACCGGCCGCGCTCCGAAGCCATCCTCGCGAAATACGCGAGCGATTTTCCGCCCGTTAATCTGTTCACGATCGACGAACTCTTCGGCGGCTGGCAAAAAGCCCAGCAGGCCCATTTTAAGGACGGCGGTAGTTTCGATGAGATCTACCAACCCGTCTGATCCGGGCCCTGCGGGTGCTTCCAAAAGCATCAAGCCCCGCAACATCCTTCCGGGATTCAGTCTGACGCTCGGTCTGACGCTTCTCTACCTAAGCCTTGTCGTTTTGATCCCGCTGGCCACGCTTTTTTTCAAAGCCTCCAGTCTGAGCGCGCACGAG